>PMUN01000088.1 GCA_003166875.1 Bryobacterales bacterium | reverse complement strand
CGGGAATTGTGAACGCGATTCCTGTCAGCAGCGCAGCAACTAGAGTGATGATCAGCATTCTCGCGTCCAACTGCGCGTATACCATGCCCGGGAGATGACGAGCGATTAACGCCGGTACATTCGCTTTGATCACAACCAGGCCCCAAAGCGCCAGCGGCAAACCCAAACCTGCTCCTACAAAGGACAGTATTGTGCCTTCCATCAGGAGTTGGCGCACGATTCGCCAACGGCTGGCGCCCAGGGCCAACCGCAGCGCCATCTCGGCCTGGCGTGAAGCGCCGCGAGCCAACTGCAGATTGGCGACATTCGCGCAGGCGAGCAACAGCAGGAACAATACCGCAGCCGTCACCACGGACATGAACCGGGCCGCGTATTCATCCACGGTATCGCGGAGCAACATCACGTCCACGCCGCGGCCTGCGTTCGTGAGCGGAAATTCTCTGGACAATTGCATGGCGATGGTCCGCATTTCAGCGTGAGCTTGAGCGAGCGAGACGCCTGATTTCAAATGAGCAATCACCTGCAGCTCATGCTTGGTCCTGTCGCGGCTAGTTTCCGGCGTAACGATCCAAGGCGACCAGATTTCGGTGAACATCGGGAAGTCGAATTCCCTTCCCATGACACCGGCGATGGTGTAGCTGAGACCGTTGAGCTGGAGCAGCCTGCCAACTGCATGCGGATCGCGGCCGAGACGCTGCTGCCAAAATCCATAGCTGACCAGTACTTCATTGCGCTGACGATTGTCTGCGGAAAGCATCCGGCCAGCGATGGGCTTGACGCCGAGCAAGGGAAAGAATTCCGGGGACACCAGGGACGCGCGAACGTTGCGCTGGCCGTCGGGCGTGGTCACAGTGGCATCCCAACGCTGGGAGGCGGCCATCTGATCGAAAGCGTGATTCTGTTCCTTCCAATCGAAATAGTTGCCCGCCGAAACCTGGTACCGCTCCGCGCTCACGGCAGGGACCATCTCCCGCAGCGCCACGATCCGGTCCAGGTCACGGAATGAATACGGATGAAACATGATGGCATCGGCCATGCTGAAGATCGCCGTGTTTGCGCCAATTCCGATGGCCAGCGCGAACACCACTACGGCGGTGAAGCTCGGGTTGCGGGAGAGTACTCGCAACGCATAACGGACGTCGTTGAACATGCGTCCTCCTCATTCCTGAAGCACTTCTCGCGGGGCTCCCACCGCGCGGAGATTGAAACTGGCAATGGCCTGGGCGAGCTGGCCGGCTGGTAGACGCTGATCCGGCGGTTGTTCCAGCCAATGAAATACGGATTCATAAACTGCGCCGACCCAGCAACTGGCCACAACGGCTGTCTCCATTGGAGGAAGCTGGCCGCGGATAGCGGTAAGTGCGTGCTCGACGCTCCGAGTGTGGCTCGCGACAAGATTGCGCCGGACGGTTTCCAGGCGTTTCCCGAGGCCGGACGATTCGATAATTAGAATCCGAGCCTCCTCGGGGTGGTCCGCAAGGAATCGAACCAGCGCTTTTACCGCGGTCCGCATCTGGCGGAGCACCTCGGGTCCGGCAGCGGCGATGGCTTCATTCAACGCCTGCGAGATGCTCTCGCCGATCACTTCCAAAGCAGCGGCGAAAATGTCTTCCTTGTTTTTGAAATAGAAGTAGAAGCTGCCGGTGGAGCTGTGCGCGGCGGCGACAATCTTGGGGACGGTGGTGGCGTGAAATCCTTTGCGTCCGAAGAGACGGATCGCGGCGGTGAGCAGCGCGTTACGCCGGGCCTGCTTGCGTTCCACCATTTTGGGAGTGGTCCGGTAGGCCATGGCTTCTGCTTTCAAGGATAGAATGACATATCATTCTATCCTTGTCAAGCCCCAAAACCCGTGCGTCACATTCCGAGCCGCGACCGGAAGGAAGCGCTACCAACACTGTTCGGCTTTGCGATGTATCCACGCTCCGTTCCCGTCGCGGCTCGGTTTGAAGCATACCTCATCTAGCAGCTCAAGCGGTGGCGCTTCCAATGTTTAGGAAACCAGCCCTTCCCTGACTGCTTGCTATGTCCTGACCGACCGGGCCGGTTTCAATATAACGGCCCTTATGCACGAACCAAACGGCGCCCAGAAACGCGAGCAACATCAGTGGCAGGATGGCGCTGTAGAATCCACCGGCGAATGTCGCCAAATAGACCACTGGCGTGAGCGCGAGGCCGGCTAAGTTTCGAAGTATCCGTATCGGCGAGACCAACACCAACACCGGCATCAGCAAAAGGTCGTCATAGGCGAAATTGTGAAAGCTCACCAGCAGCCCGCAAATGAGGCTCACGGCGAGGAGCAATTCAAAGTTGTTAACGCGAAGGCAAAGCCAAACGAAGAACAGGATGACGAGTCCGGCGAGCAGGAACTCGATTTTCGGACTGAGGCCGAGGACCGTCACTAAACCGTGGATGTTGGGCGCCGGACACAGCTTCCATACAGGCATTCCGGTGATGAGCGGGCTGAACATCACATTCAGCCACGGTCCGATTAAGCTGATTCCACCAACTAGCGTGAGCACCGCGGTTCCGGCAGATGCACCAAGCAGCATGCGCCATTTTTTCCTGAACAACAGCAAGATGGGCACGAAGACAAACAGGTGGAATTTGATGGCGCAGAATGCGAGGATGAATCCGGCTGCGAAATCGCGTCCGCGCCGGGAGAGCAGCACAAACGCGCCGAGGAATGGCAGCAGCAACGGGACGTCGGCGCCGCCATTGATGTTCAAGAACATGGGGATTGAAAATGCCGCCAGGATTGCCAGGTCGCGGCATTCTCTTGAGAATCGAATTACAAACCATAGAAAGCTGCCCATGGTCAGACAAGTGAAGATCAACAAGGCCGTGCGATAGGGGAACGCTCGAAGCGGCGAAAGCAGCACGGCGTAGAACGGCGCCCTGAGGTAGACCTCCTGCTCGGGTGAATCCGGCCACCCGGATCGAACGGTTTGCCTTACGATTTCGTGGTTGTAGAGAGCGGGAGTGTGCGCCAACTTTGCGCCGGCGTAGAAGGTGGAGAAGTCGTTATGGCCTAGGAGAATCGTGTTGCGAAAGGGAATCTCCAAGGCACAAAGAAAAGTGAGACCAAGGATGATTTGCAACACTCGGCACAACTTACCCACAATCCAGCGTGGAGTGCCGGATGCAGCTTGAGAATCGGTCCCTGGTACTGATAGGTACTCTGGGACGTTCTAAGCTGGCGAAAGAACCAGGCGGCGGGAGCAAGCGCCCAATTTCCCAAAACCTCGCAGAACGGGCAGACCAAGCGTCGGCAGGAGTGCCGACGCGGCACGCNNACGCAAGAGTGCGTGCGCCACAGTTTATCGCGCTGGCGGCGGCTCGGGATGCATTGGTAGAAGCATGCCGGTTAGCCGCACCAGCTTCTTGCCGCTGATTAGATCCAGTACGATGTGGCCGTCGGGCTGGCTGGCGCCTTGGCCGGACAAGTTGTCGGCGCCCTGCACCACTTGGAGATTCGAGAGCGTGAGGCGCGGGATACCAAAGGCCGGCGCCACGCGGTAGGATCCCGAGATCTCGTTCACCTCGGTGTCTGGCGAGAGTTCGATCCCGCGGCCCTCGAAGGTTCCTTGGGATCGGATGTTGAGTATCAGGTTTTCCGCGGTGCCGGTGGTATCGAGCTGGCCATCTACGTCGAGCTGTCCGTTGCGGTAATCCAGGTTCTCGATGGCGCCGGCCAGATGGTAGGAGGGCGCGCGCTGATCCACATTCAAAGTCACCTTGCCGGTGGCATGCATGTCACCCAGGCGGCAATCGGCGTTGGACAACACAATGGATGGGCCGTCCCACACCAGGTGCGCGCGAAACTCGCCCATGGGCGAATCGCCGTTCAGCAGAGTATCCACTTGAATGGCGCCCTCCACCTCACGTTCCTGAAGCCACTTGGGGAGGGTCTCTTTGCGAAGGCGGAAGGTGCGCGCAAGAAATCCTTCGTTGCGGCGAAGCGTGGGCAGCATCAGCCGCTCGATTTCCGCGAGTTGCACTTCGCCGACATGAACGCGAATGCGGTGCGGCCGGCCGGCGTCCGGATCGTAGCGATACTCGCCGTCCAGCTTGAGGGCGCCGACATGCGCGCGGATGTGGTCGATGCGAATTCCGCTGTTCTTCATTTCAACCGAGGCTGAAGTAAAGCGAAGCGGTGCAGCAACACCCGGGATTTCCATGGACGCGTTCTGCAAATCGTATTCGCCCGACCAAACGCCGGGATGGTCGCCGATGCGGTCGAACGCGATCCAACCTTTCCAGGTGCCTTGCCGAAGTTTCTCGAGCAACGGAATCGGCGGCGCGGAGATGACATGCTCGGCGCGCAATTGCACCTCTGCGATGGTCAACTGGCGCGTGGAGATTTTCAGGCCGGCATGGCTGTTGTCGAGCGCGTACTCGCCCTCGATCTCGGCCGTCTGTCCGTTGTCCATCTGGACCGCGGCAGGACCAAATGAAATCTTGTCGTTGGTGATCAGGACGGCGGCGGAAGCAAATTCGGCGGACGCGGCTGGTGGAACTTTCATGGATGCGTTCTCCAGCTGCAGTTTGCCTTGCAATCCGCCTTCGTTCGAATAGCCAATGGCGCCTTGCACCTTGCCCTCCACTTGGACGCCGGGTGGAAATGGAGCGCCCATGTGCCGGGCGGTTTCCACCAGCGGCGCGGCGGGAAGATCGCGGAAAGTAATGCTGGCGGCCCACTTAGGCGCGGCCAGATAGTCGGCTAGGCGCAGTTTTACGGACACGGGTTCCACTTGCCCTTCGGCCGCCACGGTCTCCAGTTCGAGATGGTGCGCACGCATATCCAGTTGGCCGCGATAATTGAGTGTCCAGCCTTCTCCCTTGGGCGGCATCAAATCCCAGCGATGAATATCTGTGATGTTCAAGTCGCCGGTGACTTCGATTTTGGACAGCGGGCCATCCAGCCGTGCATTGGCAACTGCAAAACCGTGCACTCCCAGATCGCGCCCGTTGAACAGACGCGCCACTTCCAGGATGGCCGTGCGCTCCAGCCGAAGTCCCATGTTGAGCTGATCTTCTCCATTCGGACCCGAGCGAAGTAGACCGCGCGCGCTGAGTTGCCCGAGACCCATCGATCCACGATCGGTCCTGGCCGGCGCGCCGGAGAATCGGATCACCACGTCGCCGCTTTCGTTGGGGTAGATGTCCACATCGGCGCCGCTGATGTAGAAGACGGACTTGGTGTCGCCGAACTTCAAGTTCAAACGGCCATCGCGGATCTTGATATCAGGAACGGTGTGCTGGTGCGGGGAGTTGGTCGCCGAGCCGTGTTCCAACAAGGGCTGAATGTTCCAACCTCCGGATGGCATCTTGACCAGATTGACACTCGGCGAATCGAGATAGAGGCTGGAGAACGCCAGCTTGCCTCGGAATAAACTGGTGAGCTTTATTCGCGCGCGTAAAGACTCGACGTGGGCGAACGGTTCCACGCCGGCCGCGGGATCGTCATCAATCAGAACATCGTCGACACTGAAGCCTGGGCCCGTGAAAAGATTCAAGTGAACCGCGCTGGTGATGTGGACAGGCCGGTTCAGCGCAGCTTCGAGTGCGGCTTGGATGCGGGGACGCAAGCGGTCCGCGCGAAGGAATGGAGCCAATACGCCGGCCACGATTACGGACGCCAGAGCGATGAAGAGCGTGCGGCGCAGGTACTTCATGGGCGGTGCGTTTTCTGCAGATGTCCCAGCAGTTCGGCGTAGGCGGCACGATCGTCGATATCGGTGGTTACGGCGGGATCGTCGACAGAGACATACGCCGTCTGATTTCGATAACAGTGGATGACGTCTGAGGCTTGCGCGGTGGTTGGTAAAGCCAGGAGTTCGACGATCAGCTTGCGTGCGATCAGTACCGGGTGACCGTGCTTACCTTGAAACGTGGGTATGGTAACGGAATTGCGATTCGTCTCGAAACTGGCGAACAGTTTTGCAAGCGTGGAGCGTTCCAGGTTGGGGTGATCTACCGGCATGAATATTACTGCTTCGGCTTCTTCAGGGACCGCTTCGAGACCGCACTGTAGCGAGCTGAGCATGCCGCGCTCGGGGTCAGGATTCACGACGAACGTGGCCTCGGCGCCACGCTGAATACCGGATCGAATCTGATCGGCTTGATGGCCCAGCGCGACGATCGGCGTGATGGCAACTTCGGAAAACAGGCGGATCAGGTGATCCAGGAAAGTTTCGCCGTCCAATGGGAGCAGGGCTTTCGGGGTTCCCATGCGGCGGGAGGCGCCAGCAGAGAGAATAATGCCGGCGATCGGATGGCACGCCTTCACTTGAGGAGCGCTCGCAGCGATTCACTGGTGAAGACCGACTTAGACAGCGCGCGCCAATTTGACTCCGGTGCGCGCCGCATGGCGATCATCTCGGCGACGATGGAAACGGCGATTTCCTCCGGCGTGATGGCGCCGATATCGAGTCCCATGGGTGCGAAGGCACGCTCAAAAGCTTCGCGTGGAATGCCTTCCTTCTCAAGTTCCTTCACCACGCCGATCACCTTGCGCTTGCTCCCGATCATGGCGATGTATTTGGCGTTGGTTCCAACCGCCCAGCGCATCACACGCATGTCGTCGCGATGGCCGCGAGTGACGATCACAAGGTAGCTGGTGTCGCGAACGGGGAGCTTCGGAAATACGTCCTCGTATTCTTCGGCGAAGATTTCGTCAGCTTCAGGAAACCGTTCGCGGTTAGCGAAGGCTTCGCGATTGTCGACGATCACGGTAGCAAAGCCAGCGAGCGTTGCAATCTTTGAAATGCTTTTGGAGATGTGGCCGGCGCCGAAGACATAAAGGCGCGGCTGCGGCACCACGGGCTCGACGAATACGCTCAACTGGCCCCCGCAGATCAGCCCATTGTCGTACGCGGCGTCCTGGCCGAGGCTGAAATTCATATGGCGTGGACGCTCTGTCTGCATCACGTCGCGCGCCACNNGCGCTTTCATAGCTTGGAATGGATCCGTTAACTTGCACGATGGTGGCCAGCGCACACTTCTGGCCGAGGCGGCGGAGGCGGACCACTTCCTCGTAGATGTCCATTCGATTGAATTATACCGCTCAGAAGCCGTTAAAAAATCGCAACAACCGGTCGCTTACGCTCGCGGTTCGGAAAGAATGTCTCGTGTTTAGGAGCGTTACGGAACCGCAACCGTGAGGGAGTCGGTGCCTGGGCCGGTTTCTTCTCTGCGTCTCACGGTCGCGGTTCGGTTGCAGCCACTGCTATGTTGGTGAATAGCGTGATCAAAACCATTTTCTTTGACCTTGGCAACGTCATTATTCCCTTTGATTTTAAGCGTGCCTACACGAGGCTGCAGCCATTGTGCAACTATCCGGTCACCGAAATCCCTCAGCGGATGCGCGGCACCGATCTGGTGTCGCGGTTCGAGAAAGGACAAATAGGTCCGGAGCAATTCGTCAAAGACTTTTGCGCCGTGCTCGATCTGAGAATCAGCTACGACGAATTCTGCGACCTGTGGACCAGCGTTTTCTTACCCGAGCCGCTTATCCAGGAATCGCTTCTGGCCGAACTAGCCCGCCGGCATCCGCTGATGCTGCTTTCGAATACGAATCCGATCCATTTTCACATGATCCAGGCGAATTATCCGCTGCTGAAGCATTTCGGGCATTGTGTGCTTTCCTACGAAGTTGGCGCGCTGAAGCCGTCCGAGAAAATCTTCGAGGCAGCACTCGCGCACGCCGGATGCGAGGCCGGGGAATGCTTTTTCACCGACGACCTGGCGGTGAACGTGGAAGCGGCGCGGAAGCACGGGATGGACGCCGTCCAGTTTCAGTCGGCCGCGCAACTTGAGGGAGAACTGAGAGCCAGGGGCCTGCTATAACAACGTGGGGTCAAGATTTTCGCCGGCGGAGGTTACGGCCGGCTCCGGGTCGATGGTCTCGCCATCTCTTAGCAGGTCCATCAGAGCTTGCTCGGAGCCTTCAAAGTAGCGATCCACCAGATCTTGAACGGCCAGACGCCGCAGCACTCCTCGGCTGAGCACAGGCACATAGACGAACGAGCGGCCAACTTTGCGCCGCGCCACGCCGCCTTTGCGCGCCAGCCGATCGAGCACAGTCATTACCGTGGTGTACGCAAGGTTTCGGTTCCCGGTGAGTGCCTGGCGTACGTCTTTCACGTTGCCTTCGCCCAGAGTCCAGAGAACTTTGAGGCATTCCAACTCGAGCGGTGGCGGAATTTCGCGCGCGTTCCTGGCCATCTCAAGAACCTTTACGCCAAGCCTGTCCCAACTTTTCGGCGAAGAGGGAACCGGCCGCTTGCGCTACCGGGGTTGGCTGCGGCGCTGGCTCGGCGCGCGTCTCCCGCTCCGGCGATGGAGCGAGTTGCGATGGAGCGGCGATGGGCGCAGGAACCGCGGGCTCAACTTCGAGATACTTTGCCTTTTTCAATACCGAGCGCTCCAGCGACGCGTTGTACGCGGTCCAGCAGCCTTCCACCAGACGATCCTTGGCCACCAGCGCGCGCATGCACTCCATCTTCGAATCCAGGTTGTCGAGATGATGCAGCAGCAAAGCTTCGGGAAACTGCGGCAGCTTGGGAGAACCGAACTCCAGTTCTCCGTGATGGCTCAGGATCATGTGTTCCACAAGGACTCGGAGCTTGGGTGGAAAATCGGGCAGGCGCTGCAGTTTCTCGTGCAGGAAGCGCAAGCCGATTGCGATATGGCCGATCAGTTGGCCTTCCGAGCTGTAACCAAAACTGCGATCGTAGGTCAGTTCGGCTACCTTGCCGACATCGTGGAGAATTACGCCGGTGAGCAGCAGATCGATATCGATATAGTTGTAGTGCGTTGCCATCATGCGCGCTAAACTGCACAGGGAAAGCACGTGCTCGATCAACCCACCGAGAAAAGCGTGATGCACCTGCTTGGCCGCGGGTGCGGTGCGATACATGCGCGCCAGCGGCTCATCGTCCATGAAAGCGTCGAGCAACCCGCGAAGGTGCGGGTTATCGATCCCAGCGACAATGCCGCGCAGTTCGGCGAACATTTCCGCGGGATCGCGTTCGGAGGCTGGAAAATAATCCGCGAAATCCACGTCGCCATCCAGCACTCGCGACATCTTATGAATGGTGAGCTGCAGCCGGTTCTGGAAGATTTGCAGCAGGCCCTTTACTTTGACAAAGTCGTCACGCTCGAAAGTCTCCATCACTTCGGCGACGTTGTCCCACATTTTGGCGTCGACATCGCCGGTCCGATCGCCCAATAGGAGCGAAAGGTAGGGCTCTCCCGATTTCTTTTGCCGGACATCCTTCCCATGCACCAGGAAGGTGGTTGTGATCACCTGGTTCGGCTTCAAATCGCTGACGAAGGGCGATTTCATGTATTGGATTACTGCGACGTGCTGGTGGAACCCGTTGTGGTATGCGGAACCGGTACCATCCAAAGCAGCCGCTTTTTCCTGGCGTGGCTGGCAACCTGGGCTTTGGTGGTGGTCTCAGGCTTGAGCTGCGCCGGATCCACCCACGAAGTGTCTTTGCCCGCGGCAGCGCCGCTATCCACATATTCGGGCTTGATTTCGAGGAAAGCCTCTTTGCGTAACTTGGTGAGATAGTCGCGCACCATGGGCTGCATGCGCGGGGCATAGAGTTTGTCTTGGACCTCACCCTCCACTTCAGCTAGCTCCGCCTGACCGGCCTTATGATGCTCTTCGACGTGCAGGATCAAGAAGCCGGCTCCGACAGTGATTGGATCCGTCACATAGCCCTTGGGCTTGTCCCAGACCTGGCTCTCGAGCGCCGGGGCCAGGTCGCCTTTTTTATAAGGGTCCAGGGCTCCAAAGCTTTTGGCGGTGATGGAATCCGAATTGTCTCGTGCGAGTTCAGGAAATCGTTCGCCCCTGCGTGCGCGCGTTACCAGATCGTCAGCTTTCTTCTTGGCGGCGGCAACACCGGCCTCGTCCTTGCCTTCGGTGGATACCAGGATTTCTCGCAGAAAGATCCGCTCTTCACGGACGAAATCGGCTTTGTGCTCGTTGTAGTATTTTTCCAGCTCTTCGTGCTTGATGCTGATGTGCTCGCCAACCTCCTGGCGAATGACGCGCTCCCGAAGCATCTGGTTCTTCATGTCGTTTCTGAAATCCTCGAAGGGTACGCCCGACTGTTCCTTTACCCAATCGTGGAATTTGTCAGGATCGGCAATTCCGGATTGCTTCTGAACGGCCGCTACGCGCTTGGCAAGGTCGGCGTCGACGTTGATATTAAGGTCCTTGGCCTTTTGCACCAGTAGCAAATTGTCGATGCGATCCTGCAGCAGGTGTTTCGACTCTTGGGCCATCTTTTCGTCGAGAGCAGCTCCGGCCAAGCCCTCGTGACGGTACGCTTCGGATAGCTCAATTTGCGCTTTGTCGAGATCGCTGCGGGTGACGATGTCGCCATTGCACTTGGCCACTATTTCTTCCACCACCTTCAAGTCGGAGGCGAATAGAGACCCGGACGCGACGATCATCAGGGGTGCTAGGAATTTCATATACAACTATTATGGCGGAAGATGGGGCTGGGGACTCGGGGCTGGTGGCTGGGGACTCGGGACTCGGGACTCGGGCTGGTGGCTGGTTGCTGGTGGGTAAAGGGAACTGGCTGATAAACTGTGAACGGGAGACTACAGGCACAACCGATGGCAACGCCAACCAGCTTACACGCTTCGGTGGATGCCGCGCCCGCGCGGGAAGATCTCATCAGAGCTTATCGCGCGATGTACATGGCGCGCCGCCTAGACGATCGGGAGATTCTGCTGAAGCGGCAGAGTCGAATTTTCTTCCAGATTAGCGGCGCTGGACACGAGGCCGTGCAAGCTGCCGCGGGCTTGGTTTTACGGCCCGGCCACGACTGGTTCTACCCTTACTATCGCGATCGCGCCTTGAGCTTGATGCTGGGCGTCACCGCCGAGCAAACGCTGCTGGGTTCGGTGGGAGCGGCGGCCGATCCCAGCTCTGGTGGACGGCAGATGCCCTCCCATTGGAGCTCGCCGGAGCTGCACATAGTTTCCGGATCGTCGCCCACCGGGTCGCAGTTCGTGCAAGCGGCCGGTTGCGCGCAGGCCTATCGATTTATCGACCCGTCGTCGGATGAAGTGACGTTGGTATCGAGCGGCGAAGGCGCCACCAGTGAGGGCGAGTTTTGGGAATCGTTGAACGCTGCCTGCCTGGAGAATCTGCCGCTGGTGTATCTGATCCAGGACAATGGCTACGCCATCTCGGTGCCGGTGGAGAAGCAGACGGCGGGCGGAAACATCGCGCGATTGGTGTCGGGTTTTCCGAATTTGAAGCGGGTGGAAGTGGACGGCACGGATTTCATGGCGTCGTATCAGGCGATGGCCGAAGCAGTAGCGCATGCGCGCTCCCGAAAGGGTCCGGCGTTGGTGCATGCCATGGTTACGCGGCCCTATTCGCATTCGCTTTCCGATGATGAGCGCCTTTACAAAACCAAAGCCGAGCGCGCAGCCGAGGAGGCTCGTGACCCGATCATCAAATTTCCCGAGTGGCTGGTCTCGGAGGGCGTCCTGGACCGGCAGTCGTTACAGGTGATCATCTACGAAGTGGATCAGGAGATCCAAAAAGTCACTGATGAAGTGTTACGCGCCGAACCGCCGGCCAGGGACTCGGCTCTGCGTTTCCTATATTCCGACAAAATAGACCCGACTTCCACGGAATTCGAGTCAGAGCCAGACTTTTCCGGCGATCCGCGCACTATGGTGGACGAAATCAACAGGACGCTGCGCGAAGAGATGCGGCGCGATCCGCGCGTCATCGTGTTCGGCGAAGACGTGGCCGATTGCAGCCGGGAAGCGAACCTGGCTGAGGTGAAGGGGAAAGGCGGCGTCTTCAAGGCCACCGCTGGTTTGCAGATCAAGTTCGGCTCCGAGCGCTGCTTCAACACGCCCATTGCGGAAGCAGCCATCATCGGGCGCGCCACCGGACTTGCAACGCGCGGGCTGAAACCGGTGCCAGAAATCCAATTTTTCGATTACATCTGGCCGGCCATGATGCAATTGCGGGATGAATTGGCGACGTTGCGCTGGCGCTCTAACAACGGATTCAGCGCACCCATGGTTATTCGCGTGCCGATCGGCGGATATTTGCAGGGCGGCGCCATTTATCACAGCCAGTGCGGGGAGGTGATCTTCACGCACATTCCTGGATTGCGGGTGGTGATGCCATCGAATGCATTGGACGCGTGCGGGCTGTTGCGAACCGCAATTCGGGCCGACGATCCGGTGCTATTTCTGGAACACAAGAAGCTGTATCGCGAGCCGTATAATCGTTCGCCGCATCCGGGGCCGGATTACACCATCCCGTTCGGCAAAGCGAAAGTGGTGAAGAGCGGCCAGAGCCTGACGGTGATCACTTACGGCGCGCTGGTGCAGAAATCGTTGCAGGCCGCGCTGCAGGTGGAGCAACGTTATCCGGACAGCACAGTCGAGGTGATCGACCTGCGATCGCTTTCCCCTTACGATTGGGAGGCGATCCGAACTTCGGTGGAGAAAACCAGCCGCGTGATGGTTGCGCATGAGGACTGCCTGTCATGGGGCTATGGCGCGGAGCTGGCCGCGCGCATCGCGAATGAATTATTCGAGCATCTGGATGCGCCGGTGGGCCGGGTGGGAGCGCTCGACACTTGGGTGGGATACAATCCACAGCTCGAGAACGAGATTCTGCCGCAGGTGGAGAATCTGGTGGCGGAGATGGAGCGTTTGGTTGGTTTCTAGTTTCTGGTTTCTGGTTTCTGGTGCGAATTACCCCCGATCTTGAACAGGACTTTTACGACGCGGCATATTCGCAATTCCTGAATCTGCCCGAGAGCGACCTCGTTTGCAACCGCCAGACGCTCGAAGCCGATCTGGCAAATCCCGCCCAGCCAATCTATGAGCGCAGGCGTTTGTACCTGGCCATCATGCAAGCTCTGTTGGCCGAACCTGTTGCTGGACGCGCGGTGCTCGACTACGGTTGCGGGACGGGCGACTGGGGCCTGATGCTGGCAGCCGAGGGCGCGAACGTCACGTTCCTGGATCTATCGCCGGTGGCGATTCAGGTGACCGAGCGGCGCGCGGCGGCTAGTGGCGTTCGAGATCGCGTTCGAGGGATCGCGCGAGATGCGAGCGATCTGAGTTGTTTTCGCGACGAAGAGTTCGACTTGATTTATGGAAGCGCGGCAGTGCATCATACGCTGAAGTATCCAGGCGCGCTGGAGGAATTGGTGCGCGTGCTGCGACCGGGCGGCCGGCTGGTGCTGGCGGAGACGTATGGCAACAACCATCTTTTGAATATGGCGCGGAGGCTGGGCTGGAAGCTTCGCGGCCAGGCGGAGGAACAAGGCGAAGAAATTGTGTTTAGCGACGCTCATGTTCGGATGCTGCGCGAGCGGATGACCAAGGTGGATCTGATGCCGATGAATTTGCTGGCGATGTCGAAGCGATTGTTTCGTGGACGGTTCGAGAGCGCCGCGGTTCGTGGAGTGGTGGGCGCGTTGGAAAAGCTGGACAGCGTGGTGCTCCGAGCGGCGCCGCCTTTAGGGCGGTATTGCGGCGAAGTCGTAGTAGTTGGTCGAAAGTAGCCCCGCGCGTCAGCAAGGGGACCTATTCCGGATCTCCAAAGGTAGCGGTGGCCAGCTCGGTGTCCATGTATTCGGTCACTTCTTTCAGTTTGCCGTCAGCCAGACGAAACACAAAACAATAGCTGTTGTTATACGGAATGCCCGTTTTGGTTGTGCTCTTGCCGCGGGCTTCCACCACGACGTAGTCGCCGTCGGCAATGAAGCGTTGCGCAGTGGTGATGATTGGGCCGGCAATTTTAGAACCCAGCATCCCGAATAGTTCGGTGAGAACGGCATTCTTTCCATCAAATGTTCTGGACCACTGATTGGTACCGGGAAGGATCCAGCGGAAGTCGTCCGCCATGCTTTCGACGAACAGCTTGGATTCTCCTCGCGCCATCTCGGAGAAGATATTTTGCATGATTTGTTTGTTTGTGAGGTCGCTCATGTGAACCATTAGACACGCTAGAGTGTGTTCAAGGTCAAGTGGCATCGCAGGCGCGAATCGAAAGAAGATCTCAGCGCAGTCTGCCAGTTCTCGCCGCCTGCCGAAGGATTCGGTTCAAGCTGGTTGAAGTGTTTGTGTAGCCGGAGTCGAATTCGCCGATGCCAGGTAACTTGGGGTGCTGGGCCATCCGAACGTAAATCCGAACGGCCTCACGGATGAGCTCCGCTTGGCTGCGCCCCTGCGATTCCGCCGCTCGGCGAAGGGCGGCCAAAACGTCGGAATCCAGATAAACGCTCGTCTTAACCATGGAGATCGGTCGACCTGAGTTGAGTATAAATCAAACGGCCCCGGGACCTTGCGGGCCGGGGCTTTTGTTTTTAATTCGAGCAACTACCTACTCTCCCACACACTCGCGTGTGTAGTACCATCGGGCTGTTCCCTTCTTGACTTGTTGGTCCTTCACAGTCAGCGTGATTCGCCCGGCTAGTCAAGCGCCTTCGCCCTTTCCTTTAACAGTTGCCTCTCAGCGTGTCCCTGCCGAGCCGCCCTGCTTAGACGGGCGTAGTCCAACCAAAGGAGCCATGCCACCGCCGAGAGGCAAGCGGCGACTGGGAGGGAGGCCACGAAGGGTGCTATTGGTGGCGTTTTTACCAAGAAGGCCAAAATGACGAGGCAAACGACATAGGCTGCCCACAGGGTCACGGCGACCAAAACATATCTCCAGAGACCGGCTTCGCTGAATATGTAATCGTCACACACGGTCGCACCAACAAAAAGGTAAATAAGGGCGAGCACGGCTATGCCCTTGATCGGGGTGGATGATGATAACAACCTGAGATCCGCGCCCGTAATCGCCCACCACATCAGCATTCCGACAACGATGTACAGCACGACCGTAGATCTCCCCGGCCGCGAGTAATGCCCAGGTCGAAGCGCCAAGGCAGCCGCAGCTATCGAAAGTGCTATCGGCCAGACGCCCTGCCGTCCCAAGAGCCCTAACGCAATTACCAGCGCCGAAGTGCTCCATACCAGGAGCGCGGGCGATCTCATCGACCAAAGATATGCATTGCGTAGCGTCGTGAAGATCCTCTTCGCGCTCCTGGCGCCCTGCTGGGCGAGAAAGACTGCGCTCGTAGCCGTGTCGTCGAACAGCCCGCCTGGGATGCCAAACCGCCTTATCTCAAACGGCCCATCGAGGCTGGACCGGTTGATCCAATACGGTGGGCCTTCCCATCGGTCTGGTAGCTCTCGCTTCTCTCGGCTCGCGACCAGATATGCTTGGACGTCGGTCACGAACGCGGCGCAAGATGCAATGCCAAATAGGCGATCTCGATCCGGCCGGTCGCCCTGCCTGTAGACAAGCAGAGACCTGGCGAGATAATCGGACCGCTCACGGCGCAGCGAGGGCAGCATATTAACAAGCTCCCAGTAGCGGTCGTTCGATAGGCGTGGAGTCAGGAGGTCAATTGCGAGAATTGCATCCGCGTCCTTGTCGTTGCGTATAGATGTGACCAACATATCCTCAAAGGTGCTACTCAGGTATCCGACCTTGTCAAGGGATTCTTTCCAACGTTCTGGGTGTTTGGCTAGTGCGCTGGTTGCTGCCAGGGTCCCAGCCCGTGCTAGCATGCCGGCCGCCGAGCTTGCGATTTCTTGGCTGGAGGAAAGTTCGCTCTCTAGTCCAACTACAAGGGTTGATTCCTCGGGACCGCGGAGCTTTCTCAGCAATGCGATCGTTGACGATTGGATGTCGGAGGCGCTCTGTCTGAGCGCGCCGAGGCAGAACTCAACTGACTTGTGTTGGTACTCAAGAGAAGGCGTTGGACATTCGGCAGTTGCTACAACGGCGAGAACGGGATTCGCCTGGAATAAATTTTCCAAGATTCTATCGGGGTCTGGGCGCTGGGCTATGGCCAGCAGAATCACCTCTCGCCACCACGGCTTTACGCAGACTTGCCGGACGCCGTCGACGGTGAGTTCATCAATTGCAATTGTGGATGCATAATACTCTTGCAAGCCAAATTGTGCGAAAATGACTCTCTCGGGCACATCGCGAACTAGGATGCCAGTCCTTATTAGAATCTGCCTCAATACCGCTGTGGCCTCGGCGGATTGGAAGCCGTATTTCGGCAACCAGCTTGCGAGCAACTGAGTTGCTTCCCCCAAGGCACACTCCGACCGTTCGGACTTATGGACTGCGAAAGCCAGGCGTGGCAGGATCTTTGGATACAGCGACCGATATGGGTCCGGCGGGTGGCCCTGCGCGGTGGCCCAGTCTGTCACAAGCCATTGTCCAACGCGCGCAAGATACTGGACACGTTCTTCGGGTATGCCAAGATTCGACTCCGTGTATTGCATTAGGGCGCCGACAAGAAGCAGCGGTGACCGGGCCAATTCCTGAATACGGGGAGAACCATGTAGCTCTCGCCAGAATGTCTCTGCGGACTTGGACTCCGGAAAGTCCAGTGGCCATTTAGCGGCGAAGCGTTGAATCTGCTCGTCGGTGAGGGGGCGGACCTCCCACACCTCGGGGACATCCAGCGGAACTTCTCTGTACGCCTCGCGGCGGCAAGTAACGATCAACCTATTCCGGTTGGATGCGAAGCACTGATGGTACACTTCGTTTATCCTGGCGCAAACCGCCTCGTATAGACTAGGGCGAACCTCATCTAGTCCGTCTAACACGCATAAGAATCTCCCTCTACTGATTTGGTTGTGAATCATAGCTCGCGCGTCTGGGATTTTGCTGGATGCCATTTGGTCGGCAGCGCTTTCGAGCAGGCTCCTAGTCGGCGCGTATTCTTTTAGGCGGATAAAGCACGGGAGCGTGGTCCAGGTTTCAGCCAATTCGTCGAGGACGGCCTTTTTTGCCATCGTAGACTTACCGCCCCCTGGGCCAGCGATCATGACGAAGGACGACTCTGGACGATGCCCGGAGGACATCTGCGGGCTTAATTCCGAATTCGCTAAGTCGAGGTCCACGAAAACCTGCTCCATTGAGAAGCCGCGTTGGCGGCCAATCACGATGACGGACGAGCAAGATTTCCTCAAGGATTTACGGTAGAGCCGCGTGCCATGCAGAATTCGCCATTTTCGATAAACCCACCTAATCAGCCCGAGCCACCGAGCTGCTGCACCCAGGAGCAAGGCAGCGACAATGCTGTAAAAAATTGCCATTTTGTCCCACGACAAGACCCAGGTGGTTATTTTATGCTGCATAAGAGATGCCGGTTCGGGCTATTATAGCGCTTTTCGGACCCGACATATTTGCTCAGCACCTGGTCGGTCGTCAAATGCGCATTTCGGCGCGATAAATCAAAAAGCCCCGGGGACCTTGCGGGCCGGGGCTTTTGTTTTTTAATCCGGGCAACTTCCTACTCTC
>PMUN01000419.1 GCA_003166875.1 Bryobacterales bacterium | reverse complement strand
AGGAATGCAGCGGCGTGCCGAGAGGATTCACAGTCAAATTATTCCCGGTGCGAGTCGCCACGATGCTGGTCGTGTCCACAATACCCGCCACCTGGGCGTAGAGGCTATTCCAAGAGCCGACTTCTGAGGCTGGAAGGCAGTTCGTAACTACACTACCGGCGCACGGTATGGGCTGGTAAGCCGGGCTAAAATTGACGCCTGAATTGTCCACGTCCTCCACCAACTGCGTGAGCCCGCCGACTACGTTGTCATAGCGGTCGAACTTCCAATGTTCATGCAGAAACTCACCGCCGAACTGCCACAGATGCGTTCCATGGAGCCAACTGATGGTATCGCGATAATCATAATCGTGACCCTGCCACAACCGATTGCGCGCGTCCTGCGTGTTCACGTTGATCGGAATCAGAGCCTGGCTGGTCTGACCACCGATTTCAAGTGCTCCATTGAGGCCCGGAAGCTGCGGCTCAGCGCCGGCGCGCAGATACTGCCATTGGTTCCGCGTATAGCTGATGTGAGCTTCGTTGGTCAGGTTGGGTGTAAGCGTGCCCGTTAATCCTGCCACGAAGAAGCGCGGGCCGAGTGGAAATGCAGAGGCGGATGCCGGCGTCCCTAACGTATCACCCGGCAAAAAGCCCCCGATATCCACCTGATTGGTGGTTGGGTTGTTCTGGCTGAAATATCGGTAGCTGCTGAAAAAGCGCCACTTCGCGCCGAAATCGTGATCCATGCGAACCACCCCGAAGTTGTTGGCCAACGGGTAGGACAGCGTCGAGAGATAACCGCAGGTGTTGAGTGTGTCGCCGGCGCCCACTAGGGTGTTGCAATGTGGCTCATACTTGTTCCACATGGCGTTTATCGTCGGGCTGAGCCCTAGGCCGCGCGGGTCGCAAGGCTGTCCACCAGTGCCACCGCACGCAGTAGAAGTCGCCAGGTTATATTTGACGATATTGCCGCTAGCGTCGCGCTCCTCAATGATCCCTTCACGCAATGTATCGGAAGGAACGGTCCTCTCGTAGGGCCCAGAGCGGGGATATCGTTCCCCTTCGTAATTCATGTAGATATACGTCTTCCCGCCCAAGAACGATGGCAGTACTGGCCCACCAAACGCGCCGCCAAACCGGTTGTAGTGGGATTTCGGCTTCCCGCTGTCGGTGAAATTGTTGAACCAATCGTTCGCCGACAACACATCGTCTTGGAAGAAGTCATAGATTGAGCCGTGGAACTGATTGGTGCCTCGCTTGGTGTTCATCATCATCTGGCCGCCATTGGAAAGGCCAAAGTCAGCGCCCATGTTGTTGGTGTTAACGCGGACCTCTTCAATACTTTCCATCGGAGTCGGCACCACACCGGAACGGCTGCCGACATAGGTCCCGTTATCGCCATCGAAATCGCTGGTAGCGTTTCCACCGTCCAGCAGGTAGGTGTTCTGATCGGACATGTTGCCGCCAACCTGGCCACTGGTGATGTTGTCTTGCATGCCTCCCATAGTCGGCGCCACCGTGGGCTGCAGGAACAGGAGACCGGCTGCGTCGCGATTGATAATTGGCAGATCCATCATGCCTTCATTGGTAATGGTTTGACCCATGGTGGAGTTCAAGGTCTGCAGCTCCGCGCCAGCCACGGTTTTTACCTCAACCACTTCGCTGATCTGGCCAACTTCCAGCGTGATATCGACGGTGGTTGCTGCGCCAACCAACACCACCTGCTCCTTCACCTCGGACCTGCTGAATCCGGCCTTGGATACCGTGATGTTGTACTTCCCGGCCACCACGTTGTTGAAGATATAAAGGCCCGCCGCATTGCTCTGCGTCGATATAGAGATGTTGGTACCGGGATCCGTCAGCGTGATCTCCGCGCCGCCAATAACCGCGGCGCTAGTATCCGTGATTCGTCCAGTTACCGAAGATGCACCAGATGTGCCCTGCCCGAAGAGCAGCGCAGTTGACATCAGAAGGCAGAAAACACACAGCAGCCAAAGCGATAGCTTTCTCATCATGTCCCTTTCCCCACTAACAAAATTACAAATTAGCCAACTAACAGAATTTCGGTTATTGTACGCCAATCCGCGAAGGGATGTCAATGATCCTGATAAAGATATTCTCCAGTCTCCCCGGACACCCTCGACCCGGTGGGGGAATGTCCTTTCGGTGGATCTTGTTACAATTTTCAGGATGACGGAATACAAGTTTTTGTAGACCAGTTGCGCCTTTGTTCTTGCATCCGCGGCGAGAGGATTGGCGTAAGTTGGTATAAAATGAGTGAACCGTATGGATCGGTGCACAGCATTGATCGTCCTGGCTGCTGGGATAGCGGCGCCTGCAGCCGCCGCTCCCACCTATGTCGGCGCAGCGGCCTGCGCAAAATGCCACGCCGAAGTCTATCGTAAGTGGTCCGCGTCGCGGCACAGCAAGATGGTCCAACCAGCCACCCCGCAGGGGATCAAGGGAGATTTTAGCCTCATCCATGTTCAGTTGCGAGGCTCGGATTATGCGCTACGCGTGCGGAGCGGCGTCTACTACATCACCGAGTCCTACCTGACGGGCCAGCCGCAGGAGCACCGCGTGGATTACACGCTCGGCAACCGCCGCATCCAGCATTACTTAACGACCCTTCCGAGCGGGCGGATTGTTGTGCTGCCGCCAACCTGGGATGTGGGACGGAAGCAATGGTTCCACAACCTGGATATCGCCGACCCGGATGAGACCGATGACGTACAGGTGCAAATCTGGAACAAAGTTTGCTACTCCTGTCACGTCAGCCAGGAGGAGAAGAACTACGACGGCGAGGAGGACTCCTACAAGACGGCTTGGCTGGACTCCGGGACCAACTGTGAGCGCTGCCATGGCCCGGGAAGCGCGCATGTCGCGGATCATTCCGTCGCCGCCGGCTTGCCCACGCACGCGGTACAGGATATCGTCCTCCAGACTCGTCTTGACCCGGTGCGCAATACCATGGTCTGCGCGCAGTGTCACTCTTTTCGCGACATATACGTGAACGGCTTTGCGGCCGGCTCAGACTACTACGATTTCTTCCTTCCGGTCCTGGAATTCAATCAGCCCGTTAACCGCGATCCGGCTTACTGGCCGGACGGCCGCACCCGGCGGTTCTCGAACGACGCATTCGGCCTTTGGCAGAGTGAGTGCTTCCTGAAAGGCGGCGTCACCTGCGTCGGCTGTCACACCGCTCCGCACGAAGTGGATATCGAAAAAAATCCGCAGCTTCGTCCGGATGCCAATGCCCTCTGCACACGCTGCCACGCCGGCATCGGAAAAGCTTTGACGGCTCACACTCATCATGCAGCTTCGAGTACCGGCAGTTCCTGCGTGGAATGCCACATGCCCAGAACCGTGCTGAGCATCAAAGCCCAGATCCGGGATCATTCCATGAGCATTCCCGTGCCGGAAAATACCATCCGCCACGGCATTCCGAATGCGTGTAACAACTGCCACCAGGACCGCAATGCCGATTGGGCGCTCCAACAGATGAACAAATGGTATACGCCCCAATTGCGTCAGAAACTCATCCGTCGGGCCGATGCCTTCGCGGAAGGGCGCGCCGGGAAACCGGAAAGTGTCCCGGAGTTGCTGGAGATTCTCGAAAAGCAATCGGAGGGGCCGCTTGTGCGCGCCAATGCACTCGGCTATTTGAACAGTTTCCTGGATGACCCGAGAGTCTTTCCCGCTCTAGTACGCGCCCTCTCCGATCCGGAACCGGCGGTGCGCGTGTACGCGGCGCTGCGGATGAGCCCCCGGCCTGCGAACAAGGAAGCTGCCGTCGCCGCGCTCGTGCGGGCGCTCGGTGATTCCGCCACGACGGTACGCGTGGGCGCCACGGTGGCGCTGGTGAGTTTGGGAATCCGCCGGCTTCCGGGCGAGGATGGAGAACGGTTCGAGCAGGCCAAGCAGGTTTTTCGCGCGCGCGCCGAACTCAATTCCGACGACGCGGCTCAACTTCTCGGGGCCGGCAAGTTCTACTTACTCAGCGGCGATCCAATCACCGCCATGGGTGCGTTTCAAAACAGTCTAAAGCTCGATCCTGGGATTCCCGCAAGGTACTTCCTCGCCTATGCAAAAGCCCAACAAGGCCACCTAGACGAGGCGCGCCAAATCCTACGAGGCATCCCCCCTGCTGATTCCCAATACGCCAATGCGCAAAATCTGCTGAAGGCCCTCGGCGGCCAGTAGGTTTTACGTTCCCGGACATGCCAACGGCGCAGTCAGCATGGTGGTGTCCGGATAACTATAAGCTCCCTGAAACGCCGTCGACGGAACCTGCCTCTCAAACCATTGGAGCAAAGCCTCCACCTGAGGGTGATAGGTGAACCCATCCACCGTTACCGGAAATGCATTCGTGGCAAGAAACTCCAGCGGATCGCCAGTCTCGAGAATTGACTGGCATTCGGGCGGGCTGCTGCCCGGCGCCTGCCACGATGGAACCGCGTTGTTGACAAACGGATCGTTCATCCACTCCGTGATTTCATGGCTGATAAAATTGACATCCGCGCGGCCCGGATCTCCGAAAATGCCTGCGTCCACCCAGGAGGCTGTGGCGAACGTCTGCACATCGTGCCGATTCCCATGCACCGCCTTATCGATGGCCGTGTGGAATCCAAGAACGCAGCAGTTGGTCGGGTCGCCCCCCTGATAAAACAGCGCATTCCGCGTGAGCACAATCGCTAGTTCGTCCAACTGGAACGGCTCGAATTGAAGAATGGTGTTCAGTTGCGAGACGAAAAATCCGTCGTCGATCAGCGCGAAATATGGCCCACCCGACCCCGCCTGGAACACTATGGAAAGTCCCACCGGCACCTCGATCTGGACCGCCTGCAGCACCCGTGGTCTGTTAATCAGCGTGTGCCAATCGGGCTTCATCACGTTGAAGAACTCCGCCCGCTGGACGGCGTCGGAAAACTGCGTGTTGCCGGTCCCGTACATGGCAGTTTCGACGTTCGGCCCGTTCACGAACTGGGGAACCACCGTAGCCGCGTCGATCACGATATTGTTCCCATTCTGGTCCGCATATTCATCGAAATAGAACTGGATGGTGACCAGCGACGTGTCCACGCGGGTACTACCGCCGTGCTTTGGATCGCTCCCCACCATCGTGTAAGGATAAGTGGTGCCGTTGTAAGTGAACGAGCCCGTAAAGTTCGGGACCGAATTCACCCTTTGCTGTTTAGTGGCGGAGTTCCCGTCCGGTGTCAGCTTGTTCGCACTGGTGAATTGGGCGGTCGCGCCGGTTTGGCTCATATAGCCTGGATTCACAATCTGCGGATGTTTTAGCGGATTCGTATTCTGCGCCCAGGCCGTAAGAGAGACCAACAGCGTTATTACCGCGAGTAGTCGCATTTGCACCCCGTTTCTTGGAAACGACTTTACAAAAGCTTACCATCGCGGTTTCGTACTGGCAATACTCTGACATCCTTACAAACGCGGGGCGAGCCAGCTCCCGCCGTAGTACGGTATCCTGAACAGTCTTACGTGAAGATGAGAAACCAATGATCGCCACTGGTGGCGCGGCGTTGTTTGCCATCGCTTTCATGGCGGTCGGAGTGCTGCTCACAGTTGTATTCTTCGCCGCTGCCGCGCTGGTGGTAGTAGGCCACTTCAAACCCAGCCGCAGGTTGCAGCGCGCCGGCTTCATTGTGCTGGCCGTTTGGTTTCTGCCCGCAGCCATCTGGACTTACTATCTTCAGACCTTGATCGAGCATGACCAATACCGCGTCCTGTCAAAACCAGAAGTAGTGTACGGCGTACCGCTCCCGGCCGGCGCGCAGGTAGACTACCGCAGGTGGGCGCGACGAGTGCAATGGGTCATGTTCCGCACGCCACAAGAAATCGAAGGCGTCGAATACGTAGACCAAGTCAACTTCTGTGGCCGGCGTGTCTGCAGCGGAACGCTAGCTCGCGATCAGGAGATCCAAGGCCTGCCCTGCCGCGCGCAAACCGTGGCCGGCTATTCGGAAACCACTGGCCATCTGACCGAATGCACGCTGGCCCACCCTTTCGTGCGCCAAGGAGTGACATGGCCGACCGGAACCACCGTGCGGATTGAATCCGATAAGAACGATAGCTACTTGCCTCCGGCGGGCGCGGACCCCATCCGCATCAACGGTCTTCTGGTCCATTGGGGACTAATCGTTCGGCTCACGCCCGACGGACGCATCCGCGAGCTGGATCGCAACCAATCGCAACCCGATGCCGACACGCACCTGGAGGCGGGCAGTATCCAATTAAAGAGCGACCAGTACCGCTTCGGGCTGGACGGGACCATCCACGGCGGCATTCTCGCGCAGGATGCAGTGATCGATGGAAAGCCAAGGAAAGCCGGCGACCCGGTGGTGATTCAGGGTGCCAGTCACTAGCCACCAGCCACCAGCTACCAGCCCCCAGCCCCGCCAGCGGCTAGCCACTCCTGCATCACCCCCAGTGCAGCCGCTCGATGGCTCACTCCCATCTTCCGTTCCAGTAGCGCTTCTCCAAAGGTGCAGCCGAACGGAGGATAGAAGAACAGCGGATCGTATCCGAAACCATTCGCACCGCGTGGCTCTTCCGCTAGCCGTCCTTCCACCTCTCCGCGAAATGTATGGATCAGCTCTCCCTCACGCGCAAGCGCCACAACGCAGACAAACCTCGCTGGTCGATCGCGCACGCCTCGCATGCGATCCAGCACCAACTGGTTATTGGCTTCATCAGTGGCATCCGGACCGGCGAATCGAGCGGAGTAAACACCGGGAGCGCCACCGAGCGCATCCACCTCCAGGCCCGAATCATCTACAAACAGATATTCACCGCAATGTTTCGAGTAATAAAGGGCCTTTTCAACCGCATTTTCCTCGAATGTCACGCCGGTTTCTTCGCACGGCGGAATTTCAGCCAGGCCGGGCAGCGTGTCCACTTCGAACCGGGCGTCCAAAGCTATGCGAAATTCGCGCAGCTTACCCGGGTTGGTGGTGGCGCAATACAACCGCAACGCTACAGCTCCAACGCCCGCTTCTGAATCGCGATCAACTCCCGAATCCCGGCTCGTCCGATCTGCACTAACTCCGCCAACTGCGCATCGTCGAAGGCCGTCTTCTCAGCCGTAGCCTGTAGCTCGACGAAGCGGCCGGACCCCGTCATTACGATGTTCATGTCCACCTCCGCGTTCGAATCTTCGTCGTAACACAGATCCAATACCGCGACGCCCGCCACTATCCCCACGCTGGTAGCCGCCACATGATCCAGCACCGGGAGCGCTTTCAAAGATCCGTACTGCACCAGTTGCTTGAGCGCCAGCACCAGCGCGACGTAGGCGCCGGTAATGGAAGCGGTGCGCGTGCCGCCGTCGGCTTGCAGCACGTCGCAATCGACAATGATGCTCCGATCTCCCAAAGCCGCCATATTCACCACCGACCGCAAAGACCGGCCAATTAACCGCTGGATCTCCTGCGTCCGTCCCGATGGATGGCCCTTGGTGACTTCGCGCGGAGTCCTGGTTCCTGTGGCGCGAGGCAGCATGGAGTATTCCGCCGTCACCCATCCCCGCCCGCTTCCCCGCAGAAATTGCGGCACGCTCTCTTCAACCGAAGCCGCGCATAGCACACGTGTATTGCCCACCTCGATCAGCGCCGAGCCTTCCGCGGTCATCAAATAATTGCTGGTGATCCGTATCGGACGCATTTGGTCCGGATGGCGATTGTCGATTCTCATGAAGTTCCGGATTGCAGGGAAAGATAGAACAACAGACACATCGCCGCGATACCCAGCAACACCAGAATCAGGCAGGGGATCGCTGCGCGAGCGGATTTGGCCGGCAACTTCTTGCTGCTGCCGGCCGGCTTGAACTTGGCCATGAACTTGTATTGTAGCCCCGCGCGTAAGCAAGGGGACATCTTTGAAACGAACCCTACAAATACCTCGCCGCCTGCCGGAAAAATTCATCCAGGGCATCGAAGCTCGCCTCTTCCATATCGCGCAGCGCCATCGCTACCACAGGCCGGCCGCGTGCGGCCAGCGCACCGATGGTGGCCAGGAACTGGGCGCGATGGTAATCGGCCGTGTAGCCGATGGAGGGAATCTCTTCGGAGGCGTCCGAGATCAAAATCGTGGAAAAACATTTTCCGTGGCCGATGATCATTTCATGATAGGAGTGATTCATGGCCGGACCTTCGTACACATCCACAGGCATCTTCAAACGCGAGCGGAACAGCGATTCCGCCGCGCGGTTCAAGCGCGTTCGCAAAGCGCGGCCTCGCGCCGAGTAGCGTGTGTCGCCGAAACAGGTCAGCTCCGCGTATTCGATTTCACGGTCCGCCGTCAAGCCGCGCAGAATGGCCGCATATATTTCAGGACCCGTTGCCGGTGCGGGACCAGGCACCACGGCGCCATCGTAGAACAAACTCACTCGTCCCCGCCAGCGGGCCTGATTCGGAGAATTTCGCATTTGCTCCCACGCCTCGGTTTTCTCGATGCCCCCCAATTTTTCCGCCGACGCGTGCAATTGGTTGGTGATGGATTTATACAACTCCACGCTCGGTTGGGTGACGAAGTTCATGTCGCGCAATTGGGCGAGTCCGAACACCGCGTAGTGGATGAACTGCATGTATCGCGAAAGTTCGCACCGGGCCGGGGCGGTGAGAGTAACAAGAGGATATCCGGCATGGCGCAGCAGAGCGATCTTACGCCCCTCGGTCGCCGGCGAACCTCTTCTTTGCACCGCCAAGAAAAGACGATCTTGATGAGGATCCTTGGGCGGACGGTAATTCTGCAACCGGATCCTTTCATCAATGACGATCTTTATGCCTTGGCGCTCGGATTTACCGAGGCTCTCTTCGAAATCCTGTTTGGTCCAAAGCGACGCGCCGGCCCATTCGCGCGGCAGTATCAGCGTCACTTTGTCGCGCCCTGCCTGTCCTTGCGCATCAAGAAAAGCGGCCAGACGCCAAGCTGCGTCGATCTCGTCGTCTTCAAGCATCGTCGCCTGGATCCACGCTTCCAGGTCGACACCGCTCAATCCCAGCGGATACAGGCTTCCACGCGTAAGCGGCGCGCTATGCCGGCCGGCCGTGCTGTTGCGATGGTCGGGCTGCAATTCCACGCGCTGGTAATCCTGGCTCGATGCGAACTGATCCAACAGCGACCCGGGCAGCGTCATATATATAAAGTTGGGGCGCGAATCCACTTTGTTGCGTTCGTAAAGAAGCGCCAGTTTTTGAAGATTCACCACCGGCTCGTAGGAAGTCATCCCCATCGCCATGCCCACCACCAGCGTGCTTTTGAGAATCTTCGAAAGCGGAAGCTTCGAGCGCCGCGACATATCGGCGAGAATGTTTTTGAGCTTCGCCGGATCGGTGGAATCCAATACGTAGCAGCGCGGGCCGCGCTTCAACAGTCCAACGGCATTGTACATGTTCTTGTCTTCGGCCGATCCGCCCATCCCTGCCCAGATCAGGAATCGCAGCGTGGACCCGTGAACCTGCCGGATTCGTTGCCGAATCTGATCGAGTTCTTCCGCGATTCCGCCGGGCCATTCTCGATGATGCGCGGCCTGCCAGGGGAGATCGAACACACCGTAGCCGCTTTTTGTAACGCGTCCCTGCGCATTGATTTCCATTCCGATGCGGATCAGCCGGTTGCGGTTGGGATCAAGCCCGTCCAGCCCTTTGCGGTTCGCACGAGAGTCGAGCGCCTTAAGTCTCTCGATCGGACTGTCCTTGCGGATCGCCGCGAATTGCGCTTCCGATGACGGCCGATCGTTGTAGAGCGAGAGAAGCACCCCACAGTTTTAGCACACGCGGATTGAATCCATTGTGGCGCACGCACTCGTGGGGCGGACCCCCTGGTCCGCGCGGGTCCCCCCGGACCCGCTAGCTACAGAACAGAAAACCGGCCACCGCCAAGTTTGTTATTAACCCGGCTTTCCATAACCGCCTCCGCCGGGCGATTCAATGCGGAGCACGTCGCCCACGTCCACTTCAAATCGCGCTTTTCCGGGGATCGCGATAGTTCGTTTTCCCTTCAGCAATGTGTTCTTTCCAGGCGCGCCCGATTCTCCGCCCAACAAACCGTACGGACCGCGCAATCGGCGATCCGCAAGAATGGTCACTTCCGCGGGCGTGAGAAATTCAAATTCGCGGATGATGCCATCGCCGCCTCGATGGTGTCCCGCGCCGCCCGAGCCGGAGCGAATGCGATAGCCGCGGATGCGTAGCGGATACTGATGCTCGAACGCCTCCACCGGCGTGTTCCAGCTATTGGTCATGTGCGCATGGGTTGCGCTCGGGCCATCGGCCACGGCAGACGCGCCCATGCCTCCCGCGATGGTTTCGTAATACGCAAAGGGTCGTCCACGAGGAGGGTTCTGGCCGCGCAATCGGTCCATGCCTCCGAACGTGATGTTGTTCATGGTGCCGTAACTGGCGGCGGGAATCAACCGCGGCACTGCCTTGGACAGCGCGCCCAGCACCACGTCCGTGATGCGTTGCGACGTTTCCACATTGCCCGCGGCCATCGCAGCAGGAGGTTGCGCGTTCACCACCGACCCCAGTGGCGCGATCACTTCGAGCGGCCGAATGACGCCCGCGGTGTAAGGAATGTCTTCGCGCACCAGGCATCGAAACACATACGTCGTAGCCGAAACCGCTACAGCATAATTCGCATTCACGGACCCTTCCACCTGCTCACTCGATCCTGTGAAATCGATAGTCGCGCGATTTCCGTGAATGGTCACCGTAGCGACAATTTTAACGGGACGATCGACAATGCCGTCGTTGTCGAGATAATCTTCGAAGCGATATTCTCCGCGCGGCAGGCGGCGGATGGCGGACCGCATCATGCGCTCGCTGTAATCCTTGAGCGCCGTCATATTGCGGCGCACTTTCGCCATTCCATACTTGGCCACCAGATCCAGCAGCCTCTGTTCGCCGCGCCGGATGGCCATGCACTGCGCTAACAGATCGCCTTCGCGCTCCTCGGGAGTCCGCACGTTGGCCAGGATCAAACCCAGCAGTTCGCGATCGAATTGTCCACCCCGCACCAGCAGAATGGGTGGAATCCGGATGCCTTCCTGATAAATCTCGCGCGCCAACGGCATGGAGCCCGGGCTCATGCCGCCGACATCAGCGTGATGCGCGCGGTTGGCTACGTAGAATGCCGGCTTGCGCGTGCCTTTCACAAAGACGCCTGACACCGCAGTGATATCGGGCAAATGCGTTCCACCGCGGAAAGGATCGTTCAGGATGGCAACGTCGCCCGGAGCGAAATCGAAGGCCTGCATGGCATTCCACACCGACAGCGGCATCGCGCCCAGATGAACGGGCATGTGATCGCCCATCGCCACCGTTTCGCCGGAGTCGTCATACACCGCGCACGAATAATCGCGGCGCTCTTTGATGTTGGCCGAATACGAAGTCTTGCGCAGCACCGCTCCCATTTCTTCCGCAATCGAAACCAGTAGGTGGCGGAATAGTTCAAGCTCGATAGGATCGGGTTTCATTGTTTGCAGGCTCCTACGTTCACCAGGAAGCTGGCCACTTTTTGCCAATGCGCGCCATCCGATTTTTCAAGATCGAAACTGTGCGTGGAAGCATCGGCGCGCAGACGCCATCCAGATGTTTTAGTGGCCGCTGGGAAGGAAATGGGACTCGCGCCGGCCTGTTTCATGGACCAGCTTTCGCCGCCCGTTCTGGTTTCGTAGAGCTCATGCAGATTATTGTCCAGCCGAGCATCGATCAGTAGCGATCCATTTTCGCGCGAATCGAACCAGAAATGTTCGATGACGGCCACGCGGCTTTCGTCGAAGATCGGCCGATCGCGCCAGGTCTTGCCTCCATCCGTCGTCAGCAGAAGAAACGGATCGCGTGGAGTGCTCTGCAGGTTCGCGCCCGAGATCCAACCGTTCTGGAAATCGATGAATTGGATTTGATCGAGTCCGGCGAACCGGACGCGTGGATGCGGCTCGATCCACGTTTTTCCGGCGTCTTCGCTGGCGAGCAGGACGGAGTATAGCGTGGTGGTTGTAGTATGCAAATTCCCCGTGAGGAAAATTTTGTTTCCGGCTGCTTCTGCGTTGCTCAGTTCGAGAAAAACCGGGCACGGCTCTTCCTCCGAGCAACTCAATCCAGCGGCCTGCGTATCGGCTTCCGTGCATTCAAAAGGCACTCGCATGGGTTTGCCTGTGTTTTCGAGCGGAGTCTGGGCGCTGAGATAGGCAGCGAACACAACCAGCGCGGCCGAACGAAGCACAAATTTATGGTACCGGATTGGCTTTCCGAGCATCACATGACACATGCTTCAAATCAGTAATCAGTTGGAAACGCTGGTATGGAAAACCACACAGGATTTTGACAATGTGAGTGATGAAGAAGCCTCCAAGCTGCCTACCGCTGGCGGATGGTCGCGCAAGCAGATTCTCGGGCACCTGATCGATTCGGCTTCAAACAATCATCAGCGATTTGTTCGCGCCCTGCTTCAGGACGAAGTTCGCCTACCTGCGTACGATCAGGAGGGCTGCGTCCGCGTCGAGCGCTATCAGGAGTTGCAGTGGGGCCAGTTGGTGGCTCTTTGGGCCAGCTACAATCGGTTCCTGGCGCACATCCTGGCAGGCGTGCCGGAAGCCAAGCGGCGCACGCCGTGTTTCATTGGCGACAATCCCGTGATGACACTGGAGGAACTGGCGGTGGACTATGTGCGCCACATGCAGCATCATTTGGAACAAATCAAATTTTGATACTGAGCTACCCAAACCGTGGCGCACGCACTCATGCNNTCACACTCGTGTGAACGCCAGGTTCGAGTAGCAGCGCGATCTCAAATCTCGAACTTGATGCCCTGCGCCAGCGGCAGTTCGTTGGACCAATTGATAGTAACGGTCTGGCGGCGCATGTAGGCTTTCCAGGAATCGCTGCCCGATTCGCGTCCTCCGCCCGTATCTTTTTCGCCGCCGAAGGCCCCACCGATTTCCGCGCCGCTGGTTCCGATGTTGATGTTGGCGATTCCGCAATCACTGCCCCGCGCACTCAAGAAAGTCTCGGCCGAGATCACGTTGCTGGTGAACATGGCCGATGACAGACCTTGCGGGACATCGTTGTGCCACTTCAGGACCTGATCTAGCGTGTCGAACTCGATCAGATACAAAATCGGCGCGAAGACTTCTTCCTGGAGGATGGGCATGCCGGAATGCGCCTTCACCAGCGTGGGCTGCACGTAGCAGCCGCTGAGTTCCTGGCCGCCGAAGATTATTTCGCCTCCTTCTGCACGAATTCGTTCCAAAGCTTTGCGCATGGTTTCCACCGACGATTCATCGACCAGCGGACCCATGTGGGTGGATTCGTCCAGCGGATTGCCGACGCGAATGTGCGCATAGGCCGACTTGAGTTTTTGAATCATCTCGCCGGCGATGCCGCGCTGCAAGAACAATCGGCGGATGCTGGTGCAACGCTGGCCGGCGGTTCCAACCGCGCCGAACAGCGCAGCGCGAACGGCCAGATCGAGATTCGCATCGTTCATAACGATGACGCCATTATTGCCGCCCAACTCGAGCAGCGTGCGGCCCAGCCGGTGCCCCACCGTTTCCGCGACGATGCGTCCCACGTGACAGGAACTGGTGGCGCTGACCAGCGGGATACGCCGATCCTCCAGCAGGCGCCGGCCCACGGTGGAATGGTCGCCCATCACCAGAGCGAACACGCCACGCCAACCGTGACGCGCCAGCACGCGATCGCAGATTTTCTGCACGGCGATGGCAGTAAGCGGCGTCTTGTGAGACGGCTTCCACAGCACGCAATCGCCGCAGACGGCCGCGATGAGCGCGTTCCAGGACCATACCGCGACCGGAAAATTGAAGGCGGAGATTACTCCGACGATTCCCAGCGGATGCCACTGCTCATACATGCGATGTAGCGGCCGCTCACTTTGCATGGTGAGTCCGTAAAGCTGGCGCGATAGACCGACGGCGAAATCAGCGACGTCGATCATCTCTTGCACTTCACCTTTGCCTTCGGCCAGGATCTTGCCCATCTCGAGCGTTACCAGCGTCCCCAGGTCGTCTTTGAAGCGGCGCAGTTCGTCGCCAATTTCACGCACGATCTGTCCACGCTTGGGGGCCGGCAGCATGCGCCACCTTTCGAAGATTTCGACGGATTGCGCAACGATGGCTTCGTAATCCTGCTCAGACGCCATGCGGACGCTCGCGAGCTCCTGCCCGTCGGCGGGATTGAGCGATGCTATGGTTGGTCCTCCGGGTGAAGCGATCCATTCACGCCCGCAAGCGCCCGAATTCATGGGCTCGATACAGAGCCGCTCCAAAACAGGATGTGTCACTATTGTGTCAGCCATCGAAAACCCTCCGGGCCGGTTCCGAACCGGCGCCCAGCCTTATTCACTACCCGTCCAATGCGCGCCGCCACTTCAGCCTGAAAATCTGAATCCAGCCAGACCGAATAGTCGTGATGTTCGCTGATGGCGAACGCGACCTCACGTGTTGTTGCGCCGTTCGGCTTCGCCGAGCGAACATGCAGCGCATCGCCGACGATGTCGCGCTCGGTAGCTTCCAGCGCCAACCCCGCCAACTCTTCAGGATCGCACGGCAGCAGCGGCGCGAGCGTGGCGAAGGTGTCGATGCCCGCTTCGCGCAAGCGGTGAATGACCTCAATGCGTTGATGGATGGGAGAGCAATGCGGTTCGTATAGCTTGCGAATTTCTTCCCGATTGGTAGTAATTGAAAAGCTCACCCGCAGCGCAGTGAGACGCGCCAGCGCCACAAGCTTATCGAGATCCCGCAGGATCAACGAGCCGCGCGTTTGGATTACAAAAATCCGCGGCGGACGCGCCAGCAGTTCATCCAGAATGCGAGGCATCATTTCCGCGGACTCTTCCGCTGGCTGGTAGGGATCCACCACGGGCGAGCAATAAATCACTTGACCCGCGCGCAATTGTCGCCGCAGCAATTCGGGTGCATTGGATTTGAAAGTTGTGAATTGACCCCAATGTTTCCAATCGTCGGGCTTCAAACCGCCGTAAATCCCCATGGTAGGGACATAACAATAGGAGCAGCCGAAAGTGCAATTTCGCGCGGGTGTAAGGGAATGCGTGAATCCAGCTTGCGCGATAAATCCGGTGGTGGTGCTGAGAACGCTCTTCGACTCAGCGTGGAATACCTCGAAGGGCATGGATACTTACTATTCTCTCATTTTGACCCATGCTAACTACGCTTCGGCAGTTCGCTATTTAGCGGAGCACCTGCTTACCCAACTACGTCCTGAGCGTAGCCAACGGGTCAAGCCGAGCTGCGCGGCGGGCCGGAAAATAGCTGACTGCCAGAGCAGCCGCGGGCACGAGGAGTGCCGCGATAGCGTAGATGCCGGGATCAGTCGGCCGCACTTCGAACAACATGGCAATGGGCTGTCGGCGAAAGAACTTTAGCATCGAAATCCCAGGCGTTCGCANNGCGCCACGCGTAGCGCACGCACCCTTGCGTGCCGCGTCGCCACTCATGGCGACGCACGGCAGTAGTAAAGATTCAGCAACGACAGCCCACTAGCGATGAGTCGGCTGGCCGCGAGCGAGCCGATCAGTCCGACGCCCAAGCCAGCCGCGGCGAGACGCAACGTCTTACGGAGCATCAACCGCGATACATCCCTAGGAGTGGCGCCCAACGCCACGCGCAGGCCAATCTCGCTGGAGCGCTATCCCACTAGGTAGGCCATCACGCCGTAGACACCGGGCCATGGCCAGACACACAGCCAAAGCAGCAAAGACTCCCAGAAGCAAAGTGCGAAACCAGCGTGAAGCCGAGATTGTTGCGGAGCGATCGAAGGGCGAATTTGAGGTCCATGATCTACTCCTGGCGCAAGGCGACCAACGGATCCACTTTCGAAGCGCGGTGCGCTGGAATGTAACTGGCTGCCAGAGCGACCACCGCCAGCAGAACCGCGACTGCGGCGTAGGTCATCGGGTCGCCTGGCTTCACTTCAAACAGGACGCTGGTGAGCAAGCGCGTGGCGGCCATTGCGCCTGCTAAGCCGAGCAGCAAGCCGGCTCCTGCCAGCAGCATTCCCTCCCGCAGCACCAATCCCGAGATGTCGCGCGGGCTTGCACCCAGAGCCATGCGAAGGCCAATTTCGTTGGAACGCTGGCTCACCAGGTAGGCCATCACGCCATAGACGCCCGCCATGGCCAGGCAAACTGCCACGGCTGCAAAGATGCCGAGCACCAGCGTCCGAAATCTTGGTGCGGCGACGTTCTCGGCCAGCGACGCATCCATGCTGGTGAACTTCACAGGTACTTCGGGCGAGCGCTCGCGTGTTTTGCGGCGCAGGGTTTCCTGAAGCAGGCCCGGATCGCTAGTGGTCTTTACAATGACGCTGAGCGCTGTGGATGGCTGCGGATGTTGTTCGTAAGGCATGTAAATCTCGGGCGATGGTTCGTGCGCCGGGCCGTACTGTCGTACGTCTCCCACGACACCAACGATAGTCATCCCTTTCAAGGACTCCATGTCCATGCCGCAGAAAATCACGCGGCCGACGGGATCCTGACCGGGAAACGACTTGCGCGCCAAAGCTTCGTTGACGATGGCGGTGAAGGGCGCTTCGTACGTGTCGCCGTCGTTGAAGTCGCGGCCCTTTCGCAGCGGAATCCCGAGCGTCTGGAATGCGCCCGGGGTCACATTCGAGAAAACTGCCTGAGGAGCGCTAACGTTCAGTTGGCCCTCCGGCGGCAGATGATCCAGCCAGTAACTGCCGTCCGATGCAGTGTGACCGGGCGTGGCGCGCGTGGCGCCGGATGCGACGACACCTGGCAGAGCGGCGACGTCGCGCAGAAAATCCTTATAAAACCGCGTGGCGCGTTGGGCGCTTTTCAGATCGCTCGCGGGCACGCTCGTTTCCATCACCAAGACGTGTTCCGGATGGAATCCGAGCGCGACGTTATGGAGTGCATTGAAGCTTTTGATCAACAGGCCGGCTCCCGCCAGCAGAATCACCGACAGCGCGATCTCAGCCACCACCAGCGCTCCGCGAATACGCCCCGCGCCCCCGCCCACCACTGCGCGTCCCCCGCCCTGCTTGAGTGCGTCATTCAAATCCACCCGCGAGGCGTGCAGCGCCGGCGCAAGTCCGAACAGGAGGCTCGCGATCACCGAGACCCCCAGTGTAAAAGCGAGCACCCATCCATCGATGCCGGTTTCCGCGAGCCGCGGCACGTCGGTGGGAGCTAACGCCACCAGCGCAGCCGAACCCCACACGGCCAGGATCAGCCCCGCGACGCCGGCCGCCAGCGCCATCAACATACTTTCGGTGATCAATTGGCGTATGATGCGGCCGCGGCTGGCGCCCACAGCGGCGCGAATGGCGATCTCACGAGTTCGCGTGGTGGCCTTCGCCAGCAGCAGATTCGCTACGTTGGCGCAGGCGATCAGCAGCACCAGTGCGACCGCGCCCAGCAAGAGGTACAGCGTGAGCTGGACGTTTCTCACCATTTCGTCGCGCATGCGAAAGACAGCGACATTCTTGCCCTTGTTGCTGGCGGGATATTGCTGCTCCAGCCGGGTACCGATAGAGGTCATCTGGGCTTGCGCCTGTTCCAGAGTGACGTCCGGCTTCAGCCGCCCGACCACCCGGTAGTTGTGAGCCGATCGCGATTCGGTTTCCTCGAATGTTGAAGCCGGAAACCAGATATCGGTCTTCTCCGGGAAGTGGAATCCACCAGGCAGCACGCCTACGATGCTGAACGTCTTGTCCAGCATCTTCACTGTTTGGCCAAGCGCTCGCGCATTGCCGCCGAAGTGGCTTTGCCAAAACGATTGGCTGATGAGAACCACGGCCGTGCCGCCCGCCTTCTGCTCCTCCGGCGTGAACGAACGGCCCAGCACCGGCTCCAAGCCGAAAACCCGGAAGAACTCGGGTGTGACCATTGCCACTTGTCCGTATTCGGCCGACGAACCGGCAGTCACGGAAGTTTCGTCGTTCTGATAATAAGCCATAGCGGCGAATGCGGAGCTCTGGCGCTGCCAATCGTGGTAATCTGGCGCCGAGACTTGGCCGTGGCCTCCGCTCTTGCGCCAAAGCGAGCTGAGCGTGACGATGCGATCCGGGTTGGAATAGGCGAGCGGCTTGAGCAGCACCGCGTTGACGACGCTGAACACGGCGGTATTGGCGCCGATGCCGAGCGCCATTACAAGCACGGCGAGTAGGGTGAAACCGGGGTTCTTGAGGAGCGAGCGCAGCGCGAATTTCAGGTCCATAGAGGGAAGTTTCAGCAGTTGGCGTGCCAAGTTGAGCCCAATGCATCCTTTGATTTATGAAAGGTCGCGGAACGTACCTGTTCGTTTGTGGGACCGAGCGACCGTCTTTGGTTCACGTACCACATGCCTAGTAGGCTGTCCGCGCCACGCACGTAGCGCACGCACTTCTGCGTGCCGCGTCGCCACTCCTGGCGACGCACGGCAGTAATAAAGATTCCGGCTCATTCGTACCTCAGCGCCACCGTAGGATCGATCCCTGCCGCCCGCCGCGCCGGGATATAGCACGCCGCGAATGCCACACCAGCCAGGATAGTGGCCACCGCGATCAACGTCACCGGATCGCGCGGCGAAATCCCGAACAGCAACGTGCTGAGCAGCCGCGTAAGCACGAGTGAACCCGCCGCGCCCAGCACCAGTCCGACGAGTGCGAGTGTCATGCCGTGGCGAATCACCAGCCCGAGCAAACCACGCTGGCTTGCACCCAATGCCGCGCGAATACCCAGCTCGTGCGTGCGCTGCGTCACCGAATAGCTGATTACGCCGTAAATCCCAACCGCCGAGAGCAACAGCGCCAGCGCGGCGAAAGTGGCGAGCAGCATGGTCTGCAACCGATCGTTCGCCACAGTTCCGGATTTGATTTGATCCAACGTCCGCACATCTGCCAGCGCCTGGTTTTTATCCACCTCGTGGACGGCTGCATTGATCGCGGTAGTAAGCAACGCCGGATCGGCCGACGCGCTCAAAACCATATTCACATCGTTGGTCGGGCTCTGGCTGTATGTAACGTAAACGCCCGGGCTCTTCGTATCTCCCAGGTCGCCGGTCTGTTCATCGCCCACGATGCCCACCACCTCCCAGGCAATTTCCGGCCCGAGTCCCGGTTGACCGTATAGCAGTTCCTGAATAAGAATCCGTTTGCCGATGGGATCCTCGCCCTTGAAGTAACGTTTAGCCATGCTCTCGTTGATCACCAACGCAGGCGGAGCGCCGGGGCGATCCTGATCTGTCAATGCACGGCCGCGCAACAAATGAATCTGTAGCGTCCGGAAATACGAAACGCTGATCCGCTTGTAGAAGCAGGCGGTGCGGTGCGCCATATCCACCGCTTCGTGCCCAGCGACGAGGAACGGCATTCCGTCGCCCCAGCCCTGCATCGGCAGCGCATTTGTGAATGCGACGCCGCGCACGCCCGGGACCGCGCCCACGCGCTCGCTGATTTGCCGCAGGTATTCGAGCAGTTGAGCCGGCTGAGCGAATCGGGTTCGCGCGACCGGTATTCCAGCGGTGATGACATTGGTGCTGTTGAAACCCGTGTCCACGCGCTGAAGCCGATAGAAACTTCCGATCAACAAACCAGCGCCGCTGAGTAGTATGAAGGCCAGCGCCACTTCGCTCACAATCAGCGCACTGCGAAGCCGCGCGCGTCCGCTTCCACTGGTCGCCGAGCGTCCACCTTCTTTCATGGAGCCGGCCAGGTCCACGCGCGTAGCGTGCAACGCGGGCGCCAGACCAAACAGGATCGCGGTCAATATGGAAACCACCAGCGTGAATAAGAGAATGTTGACGTCGATGCTGATATCGGCTTCCTGCGGAAGATAACCCGCCGGTACCAGCAGCTTGAGCCCGCGCATCATGCCATAACCCAACGCCAATCCCAGCGATCCGCCGGCCAAGGCCACCAGAACATTCTCCTTGAGCAACTGTTGGATCAAACGCCAGCGTCCGGCTCCCAGCGCGGCGCGCACAGCGATCTCCCGTTCGCGAGACGTCCCGCGCGCCAGAGTTAGATTGGCCAGATTGGCGCAACCAATCAGAAGAATCGCGCCCACCGCAGCCAGCAATACATAGAGCGAACTCCGAAGCTGCCGGCCCACCAGCTGATCTTCAAATCGCTCCACCGTCACGCCCCAGCCTTTGTTCGATTGTGGATACGCATCGGCGATTCGCGCGCCAATCGTGTTCATTTCAGCTTGCGCCTTCTCGAGCGTAACGCCTGGTTTCAACCGCGCGCATGACAACAGCCAGTGATAATCGCGCGTCATGTCGTGCGGCTCGAAAGCCAGCGGCGTCCAAAGCTGGGCCCAGGATCGATCAAATGGTCCGTGCGCTGGAAGCACGCCGATCACTGTGCAGGGTTTCCTATTCAACGTGAGCGTTCGCCCGAGAATTTTCGGATCGGCTCCGAAGCGCGATTGCCAAAGGCGGTGACTCAAAATCACAACTTGCGATTTCCCGGCCTGATCCTCATCCGAGGCGAAGGTGCGGCCCAACGACGCGCGTACCCCGAAGATATCAAAGTAAGGCGCCGAGACGCTGGCCGCCGCCAGTTCTACCGGTTCGCCCGCGCCAGTTAGCGTGACTGACCCTCCGAATCTGATAGCGGCCATCGCCTGGAATACGTTGTTCTGACTTTTCCAGTCCAGAAAATTGAGAGTGGAGATGCCGTTTCGATATCCCTCCGGCGGCTTTTCCCAGACCATCACGATGCTATGCGGGTCCTGGTAAGGGAGCGGCTTCAACAGCACTCCGTTCACAAAACTGAAGATAGCCGTGTTGGCTCCAATTCCGAGAGCGAGTGTAAGCAGCGCAACGGTAGTGAATCCGGGCGAGCGCAGCAGGGTGCGGAAAGCGTAACGCATATATTTGTATCCTTTAGACTTCGCGCAACAACAGCGGTTAGGCGCGCCTACTCATCCATACCTGCGCAGGAGGGAAAGGTTACGTAAGCGCCCAGACTAATCCCCACCTGGGATACGACCGATACCTTAGTACGGAGGCCATATGCAGTGCCGGTATTGTGCCAAACACCTAGGGTTCTTCCCTAAGGTCAAGAGTGCTTTTTGTTCAGAGCAGCATGAAGAGCTCTATCGCAGCGCCGCACAACGCAGGCTGGAAGCTCCTTATGAGGGGACGCTCGAAAACTCCGCACTCCAAGCAGCGAATGAGGCAGGACGGGTGCAAGACCTCGCGCGGTTGCTTGAGGCTACTCAGGTTGATAGCGGAACAAGCATCGAGACTCCCGCCGAAGTCACCATTGCTGCCGATACCCTCGAGGCATTAATTATGGTGGCCAGTTCAGCGGCCGCGATGTCAAGCCGGACGGTCCCCGAAACTGGTTACTTCAGCCATCCATCGGCCAGTGATTTGCCCGCCGATCCGCCTCCAGCTCCTGCCGCCATTCGCGCAGACGAAGCGCGCTCACTTCCCGATGTGTCCCCACCAATCGACTTTCTATTTGCCGCTGCACCAACCGGAATAGATCAGCGGACGGATCGCAGAAGCGAGCCCCGAGTAACCGCCGTCCAGGTCGTCAAAGCGGCAACCTTGCGCGATCCGGAACGCGAGATGACTTGTGCTCTGGTAAACACATCCGATACCGGGATCCAGTTCACCGCCGACGCTGATTTTGCGGTTGGCGAAATTCTGATCGCCGAGCTTCCCGGCCAGCTCGTATTAGCGGAAGTAAGGCACGCTGAAGCCAAGGACGGCCGGCTCGCAATTGGCGCCGAGCGGGCCCAGACCATGTCCAAAGAGAACGCCCTCCCGGCGAGTTCCGGCGTGGAGCGCGCTGAGCTGTTAATCAAGGCTCTTTGCGACCGCGTGCGAACTGGATTCGCGGACGATCCAGCTCAAGGAATCGCCGAGGCCGGCCAAAATCAACGGGAACGTGGTCTCGAGAGAGTTGCAAGAATACTCGAGATCTGGCAACGCACGAAGTCCGGCCCGATCCCCCCAAAAGCTGCGGCAGAATCCGCGAGCGAACCTACCGTCAATGTGGATCAGGCGGTGCCAGCGGAGCCTGCGCCGTCCATCGGCGCGGGTAGAACATTCGCAGCCGTAGCATCGAGTTTGGTCATCGTCGCTCTGTTGATGGTGTGCATTGTCCAATATCGCAAACACCAGATCGTACCCGCCGTTCAGACTCCCGCACCGGTCGCGGAGCAGCATGCGGCAGCCCCGCCGAAACCCGAGCCGACGCCTCCGCCCGCTCCCGCCGCAGCCGGCCTGCATCGCGCGCAGATCACCGCGATCGAATCCACCTGGGTTGCCATCAGTACTGACGGACACCAGGTCTTCGGCAAAACCATGGCGAAAGGCGCCACCCAGGATCTGGAGTATTCCAAATTTGCATTTGTTCATACCGGCAACGCCGCCGGAGTGGAAATCACACTGGACGGTCAGCCCGTCCCTATGGGCAAACAACCGCGCCTGCGCCTGGTGGAACTGAACACCACCGGCTTCCGCTTCCTGCGCTGGAGCAACGACGATCCTGTTACCGAACCGCGACCGTAAGGGAGTCGGTGCCTTGCGCCGATTTTTTCGCGGCTTCCCAGCAAGGGGAGCTTCACGCCATCTTCAAAACTCGATTCACCGCCGACGTCACCGCCTGCCAGCGCGACTCCTCGGCCGCCAGTTGCTTTTTGCCAACCGCTGTTAGCGCGTAGATGCGCGCCCGCCGCCCGGTGTCCTTCGTGATCCACTCCGCCTGAATCCAGCCGGCTTCTTCCATCCTGTGCAGCGCCGGATAAAGCGAACCTTCTTCGGCGCGGAGCACTTCGCCCGAAATGTCCTGGATCGCCGACATCAGGGCGTACCCATGTAGGCCGGGACGCCGCGAGAGGATCTTCAGGACCAGCAGATCCAGCGAGCCTTGGAGTGAGTCGGTTTTCGGCATACTCTGACTTCTTAGTATACAGACGTCTAGGCATGAGAAGGGTTAGGTTGTTCTCGGCGAGCGTAGTAGCAGCTAATTGTGGGGCCGACCCCCTGGTCCGCGCGGGTCCTGGACCCGCTCTTCGAGGCGCCACTATTTCAGGAATGCACCGACGTGGGCGTCGGCCGCGGACCAGGGGGTCCGCCCCACCATTCATGTTGCTCGTCTTCATAGTTTCGTGGCGAAATAATAAACCACGGAGCTGGACATGATAATCACGCCCACCAGACACGCGGTGGACCATGCCAACCAGGCCAGGCGTTTCCTGCGCCTCACTACCAGGTCGTTCTCGAGAAGCGGAATGCTGCCCAGAACCGGGAGCTGAGTATAGGCCCGCACATCCTTCAGATTCTTGAGCGCGGTGTCTTTTACTTCCCAAGCGCCAGCCAAACAAAGTCCGACGATCAGGCCGATGCCGGTTCCAATGGCTATGATGAGCGGCCGCTTGGGCTGCGTCGGCGTCTGCGGGATGGACGGCGGATCCAGTTGCTCAAGCCGCTCTCCTTGCTGGCGGTTCTCGAGAGCCGTGGACATCGCGGAAGCGTTCAGGCGGCGATCCAAATCCTCGTAATCTTTCCTCGCCAGATCGCGCTCGCGGATTAGCTGATCGTACTCCTTGATGCCGACCGGTACGCCTTCAATGCGCGCCTGATAGAGCTTGATAGTTTTCTCCAGGTCGACGGACTGCTTCTTGTAATCTTCCATCTCCAGGTCCTTGGCCTGAATCAATCCCTGAATGCGCTGGATGGCGACGTCCAGGTCCCGTTGCTCTCTCACGATCTGCGGATTGGGAGTCCGGGCCGGAGTTGCATCCGGTTTCTTGGTCTCCTCCTGTTTGACAATCACCTCGCGCTGCTTCTTAGCGGCGGCCAGCATGGTCACCAGGCGCTGAACATCCGGATGACTTTCCTTGTAGCGCTCGCGCGCGCCGGCTAAGGCGTTCTCGTACTGCTCAATCTCCCGGTCTTTCTCCGCCAGCTTCTCGTTCTTCTGTTGCTGGGTCTGATCCTGCGAATTCGGGTCCTTCAAGGAAGAAATCTGCTCGCGAAATATCCGCAGCTGATTTTCGTAGAGCAGCTTCTCTTGATTCACGCGGTTCATGGACGTGTTCAGCGTCAGCATCTGCGCCTGCATGGCGTTCAAGCCCTGGTAATTTGATTGCTGCTCTTCGGGCAGGCGTCCCATATTCTGGGTTCGGAAGACACTCAACTTTTGCTCGATATCATCCAGCTTTTTCTTGGCCGAATCCCACTGGTCGCGCAGGAACTGTGTGGTGGAGACGGTTTGTTGCGAAACTTCCCGAACATTCTCTTCCAAGAATCGCGCCACCAGATCCGTGGTGACTTTTTGCGCGATGAAGCGGTTGTTGTAAGCGAATCCGATTTGAAAAGCCGGATACTGAGCCCGCTCGCTCCTTTGCGTGTTGGCGGTCTGCAGCAGAGGGCAGCACTTGATATCGTACAGCCGCATGTTTTCGATGACATCGTCCAGCGGCAGCCGCTCCCGTTCCCTTTTGTAGAGGTTGTGGGTATTGATGATGTTGGTAAGAGTGGCGCGGTTGAGAATAAGTTGGATCAGCGAGTTGACGCGGCCCTGGACATCGCTGTTAACGTTGGCGGGAACGAAATTTTCGGGCACTTGCGGCGGCACAACGCGGATAGTGGCGATGGAGACATAGGTGTCGGGCCAGAGAAACGCTACCACCACCGACACCACCAGGGCCGCGAACAGCGGACCGAAAATCCAGCCCTTGTGCCGGCGCAGAATGTCGATGTAATCCTCAACATCAAGTGGGCGGCGCGCGATTGCCGTAGAATCCTGGGGTTGCATGATTGCCTCAAAAACTACCGGACGATGATCTTATCTCCGTTCTCGAGATAGAGGTTCTGCTCCAGATGCTTCGCTCTGGTGACCTCGTTGTAGTTAAAGTTGAAAACCTTGTCGCCTCGGAGTATTTTGATCTTTTTGGTGTTGGCGAATTCGTGGAAGCCCCCCGCATTGCTCAGCGCTTCCAGCACCGTGGTGGGAGTCACCAGCGGAAACGGGCCCTGACGATTGACTTCGCCGATGATGTAGTACTTCTTGCTGCGAACTTCGGTGACGAACACCGTCACATCCGGATTGTTGATGTATTTCGTGAGCAGTTCAGTGAGGGCTTTGGTCAACTGCATCGGAGTTTCGCTGGCGGCTTGTACTTCGCCGATGAGCGGCATGGTGATCTTCCCATCCGGGCGAACGGCCACGGGCAACGTAAAATCGTTTTCGCGCCAAACCTTGATGAAAAGAACGTCTTCGGGACCGATCAAATACTTGTTCGGATCCACCGCCGCTCCTACCGTATCAGCGGCTGGACCGGCCGGGTTCGGCGGCGCGGCGCTCTGCGGCTTGGCAGGTTCCGGCTTGGTCTGACCGCTAATTGGAGCGCAGGCGATGGTGATGATGGCCGCTGCTAGGGCCAGCGTAAAAAAGTCAGACTTCGCCTTATGCATGCTCTTGACGGTCTCCGCGGTAAGGATCGAGCGATGATCCGGGTGTTCCACCAGCGCCGAGCCTAGCAGAAGCACCTATTGTACAACGGCAGTGCGCGCCGACGCCGGAAACTCGTTATGCTTGTCTTCGATGCGATACTTTCTTGCGAAAACCGACCCGGAAACTTATACCGTCGACCAGCTCGCGAAGGAGAAGAAAACTGTCTGGGATGGCGTTACGAATCCGCAGGCAGTGCGCGCGATACGCGAGATGCGGCCCGGCGATCGGGTACTCATCTATCACAGCGGCGGCCAGGCGGCAATCGTCGGACTGGCGAAGGTGATTTCCGAGCCCCGTCCGGATCCTAAGAACGTGAAATCAGCCGTGGTGGAGCTGGAGTTTCTACGCATGATCGACCCTCCGGTTACTCTGGCCGCGATCAAACAATCGCATTTGTTCGACGACTGGGCGCTGGTGCGGCAAGGGAGGTTGTCGACCATGGCCGTACCGGATGAGTTCGTTGAGTGGTTGCGAAAACAGACCAAGACGAAGATTGATTAGCCGCGGATGAACGCAAATGAACGCGAATACAATCGCCGCTAAAACGCTTCTGGCGATCTTGGCCGGCTCCGCGCTGGGCCAACAGGCGCCCGTGAATTGGACCGCGGCCGACGATCATCAGAATATGATGGAGCAGCTCGGCATAAAGGCGCTCCGGCCCGGGCCGAATGGCAACGAGAGCGCTCCTAATCACGCCAATTACGACGAATCGAAGGCCAATCCCTTCCCAGATCTGCCGGACGTCTTGAAACTGAAGAACGGGGAAAAGGTCACCACAGCGAAAGTTTGGTGGAGCGAGCGCCGGCCCGAAATTGTCGAGGACTTTGAGCGCGAGGTAGTCGGCCGCGTTCCTAAGAACGTTCCCAAGGTAACTTGGACGGTCACTGAAACGGTAAAGGCGATGTCCGGTTTGAGAGCGGTTGTCTTGAGGCAGTTGACCGGGCACGTGGACAATGCATCGTACCCGGCGATCAATGTCGATATTCAGATGACGCTCGGGACGCCGGCCGATGCGACGGGTCCGGTTCCGGTGATGATGATGTTCGGCCGCGGCGGGCCGATTGGTGTTGTTTCCGCGAATGGCGACCCCGTGGCGGCGGAACAGCTTATCACCGACGGCTGGGGTTATGCTTACATCAATCCCGCGAGCATCCAGGCGGACAACGGCGCAGGATTGACGAAAGGCATCATCGGCTTAGTCAATCAGGGCCAACCGCGCAAACCGGATGATTGGGGTGCGCTGCGGGCGTGGGCTTGGGGCGCCTCGTGCGCACTGGACTATCTGGAATCCGATCCAGCGGTGGATTGGAAGCATGTCGGCATTGAAGGCGTTTCTCGCTGGGGCAAGGCCGCGCTTGTGGCTATGGCGTTCGATACTCGCTTCGCTCTGGTGCTGGTTGGTTCTTCCGGCGAAGGAGGCGCAAAACTGCATCGCCGCAACTTTGGAGAAGCAGTGGAAAATCTCACTGGATCCGGCGAGTACCATTGGATGGCCGGGAACTTCCTGAAATATGGCGCGGCCGAATCCACCTTTGGCAGCAAGACCGCCGCGGACTTACCCGTGGACGCGCATGAGCTGATCGCATTGTGCGCTCCGCGTTTGACGTTCATCAGTTATGGCGTGCCCGAGAAGGGCGATGCAAAGTGGCTGGATCAACAGGGCAGCTACATGGCTGCGGTCGCGGCCGGTCCGGTATTCCGGCTGCTGGGTGCGAAGGATCTTGGAGTTTCCGACGACTATCGCACCGCGAAGATGCCGCCGGTGAACGTGGGCTTGCTGGATGGCGAACTCGCCTGGCGCCAGCATGACGGCGGACACACCGATGGTCCCAATTGGAAATACTTCATCGTATGGGCGGATCGATTCATCAAGCACGCAGCACTGCCGGCGCTGGTTGCTGAGCGGTCCGCCTCAGAACCATCTCCCCGCGCGGACCCACTTTCTTTGATCGCGCACCAACGACTTTTGGAACAGGCCAGGAAGGGCCATGCCGACATCTATTTCGAGGGCGATTCGATAACGCGGCGCTGGACGGCTACCGATTATCCCGCGCTGCTGGCCAATTGGAACCGGAATTTCTCGGGTTGGACCGCGGAAGATTTCGGGTGGGGCGCGGACCGAACGCAGAACATCCTGTGGCGCCTGAACAACGGGGAACTGGATGGGGTGAATCCGAAAATCATCGTGCTGCTGGCGGGCACGAACAACGTCGGCAATACGATTCCTCCGGAGGGCGATGACACCAAAGTTTGGGACATCACCAAGGGCATTGAAGCGATCGTGCGCGTTATGCGTAACAAAGCGCCGGACGCCACGATCATCGTCACCGGGATTTTTCCACGCAATGACGCAATAGCAGTGATGCCGACCATCGAAAAGATCAACAGCAATCTGGCCAAGCTTGCCGATGGAAGGAGTATCCGGTTTCTTAATATCAACTCCGCGTTGGCGGACGCGCATGGAAAGCTGTTCGACGGCATGATGAACCCCGACAAGCTGCATCCCTCGGTGAAGGGTTACCAGGTTTGGGCGGATGCGTTGAAGCCCATCTTTACAGAGCTGCTGGGCCCTCCCGGAATGACTAATGGGCGCTGAACTTCCCTCCGCGCCCGGAACGCTCGATCCCGCCGATTGGCCCGCGTTCCGGAGCCAGGCGCACCGGATGCTCGAGGACATTCTGGACTATCTCGAAAACATTCGCGATCGTCCCGTCTGGCAACCGATCCCGCCGGACGTCCGCGAGCGTTTCCGTGGTGAGCTTCCTCGTGAGCCGTCGGATCTGGCCGCAGTTCACGAAGAATTCACGCGCTACATCCTGCCGTATGCCGCCGGCAACGTGCATCCCGGATTCATGGGATGGGTTCACGGAGCCGGCACGCCGGTGGGTGTCGTGGCGGAAATGCTGGCCGCTGGACTGAACGCCAATCTGGGAGGGCGCGACCATATTCCGATCGAAGTGGAGCGGCAGGTGGCCGGCTGGATGCGGAAACTATTCGGATTTCCGGAGAGTGCCAGCGGACTGTTCGTGACGGGTGCTTCCATGGCGAATCTCATCGGAGTGCTGGTGGCGCGCGACACGGAACTGGGCTTTGAGACGCGCTGCGCGGGCGTGGAGGCCGGGAGTAAGCGGCTGGCTGCATATGCATCCGCAGCGGTGCATGGCTGCGTTGGGCGGGCGCTGGATATCGCGGGCATCGGAAGCGATGCGCTGCGCCGGATCGCCGTGGATTCGCGCTACCGCATCAATCTGGCATCGTTGCGCACGGCCATCGCCGCGGATCGGCGCGCTGGCTTTACGCCTTTCCTGGTTGTCGGTACGGCGGGAACCGTCGATACTGGCGCTATCGACGATCTGGACGCGCTGGCCAGCTTGGCACGCGCAGAGAAATTATGGTTTCACGTGGATGGCGCATGCGGCGCGCTGGCTATGCTTGCGCCAGAACTGGCGCCACGACTCAAAGGCATTGAGCGCGCCGATTCGCTGGCCTTCGATTTTCACAAATGGGGACAGGTGCCGTACGATGCCGGCTTTGTATTGGTTCGCGACGGCTTGTTGCATCGGCAAACGTTCGCCACATCGGAGCCTTACTTGAGGCGCGAGGCACAGGGACTGGCCGCCGGATCCCCGTGGCCGTGCGATTTCGGGCCCGACCTTTCGCGCGGCTTTCGTGCGCTCAAGACGTGGTTCACTTTGAAAGTTTATGGCGCGGAAGCATTGGGAGCGTCCATCGCGCGCACCTGCGAACTGGCGCGGTACCTGGAAAACCGCATCGCGCAGACACCCGAGCTGGAGCTAGCGGCGCCGGTGGAACTGAACATCGTGTGTTTTCGTTACCGCGCGGAAGAGGCGCACAGGGTGAATGCGCGAATCGCGGTGGAGCTGCAGGAATCGGGTGTGGCGGCGCCATCCACCACGGTGATCGGAGGCAAGCTCGCAATTCGGGCGGCCATCGTGAATCACCGCACACAGCCGGCCGATTTGGATGTGCTGGTGGAACGGACGGTGGCGTTGGGTCACTCATTGCGGGATCGCGCGGCAAAGAGCGCCGTGCTCGCGAACGTGGGCGCTACCGATTGGGCGCCGCGTATAGCTCGCGAAGCCGCGTTACGGCAGGTGGAAGCGCAAATCGCGTCCGAGCCGGAAGCCGTTGGTCCAAGGCTGGAGCGCGCCCGGCTGCTCACCGAGCTGGATCGCACGCTGGAAGCTCGAAACGCCTATCTGGAGATATTGGCGCGCGCGCCGTCGGATCGTACCGCGCTCAACGATCTGGGTACGCTGTTGTATGCCACCGGCTATCGAACCGCGGCTCGAACAGCTTATAGCGAAGCCGCGGCGCGCCATCCGGAGGATGCCACTAGCCACGTCAACTTGGCGAACGTGCTCTACCAAAACGGTGAGTTCGAAGCGGCGCGTGAGCACTACGAAACAGCCTTGCGATGTTCGCCCGATTACGCCGAAGCACATCAGGGCATGTCTTACGTGCTGGCCGAGCTGGGCGATGCGGAACGCGCGGCCTGGCATCGCCGAAAAGGTTTTGAGCAGCGTGCCTTGCAGCCTTTGCCGTATCGGGGTGACGGTCCTCCGGTGTCTCTGCTGCTGCTGATTTCAGCGGTGGGCGGCAACATCCCCACGCGAAGTTTTCTGGATGATCGCGTGTTCCAAACTACGGTGGTCGTGCCCGAGTTCTACGATTTCTCGCAGCCGCTGCCGCGCCATCAACTAATATTCAACGCCATCGGCGATGCAGATTTGAATGTTGAAGCGCTCAAGGCCGCGCAATCCGTGGCAGCGCTCAGTGGCGCGCCCGTGTTGAACAATCCCTCGGCGGTGCTGGCCACCGGGCGATCCGACAACGCGCGGCGGCTGGCGAGCCTGGCGGGAGTGATCGCGCCCGAAACGGTCACATTGTCGCGCGAAGTGTTGATCTCGCACGATGCCGAAACTACTCTGGCGCGCCATGGTCTAAAATTTCCGTTGTTGCTGCGCACGCCGGGCTTCCACACGGGACGCCATTTTGTGCGAGTGGACCGCGCCGGTGCGCTTCAAGAAGCAGTGGCAGGACTGCCTGGCGCGGAATTAACCGCCATTCAATATCTGGATTCGCGAGGACCCGATGGTAAGGTCCGCAAATACCGCGTCATGATGATCGACGGCGCTCTTTATCCCCTGCATGTCGCAATTTCGAGCCACTGGAAGATCCACTATTTCACAGCCGAGATGGCGGAGCGGGCCGAACATCGCGCCGAGGACGCGGAGTTTCTCGAAAACATGCCCGCGGTGCTGGGATCGCGTGCGATGGCCGCGCTGGAACAGATTCAAGGCGCGCTCGGTCTGGACTATGCGGGCATCGATTTCGGTCTGAGCCCGGACGGCGGCGTGCTGCTGTTCGAAGCCAACGCCACCATGGTTGTGAATCCGCCGGAGCCCGATGAGCGATGGGCCTACCGGCGTCCAGCGGTGGAACGGATTTTCGGAGCGGTCCGGCGGATGTTGTTGGGTAAAGCAATAAGTCACGGATGAACACGGATAAGAAACTACTTGTCTTGCTCCTGGATTAGCTTCTCGGCTAGCGCGATCTTCTGGGCTGTGTCACGGATCACGATGGCGCTGGGGGCGCTGTTGCCGAAGGCTCTTCTCATATTGAAGGTTTGGCGAATTCGTGCAGCAGTTTCATGCAAATTTTCTAGCATAGAAGTGGATGCCAGGTAAAACACTTTCACGAAGTCGTCGCTGGTGGGCGAGAAGCGATATTCGTTGGCGCTGGGGGGTGAGGTGGTTGTCGAGGCCGCGTCCAAATTCTCGAAGAGCCATTTGGCCAAGGCAATCTGATCGTCGGTGCCACGGACCCCGACGGCTCGCGCCGCGTTGTAAGTGAACGCGTAACGCAAATCTGTAATGCTGCGGACCAGCGTCACGACCTCCTGAAAATTCTGAACGGTCTTTGTGTTCGGTATGTAGATTACGCGCACCAGGGTAGGCGGCGATTCGTTCATGCGAAATTCGGCAGAGTCAGAGCTTTCCAGTTTTTGCGAAGTAGCCTGCTGGATAGCGGGTTTGTCCATTGCGGCGAAGAGAAATTCCGCTACGCTAACCTGCTCCGCTGTACCGCGGACCACAACGGCCCGGAGATCGTTGTAGGTTAACATCTGGCGAATGTTCGCAAGGGAACGGACCGCCGTCGCGATTTGCTGCACGCCTTGTGGCACTTCCGGATTGGTCAGATAAAACACGCGAACGGTGTCGTCGGAGGTGTCGGATAACCGATATTCATGTTTGGCGCTGCTCTGGGGGACGTTGGTGGGCTTGTCCAGATTAGTAAACAGCCATTCGGCGAGCGCGACTTGGCTGGATGTTCCCTGAAGCGAAAGGAATTTTTCCGTGGCGTCGACATCGTCCTGAGGAATATCCGTGATGTAATGGATTACAGTCGCGATTTCCTGGAAGTTTTGCGGGGAGCTGGTTGCGGTGAAGTGGAGCAATCGATTGGTCGGTTGAGCCAGAGCGGAGCTGGCGTAGAGGACGGCGACGGTTAGCGAAGAAGCAACAGCAGTAGTCTGCACGGTGGACCCTCCCTGCCTAGCTTGACGCATCCACCCCGCTGGGCGTGGAATCAAATGTAAATAATTTCCAGGACTTGCCGTCTTTTTCGAAGGGAGTTGGCCTTATCGGCTGACCCGTGAATTCCGAAATGGCGCGTTCCCAAAAATGGAGCGCCGAATGATTTGCCTGCATTACGCGGACCTCCCACAACCCCGGAAACCGCCGCCACACGTCGTGCGCTATCGCGGTCCCAATTCCTCGCCGCCGGTATCCACGAACGACAAAGAATTCCGCCATATCCCAAACACTCGACGTCCTCGTCACCAAAACGAAACCTGCCAGCTTGTCATCCACTCTGACCAGAAACGGATGACGGTTCGGATCGCTCCAATAGAGCGGTAGCGGCGCGATGCCGAACTTGCCATCCGCGCCTAACTCCAAATGGTGAAACTCGCTGAAATCGTGCGCGTACAGCTCGATCAGATTGGCAAGGATCGGTATTTGTTCCGCGGTCGCGCGGATAACTTCGATTTGCGCAGATCGAGACATATCACCGTTAGGATAGCTCATGTTGACATCCGACCCAAGAGGGTGTACGCTCATGTCGGATGCCTTCCCAAAGGACTGAATTACTGCAAGGGACATTGGACCTGCTGATTTTGCGAACGCTGGTATTGGGATCGCGCCACGGCCAGGGAATCGCCCGCTCCATCCAGCAACAATCCGAGGATGTTTTTTTGGTGGATCACGGCTCGCTATACCTCGCGCTGCAACGTTTGGAAACGAAGGGCTGGGTCAAGGCCGAGCGGGGAATTTCAGAAAACAATCGCAGGGCGCGATTCTACACCTTGACTGCGAAGGGCCGGAATCAACTCACTCAGAAGACTGACCAATGGCGCCGCGTGGCCAATGCGATCGCGCGGATTCTCGCGCCGGGTGAGGGGGAGGGATAAAAGATGTTCTGGTGCAAGAGACGTCCGTGGAGCGATTTCGCTGAAGAGGTCCAGTCACATTTAGCGCATGAAGCCGACGAGCTTGAGGCACGTGGCGTCCCGCCCGCGAATGCCGGGAGCGGCGCACGCCGCGCTTTCGGAAACGCCACGTCGATACAGGAAGAGGTTTACAAGCGCAGCCGGATTTGGCTGTGGGATCAGCTCTCGCGCGATTTTCGCCATGCGTTGCGCCTATTCGTGCGCCGGCCCGGCTTCAGCGCCGTCGTGGTGCTAACGCTGGCGCTAGGTATCGGAGCGAACACTGCCATCTTCAGCGTGATTAACGCCGTGCTGCTCCGGCCGCTTCCCTACCTCGCGCCGGAGCGCCTGGCGATGCTGTGGTCGGAAGATTCCGCGCATGGCCTAAGGGAGGGCCACGTCTCGCTGCTCAACTTCGCCGATTGGAAAAGCCGCAGCCACACTTTTGAAGACATGACGGTTTTCATCGGACAGACTTTTCTCCTGGGCAATAATGACGGACCTCCCGAGCGGATGCGGTCAGCGCGCGTTCCCGCGAATTTCTTTCCGCTGCTCGGCGTTGAGCCGACAGTCGGACGCGTTTTCACGGCAGATGAGGAACGGCGCCGCGAAGCCGTTGCTGTTCTGAGCTACGGGCTATGGCAGCGCCGTTTTGGAGGCTCGCCCAGCGTGCTCGGTTCCGACATCGTCAAGGACGGGCGCAAGTCCCACATCATCGGCGTCATGCCTGCATCGTTTCGCTTTCCTTTCCCGGACACTGAGGTGTGGGAGCCGATCACCACGCATCCGTATTGGGCCGCGCGCGATCGCACCAACCCGCGCTCGGCTTCGGACTGGTACGTTCTGGGCCGTATCCGCGCGGGCGTTACGTGGAAAGAGGTCCAGTCCGAAGTGAGCGGCATCGCTCACCAACTTGAGGCTGAGTATCCCGAGAACAGGACTCGACCGGAGATCAGCGTAGTTCCGCTTCCCACGCAGACGACTGGGCGGGTGCGGCTATCGCTGGCCGTTCTGTTCGGTTCCGTATTCCTGATGCTTTTGATTGCCTGCATCAACGTCGCGAATCTGTTGCTGGCGCGCGGATCGGCACGGGAGCGCGAGCTCTCCGTCCGAAGGGCACTGGGCGCGGGCCGTGGGCGGCTCGCGGCGCAACTTCTAACAGAGAGCCTGGTGCTTTCGGCAGCCGGTGGGGCTTTGGGATTGGCGCTGGCCGCTGCCGCATTGAAAGCTCTAATCGCGTTCGCACCGCCCGGCATTCCACGCTTGGCGGAGGCGCGGATGGATCCACAAGTACTGCTATTCACGCTGGCTGTGTCGCTGTTTTCCGCGATCGTTTCTGGCCTGTGGCCGGCCATGCGCAACGGCACCATGCTGGCGCGAAGCAGGCAATGGACCACAGTGGCAAATCGCGGTGTCCGGAATATGTTAGTGGTCGGCGAATTTTCGATCGCCCTGGTTTTGTTGGCCGGCGCAGGTCTCATGCTGCGCAGTTTTTTGCTGCTCCAGACGGTGGATCCCGGATTCAATCCGGAAAAGCTGCTCATCATGCGGATCGATCTCCACGTGGGAAGAACCGCGGCGCAGGAGGTTGCATATTTCCGCGATGCCATCGAACGCGTCCGGGCCATTCCTGGTGTTTCATCCGCCGCCGCGATTTCCGGTTTTCTGTGGTCCGATCCAGAAGACAGGGTCCAGATTGAAGGACGCGCCCCGCAGCAACCTGGTCCGTGCGACGACCTGATTGCCGGTCCATTTTTTGAAACCGCCGGCATCCCGCTCGATAAAGGCCGCTTCTTTTCGGATCAAGACGGACCCAACGCACCTGCCGTTGCGATCATCAACGAGACGATGGCCAAGACTTACTGGCCGGGCGAAGATGCAATCGGCAAGCGATTCCGTTTCCCCGGAGGAGAATTGAGCCCTTGGACGACGGTGATGGGCGTCACCGGCGACATGCACCGGCAAGGCCTCGAAAAGCAAGTAGTGCCGCAAGTCTTCCGTCCGGATGCGCAGCAATCGGAGGATATGCTGGAGGTGATCGTGCGTACGTCAGGGGATCCTCGCGCGGTCGCGGCGACGGTTGAGAGCGAGATCCAAACGCTAGACAAAAGCGTCGCCAAGTTCCGAGTGACTACTGTGGAGCAGCAGCTTGGCCAACAAACGGCGGAGCGGCGCTTTCAAACATCATTGATTGGGTTGTTTTCGCTGGTTGCTTTGCTATTGTCCGCGATCGGCATCTACGGCTTGATGCACTATTTCGTCGTACAGCGCACCAACGAAATCGGTGTGCGAATGGCGTTGGGAGCCCGCTACGGAAATGTACTGGCGCTGGTTTTGCGGCAAGGCATGTTACTGGCGGGCGTCGGTATCGTGGCAGGAATCCTCGGCGCGTTTGCACTCACGCGCCTGCTTTCCAGCCTGCTCTTTGGAGTGACGCCCACCGATCCAGTTACATTCGCCACCGCGCCAGCCATCTTGCTCGGAGTAGCAGTTTTGGCTTGTTGGATACCGGCGCGCCGGGCCGCGGGAATTGATCCCGTACGTGCCCTGCGGCAAGAGTGATTGGCCGCGAATGAACGCGGATGAACGCAAATAAAAAACATCTTATTCGCGTTAATTTGCGTTTATTCGCGGCTAAGAAACCAATGCCGGCTCGTTGACCTCGCTGGCGGTGAAGTACGCACAGTCCGGGTGATGGAACACCAGGGCGCTTACGCTGGCTTCTGGGTCCATCATCATGCCTTCGGTAAGATGCACGCCGATTTCGTCCGGGTTGATCAGCTTCCAGATGCCTTGCTGATCGTCCAGGTTCGGGCACGCCGGATATCCGAAGCTGTAGCGCTTGCCGCGATAGCGGGAGGTGAAACGCTCATGCATGGTCATTGTGGGAGGATCGGGGAAACCCCAGTCCTCGCGCAGCCGGCGATGCAACCACTCAGAGCAGCCTTCGGCGGTTTCGATGGCGAGCGCCTGAAGCGCGTGCGCTTTGAAGAATTCACCCGCCTGCTTCGCCTGCTCGGACCGCTCGCGTACCTGAGAACCCGCCGTGACGACGAACAGCGCCAGGTGATCGCGGCGGCCCTCATCGGCGTCGAGAATATAGTCGCTGAGGCACAGTCCGTCAGGACGCGGCTGCCGTCCGAACTGAAACGTGTGGATCGGGCTCTCGCCGCCGGGTGAAAACAGGTGAATGGCATTGCCTGCGCGCTCGGCTTCGAAAAATTGCCAGACCGCTTTGGCTTTCATGAATCGCGCGGCTTCCGCTTTTACTTCCTCGACATCGTGGAAAAGCTTCAACGCTTTCTGGTCGCGCTCGGCCAGCAATTTTTCGAAATTGCCCTTGAATCCAAGATGGCGTCCATAGAGCATGAACGGATTGATGTAGCTCCAGACTTCGGCCAGATTCGGGACGTCACGGAGGCGCCGGTCTAAATACGGCGCGGCGGGCGTGGCGATATCGGACCGGACCTTCGTGCTCCGCGCCTCGGGGCTGGGGGCTTGGGGCTGGGGGCTGGGGGCGACCGTCGGTTCGCCTTCGCCGAAGATGTGGGACGCCAGGACTTGTTCTCTAGTCGCTGGGTCCATGATTTCGTTTAGGAGGCGCAGGCCGGTCATGGCATCCTTGGCGTAGAAGGTGGGCGCGGAATANNTCTTTCAAATCGCCGCCGGTGATCACCATCTGATGCGCGCTCTTCACTAGCAAACCCGAGAGTCCGATGGCGTCCGGATGATGTTCACGGAAGGCCTTGATCAGGTCTTCCGGAGGAACCTTGATTCCCAGGTTGATCACCGTGTAGCCGTTGTTGCTGAGGATGATCTCGACCAGGTTTTTTCCGATGTCGTGAACGTCGCCCTTCACCGTCGCAAGAATAATTTTGCCGCGCGCCGAGGTTTCCGACTTCTCCATGAACTGCTCGAGATGCCCCACACCCGTTTTCATTGCCTCGGCGGACTGCAGCACTTCAGCGACAATCAGCTCGTTGTTGTTGAACAATCGGCCGACCTCGGACATTCCGGCCATCAGCGGGCCGTTGATGATGTCGAGCGGCGCTGCGCCTGCCGCGCGTTTGAGATCCAGGTCGCGAACCAGACCGTCCTTGGTGCCTTCGATGATGTAGTTGGCCAGGCGCTCGTCCAGCGGAAGATCGGCGGCCTTTTTCTTTTCCTTTTTGCCGGCTCTGCGGAAATACTCGGCGATGGCGGCGATGTGGAACTGATTCACTGCCATCTTTTGTTCGCGGGATTGCTGGCGCCAATCTTCCGGAGCGGTCTTCAAATCGTCCGCGTTCGGATGATCGGCGGGGACCTCGGCGGGCGGCGTGCTGAACAGCAGGCTCTCCGCCAGGCGGCGCTCCTCCACTGGGATGGACGCGAAGCGCTCCAGTTTCTCGGCGTTGACGATGGCGAGATCGAGCCCGGCCTTGGTGGAGTAATACAGGAAAACAGAGTTGACAACTTCGCGCGCCGACGCTGGCAGGCCGAACGAGATATTGGAGACACCCAAAATGGTCTTGACGAACGGGATCTTTTCCTTGATCAGCCGAATCGCTTCGATGGTCTCCACCGCACCGCCGATATAGTTTTCGTCGCCCGTGGCGCAAGGGAAAACCAGCGGATCGATGATGATGTCTTCGGGCGGGATGCCGTATTTTTCAGACAGCAGCTTCACCGAACGCTCGGCTACCGCCAGCTTCCGTTCGCGAGTGAAGGCCTGTGCTTGGAGCTTGTCCTCATCGATGGTTCCACAGATCACTGCGGCGCCATAGGCCCTGGCTAGAGGGCAGATCAGCTCGAATTTTTCCTCGCCGTCTTCGAGATTGATGGAATTGATGATTGATTTACCCTGACAATAAGTGAGCGCCAGCTCGATACCCTTCGGATCGGTAGTGTCGATCATGATGGGCGCTTTGATCTTACGGATCAGCTTTTCGTAGAAGGGAGGGATGTCCTTCATCTCCTCGCGATCGCTGGATTGCAGGCACACATCCACGATGTGCGCGCCGTTCTTGATCTGCCAGCGCGCGATTTCCGTCGCCTCTTCCCACTTCTCTTCGGCGATCATGTTTTTGAAGAGACGCGAGCCGATGACATTGGTTCGCTCGCCGACGATGAGCGGGCGATTGCTGTCCTCGGCCTCCACCAGTTCCTTGTTCGAATAGTAGGCGCGATGCGAGGGTGCCTGGATGGCCCGTGGCCGTTTTCCCGACGCCATCTCCGCGATGGCTTTGATGTGCGCCGGCGTAGTGCCGCAACAACCGCCCACCAGGTTCAGCCAGCCATGATCGATGAACTTCTCAAGTTGCGCCGCGAGCGAATCCGGCGTTTCCCCGAACTTACCGTCCGCGTTTGGAAGCCCGGCATTCGGATAGCAAGAGACGCGGAACCTCGACATTTCGTGCAGGCTGCGAATGTGATCCGTCATCAGGTCCGGACCAGTGGCGCAATTCATGCCCACTGAGAGGAGTTCGTTATTCGCGATGGAGGCATACAGCGCGTCAATCGGCTGGCCGCCCAACATGGTGCCGTTGCGCTCAATGGTCACCGAAGCGACTACGGGAATCGGTACGCCCAGATCGCGGCGAAGCTTCTGCACGGCCAGCAGCGCGGCCTTGAGGCTTCCGGTATCGAAACAAGTCTCGATCAGCAGGAAATCGGAGCCCCCTTCGACCAGCCCCTTGGCCTGCTCGTAATACGCATCGTGCAACTTCGGGAAGGTGACGGTCGCGGTGATGTTCAGGTCCTTGTTGGTGGGGCCCATCGAACCCGCGACGAACCGCGGCTTGGCTGGCGTGGAAAACTGGTCGGCCACCTGGCGCGCGATTTTGGCGGCGGCGAAATTCAGTTCGTAAGCCCGATCTTCCAGTTTGTTGTCGGCTAGCGCGATGCTTGTGCCGCCGAATGAGTTCGTCTCGACGATATCAGCGCCCGCTTCCAGATAGGCGCGATGAATATCGTTGATGACATCCGGCCGCGTAACACACAGAATCTCTGGACAGTTTTCACGCCCGAGGTAATCCGCTTCAATGCTGAGAGGCACCTGGTGGATCATGGTGCCCATGGCGCCGTCCAGGACTAGAATACGGTCCTCTAACGCGTCGGTTAGTAATTGGGCTCGGTCGGACATTCCGTTTCTGGTTTCTGGTTTCTGGTTTCTAATTAGCTGCCATGATCGTTCGGCAACCAGAAACTAGAAACGAGAAACCAGAAACGTCTTATCTACTAGTTTACCTTGAACTGGGCCAACAGCTCTGCGTAGCCGCTATTGTGGCAGGTGGAAGACCACCTCGATCATCACCATGACCGCCACTGGCTTGCCGTCTTTTTCGCCAGGCTTGAACCGCCATTGCCGAACAGCCTCGATCGCCTTTTCGTCCAGGCCAAATCCCAGCGGTTGAAGAATCCCGTGAATATCGCTCGCTACACCATCACGTGTCACTACAACCTGAAGATCCACATTTCCCTCACGGCGGGCTCGCAGCGCCTCCTGGGTGTATTCGGGCACTACCTTGGAAATAGTGCGGGGACGGCTGACGGATCCGCCGACTTTGTACACCTTCTCGTCCTCGGGCGGTTGCGCTTGGAGCATCGTTGCCGCGAGCATGGTCAAAAGTAGGAGACACGAGCGCATCTGTAGGCAGAGTACCAATATTCTCGGCAAATGAAGATCGGCTAAATGCCTTAGGGTTGTTTTGTACAACCTCCGGGTTCGCAGGCGGAAGCGCCTGCGCCACCCAACTTCGGAGCTAAGTGGGGCAGGCGCTTCCGCNNCAGGCGGAAGCGCCTGCGCCACATTGGTTTAAGCAGTTAAGGAGGTGTTGGAAACCGGCTCAACCGCGTTCTCATTGAAGCTGTAGCCGAAGCCTCGAACGGCGCGGATCAGGCCCGGATTGGTGGGGTCGGGCTCAATCTTCTGACGGAGGCGCAGAATGTACACGTCCACCGTGCGATCGGTTACCGCGCGATCGTGGCCCCATACGGCGTCCAAAAGCTGCTCGCGGCTGTACACCACACCCGGGCGGCTCATCAGAAAATCCAGCAGCCGGAATTCTGTGGCTGTCAGGGCAATTTCGCTGCCATGCCGCAATACGCGGCAACTGGCGCGGTCCAGCTCCAGGGCTCCCGCGCGAACAGTTCGAACGGGCACGGTCTGGCTACGAAACTGATTCTTGATGCGAGCAATCAGCTCGCGGATGAAGAAAGGCTTCACGATATAATCGTTGGCGCCGAGCTCCAGGCCCAATATCCGGTCAGTTTCAGAGACTTTAGCGGTTAGAAACAGGATGGGAACGTGGGCGAGCTCGGAATGGTTGCGAAGGCCTTTGCAGATGTCCAGCCCATCGGAATCGGGCAGCATGATATCCAGGATCACCAAGTCCGGCCGCTCCCTTCGGCACAGCTCAATGGCGCCCTTGCCGGTCTGCGAACCCGCGAAGGCGAACCCTTCCTTCTCCAGGTTGTACTTCAGTAGACCAAAGAGGTCAGAATCATCTTCGATCAGGACGATCTTCTTCATAATGCCCTCATTTGAAGGTAACCCGATTTTGGTTACAGGTGCATTACAGACGTATTACGGCTGGCTGACGGAACGGGCCGTAGCGCAGGGAACCTGATATAAACCCTTAGCGGCGATGTATTGAGCGACCTCAGGAGGCAGTTCTGGCGGGATTCCTCCGGCTCCGAGTTGGCGCCGGATCTCAGACGATGAGACGGGCAGCGCTACTGTATCCAGCCGATGGACGCGCGCGCCCGGAGGCGAAGCGTACTCGTGTCCGGGCCTAGTCACCACAATGAATTCGGTGAGGCGGAGCAGGTCCTGCCAGCGGTGCCACGTTGCAATTTCGGCGAACGCATCCGCCCCGATGATGAAATACGGCTCTTCCCCGGAGGCCCGCACTCGCTCGATCGTGTCGATGGAATAGCTCTTCCCTGCCCCGGATTCCAGACGCGACACCACCAGACGCGGGTCTCCGTGGCAGGCCAGCTCCACCATTTTGCAGCGGTCCTCATAGCCGGCGCCGGTCTGGTCCGACTTATGCGGCGGATGAGCGGCCGTCACAAACCACACTTGGTCCAAGTGAAATTTGTCGGCCGCTTCACGCGCCACCGTCAGGTGAGCGCTGTGAATGGGGTCGAATGTCCCTCCGAACAATGCGAGTCGCATCACGTTGGCGTGGGGCGGACCCCCTGGTCCGCAGCCGACGCCCTCGTCGGCNNTGCACCGCCAGATTGATGACGGCTTGAGCGCGCGCACCCGTCTCGACGTCCAGATGCGGCTTCTCGCGGCTACGGACGCAATTGATGAAATTCTCAACGTGCGCCGTCATCATGTCCTTGTCGTCCACGGGAATCTTGATCGGATCCTTGCCGAACTTGGCCAGATACTCGGGCTTCATGGTGGTCCGCTCTTTGGTCTCCCGGTTGTACTGCAGCTCCGGAATCACGGTGATATTTTCGGCGCGGCTCTCGAACTGTCCGTTCTCCACCATGATGATGGTTCCTTCGTGCCCTCGGATCAGTCCAGGAATGTGGTGCGAGTTGGCCATCGAAGAGCTGAGCACCAGCGAGTGCCCTGCCGGGTAATCGGCCACCAACATGAAAGTGTCCGGGACCTCGCGCTCATCTTTGAAGACATAGATGCCGCCCGTGCCTGTTACGCGCGATGGGAATTGCGGCTGGCCCCAGCAGATCTGCAGGGGCGCCACCACGTGGTAGAAAAGATCGGTGGCGATGCCGCCGGNNTCCCAGTACTTGCGGAAGCGGAAGAATCGATCGGCGTCGTAGGACCGCTTCGGCGCTGGCCCCAGCCACATTTTCCAGTCGATGTAATTCTCGCCCTTGCCGTCCGGGCCGGCCTCTTTGTCGATGGGCCAGTTCCACTCGCCCTCGTTGGAGTTGCGGTGATACGAGCCCTGGCTCATGATCATCTGCCCGATCATGCCGTCGGCGATGGCCTTGCGGGCCTTCCACCACTGGTCGCCGGAAGTGGTTTGCGAACCCACCTGAAGGACGCGCTTGGTCTCCTTCACCGTGTTGACCAGTTGCTTGATCTCCTCATTGGTGTGGCACATGGGCTTCTCAAGATAGACGTCCTTGCCATGATCCATGGCATCCAACGCGATCTTCGCGTGCCAATGGTCGGGAGTTGCGACAATCACAGCGTCTATGTCGGCGCGGTTGATCACCTCCCGGTAATCCAGGTAGCCATCGCACTTGAACCGCTCCGCTTGCGCTTTCTTGCGCTTTTCGTAGACGTCGCAGACGGCCACCACCGCGCAAGCGTTGTTGTTCTTCTCACCGTAGTGATGGAAGACTCCGCCAACATAGGAACCTCGGCCACCCGCGCCGATCACACCGATGTTGATGCGGTCGTTCGCGCCAATGACACGCCCGCTCGTCTTGGCGCCGCGCGCAGCAGCGAATGCAGAACTTGCAACGCCCAGCGATAATCCGACTCCGCCGGCGGTCTTCAGGAAATCTCTCCGGTCCACGGAGTTGTCCGGTTCAGACATGGAAACCCTCCCCATTGGGATTTGTATTGGATTTCAGTGTAACTCTATAAGGGGGCTGGGGGCTAGGGGCTGGGGATTGGTGGGCCGTAACGGATGGCTGCGGGTTGTCGTCTTCGTAGTGGTATGGCCGTGAGGATTCTCGTGTTTTTGATGGCTGGGTTGCTGCTGGCGCAGAAGATACCGCCAGCTACGTTCAATGGGACGGTGCATGGGGTCTCGAACAAACAGATCACCATTGAGAACGAAAGCGGCAACCTTTTGGACTTCGACATCAACCGCAAGACGCGTCTGATGCGCGGCAAGACGCAGATTTCGCCGTCGGATCTGGAAAACGGAGAGCCGGTAACCATCGAAGCCCGGCAGGAGATGGGACGCTTCCTGGTGGCTCTAAGCATTACTGCGCAGCCGAAATCTACCGAACCGCGACCGTGAGGGAGTCGGTGCCTTACTCGTATTTTTCAAACTCCAACTGATCACCCGCCGCGGTCTGCGTTTCCGCCGCTCGGCCGCTGGGGAGTTCCAGCACCGAGTGCGCGAACAGGCTGATAGCCATGCGCCAGCGCGGCATCGCGGGCCTTACCTTGAGCACTTTTTTCTTCTTGTCGAGAAACAATACATCGATCGGGAATTTCATTCCGATGGTATGCACGGCCTCGCAGGGCGCGATCCATAAACCTTCGCCGGGTTCCAATCCGGTATGTTTCAGCAGTCCGGTACGGCGCTTGGCGCTGGTATCGGCGATATCCGCGCGGTCCGCCACGAGAGTGTCCCTGGATTGATTGCGGATGCGCAGCTTGGCCAAATTGTTTCTATCATAACGGATGATGAAACGTTGCCAGTGGGCCACCAAGCAACTCGCCATCGCTTATCACGACCAGGAATGGGGCGTCCCGATCCACGACGATCGCACGTTGTTCGAGTTTCTGATCCTGGAAGGCGCACAAGCCGGTCTTAGTTGGGACACCATCCTGCGGAAGCGCGAGAACTACCGGAAGGCCTTCGATGGATTCGATCCCGACAAGGTGGCGCGCTACGGCGCGAAAAAAACCAAGCAATTGCTCAACGATCCCGGCATCGTCCGCAATCGTCTGAAGATCGCGGCGGCGATTCAGAATGCTAAAGCGTTCCTGGCCGTCCAAAAAGAGTTCGGGAGCTTCGACGCCTACATCTGGCAATTCGTGGGAGGCAAACCGAAGAAAAACCAATGGCGCGATTCGAAGCAGCTAGCTAGCAGTACTCCCGAATCCGATGCTATGAGCAAAGATCTTCAATGCCGCGGCTTCAAATTCGTAGGCTCCACCATCTGTTACGCATTCATGCAGGCGGTGGGACTAGTCAACGACCACGCCCCCGGCTGTTTTCGACGCTCGCAGGTCTAGTTTACATTTCCCAGACAATTTATTTGCACGGAATTTGCGCCGTTTATGGCGTGCGATGACAACTGCTCTCGAATAAGGCCGTATTCTGGCATCACTATGAAACATTCACTTTGGATTCTCTCAACCATCTTTGCGGTGACTGCTCCGGCTGTCGCCGCCGACACAGTGTCACTTAAATGGAGCGAACTTGCACCCCAAGTTGAGGGGCGCCGCCTGAGCGTTACCACCAGCGACGGAGTCAACGCGCACGCGCGCTGCCTACGCATAGAGGGCGACAACCTTGTTCTGGAAAGCACCTCGCCAGCCGGCCAACTACTCAAACTGGCGCGACAGAAGGTTAAATGGATTCACGTTGACGGCAAAGAAGGGCACAACCTGAAGCGCCTGAAAAAGGACACGGGATCGGCGCTTCACTGGTTGACCGGCGCTATATTCACCCCGCAAGCTCTCGTCGGACTGGCCGGGACGCCGGTGGTCGCGGCCTACTTTGTGGCCGTTGTACCTTTCTGCGCCGTAGGGGACCTGCTGGTTCGAGGAAAGCCATCGCTGGACATCCGAATAGTAAACTAATGCTGGCATGGCTTCCGGACCACAGCGGCGGCGGGTAACGATTTTTCTGATTTCCGTCCTCATTCCCGCCGTCGTTCTTACCGGCCTGGCCATTCAACTTTACCGGCAGCAACAAAAGCTGATCGTGCAGGAGCTGGAGAAGCATAGCGATCAGGCGCACACCGCCGCGGAGATCCACTCGGTCTATCGGGAGAGCAATCTGCGCTTTGCATTTTATGGATGCGCGGTGTTCCTGGCGCTCTCGGTGACTTTATTTTGCCGCTACGTGGTGTGGCAGGACTACCGGCGTGAGACCGAGCTGGCCGACCTGCGCTCGCAATTTGTGGCGCACGTGTCGCATGAGTTGCGCACGCCGCTCACCAGCATTCAGATGTTCGCCGAAACCCTGGCGCTGGGACGCGTGGCGGATCCCGAGAAGCAGCGCGAGTATCTGGAGACCATCGCGCGGGAAAGCGAGCGCCTGGCCCGGCTGGTGGATCAAGTACTGGCTTTCTCAAAGATCGAACAAGGACGAAGCGATTACCGGCTGCAGGTGCTAGCTCTGGTACCGATTGTCGAAGCGGCGGTGCAAGCCGTTGGTCCATCCCTGGCGCAACAAGGATTTGCTTTTCGCCGGGACTATTGCGGCTGCGCTCCCATGGTCCGTGCCGATGCGGACGCGTTGGAACAGGCTATCTTGAATCTGCTGACTAATGCGATGAAATATTCGAGCGATTCGCGCGACATTGAGCTCCGTCTGCGCCAATCGGGTGGCGAAGCAATCGTCGAAGTGCTGGATCAAGGCGTCGGCGTTCCGGAGGAACTGAGGGAACGGATCTTCGAGAAGTTCTTTCGAGCTCCCGTGGGCTCAGGCTCAGTTCCGGGCGTGGGCTTGGGATTAACGGTGGTGGCGCATGTCGCCGCGACGCATGGTGGACGCGTAGAGGTCCGCAACAACGAACCGAAAGGATCGGTGTTTTCGTTAATTCTGCCGATAGACCAGAAGATATGAATCGTGTGCTGGTAGTGGAGGATGAAACCGCGATTCTGCAGGGCCTGCGGGACAATCTCGAGTTCGAGGGATACCAGGTATTCACAGCGGCCGACGGAATCGCTGGCATGGAGCTGATCCGCAAGCACGATCCGCACCTGATTGTGCTGGACCTGATGTTGCCGCGCTTGAGCGGGTATGAGCTGTGCCGCAAGCTGCGCGCGGAAGGCGTCCATACGCCGATCCTGATGCTCACAGCACGTGGCGAGGAAGCCGACCGCGTCCTGGGTCTCGATCTTGGCGCCGACGATTATGTCACCAAGCCATTTTCGGTGCGGGAATTGATGGCCCGTGTTCGAGCGCTGCTGCGCCGAAGCGCCCCAGGCGCGGAGCTGCCCAACGAAATCGAGTTTGGGGACGTGCGTGTCGATTTCGTGCGCTACGAAGCCTTCCGAGCCGGCAGAAAGGTGGATCTTACGCGGAAGGAGTTCGGATTGCTCCGGCTATTGGCCGCGAAGGAGGGCGCCGTGGTCACGCGCGATGAACTGCTCGAAAAGGTTTGGGGGTACGACGCGACGCCTACCACGCGTACGGTGGACAATCATCTCGCTGCGCTGCGCGCCAAGCTGGAGCAGGACGCGGCTGAGCCCTGTCATCTGGTGACAGTGCATGGCGTTGGTTATAAATTCGTGCGGTGAAACCTGTTCTTCGGTTCTTCGGTTCTCAAACCGTCAAGACCCCGGGCTCAGGGGCTACCAGGAACGCTGGGAACGATGGGGGATCTTTTTGAAAATAGACGTTGTAGCGGCGCACGAATGCCGGCGGCGGCGTTTGATCCGATCCGTTCAGTAAGGTAGGCAGGATTCCGTTTGCGAAGTACATGTCCAGCTCACGCTTTTCCTTGGTCAGAACTTTGCCCCGATGTTCGCACTGGAAGAAATCCTTCACGCGAGAGTAGGTTCGCTCCGATAAGTTGATTCGATTTGCTTCACCGCTCGATTCCATCCTGGAACTGTAGTTCACCGTATCGCCCCAGATGTCGAACGCGAATTTGTTGATGCCGACTACTCCCGCGATCACGGGGCCGGTGTGAATGCCGATGCGCACCTTCCATTGCGCCAGCCGGTCCGGACGCTGGCGCTCGCGCACCGCTTCCAGCATCTCGAACGCGGCCATTACCATATCCACCGGATGCGCCGGATTGCGCAGGGGCAAGCCGCTGATGCACATATAACTGTCGCCGATGGTCTTCATCTTCTCCAGGCGATAGCGCGCCACAATCTGATCGAAAGCCGTGAAGTAATCGTGCAGCAGCTCCACTAGTTCTTCGGCCGCCAGCTTCTCGGTGGAAAGTGTGAAGCCCACAAAATCCGTAAACAGGATGGTGACGTCTTCGAAATACTTGGGTGAAACCAGCCCTTTCGCGCGAAGCTCATCCGCCACTTCGCCCGGAAGGATGTTCAGCAGCAGCGATTCCGACACACGTTTTTCGATCATCAACTTCTCGCCGACCCGCACCCGCTGAAGCACTGTGGACAACAGACTCGATATCGATTTGAGAACAGTCTCAGAAAAAGCCGTGCCAGCCAACCCCAGACTCCCGATTTTCTCGTCGCCTACCTCGATAGGAATTATCGAAACGCCCGCCCCAAAGTCGCTTCCCGAGCGCAAAGCCTCATCGCTGATTACATCGCTCACCCCTGCGCGATGGATCTCATCCCCCGCCTTTAGGTAGAACGCAGCGCCGGGGACACCGAAAATTGGAATGGCCTGATTGATCGCGATCCAAACCGTGGTTTGAAGACTATCGCTCGCGAGCATGGCTTGGCCAAGCTCATACAGCCGCTCCGTCTCACGCTTTCTTTCCAGCGCCTCCGCGGCACGCTTCCTGGCCGTTAGCGCGGTCTGGCTCACCACGATTGCCGTGATCAGAAACCCGGCGACGGCCACGTAGGATTGTGGATCGGTGGCCTTCAGACTGTAAGCGGGCTCCTGAAAGTAGTAAAGGAAGCCGACGGCGGCAGCTATGGACGCGAGGATCGTCTCCAGGCGGTCCCAACGCACCGCGAAAAACAGGATCGCCAAGAGCAGCGTATACGTAACGGTGGTGTTGCGCAAACCGAGATGAAAGTGAAACTCAGTGAGCAGCAAAGCGCACACAATTGCGACGGCCGCGATTACTCGCAAGGCTCTCCCGAGCCACGCACGCGTCCAAAGCATATATAAGTGATCGGACGAGACTGGCCGTTCCGTTAGGTGGATAAAAACGAGTTTAAGCCCGCTGCTGCGGCATGGCCGGAATCGGCGGCCGATTAAACATTGCCTCAGTCTCCGGATTGAGGAGCACCCAAAAGCCGTAAATCCCCAATGCGGTTCCGAAAGGTATGTGGATCAGGTCGAGTGCGGAAATTACAATCACGGTGATACGCGCCCAGGACCTGAATTGGAGCAACCCGATACCGCCTACCAGGCCGGGAAGCCCCACCACCAGGCACAGGATACACACAAAAAGGCCGATAGCCGCCAGCACCGGGACCGCAACCGCGGCATCCCCCGACTGATCCGATGAACCCACAATTCCCGCGATGCCGCCCATCACAGCCAGGCAAATCAGCCCGCCCAGAACGCAGAGCGCGCCGAAAACGATGTGGAGAATACCAAGTATCTTTACGTGCTGCGCCATATTCCCCCTCCCCGTAACTCGATCCCTCCGACATTACTATACGGATAAGGCGCGCGCAAGTTCCCGTTACTTGTCGAACGTGATTTTCGACTCGGCCCCGAACTTCTTGTATTGGCTATAGCGGATGATCATGCGGATCCGCTGTGGACCGTCGCGAAAGTACAGCGTATCGTCGCCATAAGTAGTCACCGGAAACCAAAAGTTGCCGTCCACCTTTTGCCGCAGAGTGGTGAAGTGGATAAACAGATTCTCGGTCTTGGTGGTCCGGATCTGCGGAACGGCTTGCCCCTCGCTGCGGATGATCGAGTAGTCTTTCTTGTCCACCCACAACATGCCCTCGAACAGCCGCTGGCCCTGCAGGATTTGGCGAGGCTGGATCCGGATGACATAGCAATCCACTCCCTCCATGCTCTCCTCGCCTTTGAAACGGGTCTCATACAAAAACAACTGGTCTTTGGTCAACAAGAACGGCTGGACGTCGCGGATGTCTCGAAAATCCTCTTCAGTCAATCCGATCCTGTGGAGGTTGTTGAAAGGCCGGTCGATCATCTGTTCGGTGCGCTCTTGTTTCGGCGAGAAGATGATGTCGCGCTGCTCCCAATAACCGCCCACGATCGCGCCACGATTGTCGAATTCGTCGATGGTCAAACTCTGGCGATACGTATAGTTGGCCTGGGCTTGGGACGTTTCCGTTTCGCGCTGGGCCACACGTTTGGTCAGATCGGCCGGCGGATCGTCCGCGCCCCACACGGCTAAGCAAACCGCCGATGCTAAGATGAAGCGAATGCGCCAGTTCCTGACGACGCTTGTCGTGGTTTGGACGGCCGCCTCAATCGCCACTTACGTATACTCCCAACAACAGAATATACCCTCCTCGCTCGCGATCGCAGTGCTGCCCGCGTTTCTGATTGAAGCAGTTTTCTACCTGATGCCCGGGTTCGGAGAGGTACGGAAGGCCTTCGACCGGTTGGGAGGGAAGCCTCTTCGAGCCGCGCTTTTGGCCGCCAGCGCCGTCGTCCCCTATCTGGTGGAGGCTCCTCGAACCGGCACGTTCCGGCTTGCTTCCTTCGTCGCTTTACTGGCAGTGGTGTTAGCAGCGGCATTCTGGTACGCGTGGATCCGGCCCAGCCTGCCGACGGATTTGTTGTTCCTGGCCTTGATCGCCGCGGTTTATCTGAGCAAGCTCTTCAATCAGATCTATGGGCAACCTGCGCCGCATGTTCAGCTTGCCATCTTGGGACAACTGATGTGGATCCGGCTCGGCGTCATGGCCGTGTTCTCACTGCGCTCGATCCAGGACCCGCGCTTCGGTTTCGTTCCATCGCGATCGGAATGGCGCATCGGCTTCTTGTACTATCTGTTCTTCCTGCCGGTGGGCGGCGCGATCGCTTACTGGTTGCGGTTCGCCCGATTCCATGCTCCGGCGATGGAGTGGTGGAAACTGGCGCTACTCGTGCCGGGAATGTTCCTTGCGTTTCTGTGGGTGGTGGCGCTATTTGAAGAGTTCTTCTTCCGTGCCTTTTTGCAGCGCTTGCTCGCTGGAGCGCTGGGAAGCGAGATCGGAGGCTTGGCCGTGGCCTCGGTACTGTTCGGCCTGGTGCATTTGTGGTTTCGCCATAGTTTTCCAAACTGGCGATTCGCCATTGTGGGAGGGGTGAGCGGCATTTTCTATGGCCTGGCGTTCCTGAAGGCGCGAAGTGTCCGGGCAGCGATGGTGACCCACGCACTGGTGGTCACCACCTGGCGCCTCTTTTTCTCGTGAACGCGCCAAATGTGGCGCAGACACTCATGTCAGCAGCGCCGAGACTCATCCCGGCGTTCTTTCGGATTTATTTCGTAATACCCACCTGGCTCATCAACCAGGCATACTCGAAGGCTTGTTCCTTCAGCCGATCATAGCGGCCGGAAGCGCCGCCGTGGCCCGCGCCCATGTTGACTTTCAGGAGCAGCGGGTTGTTATCGGTTTTTAGTGTCCGCAAGCGCGCGACGTATTTGGCCGGCTCCCAATAGCCAACCTGGCTGTCGTTGAGACTGGTGGTTACGAGCATTGCAGGATAAGCACGCTTCTCCAGGTTGTCGTAAGGGCTGTACGTTTTCATGTAGTCGTATGCGGCTTGCTCGTTGGGGTTGCCCCATTCCAGATATTCGCCTACTGTGAGCGGCAGGCTCGCGTCCAGCATAGTGTTCATCACGTCCACGAATGGTACGGCAGCATGCACCGCGCGAAATAAATCAGGACGCAGATTCACCACCGCGCCCATCAGCAAACCGCCAGCACTTCCACCTTGAATCACCAGACGATCTTTCGATGTCCACTTCTCCTTGATCAGATATTCGGCGCTGTCCACGAAATCGTAGAACGTGTTTTTCTTTTTCATGAGCATGCCGTCGTCGTGCCAGGCCTCGCCCATTTCGTCGCCGCCCCGGATGTGGGCGATCACGTAAACCATCCCCCGGTCCAAAAGGCTCAGCCGCTGGCTGGCGAACGTGGCGGGCATGCCGGCCCCGTAGGAGCCGTAGCCATACAAGAACAGTGGCGCGGTTCCGTCCCGCTTGAATCCCTTCTTGTACACGATGGACAGCGGCACTTTCGTGCCATCCCGAACGGTGGCCCAGGCGCGCTCGGAAACATACTGCGTGGGATCGTAGCCGCCCAGCACCTCTTGCTGTTTCAGCAATGTCGCCTTGTGCGTCTCCATGTCGTAATCGAAAACGCTGGAAGGCGTGATCAAGCTGGTGTAGCTGTACCGAAAGACATGCGTGTCGTATTCGGGATTGCCGGCCGGAAACGCCGAGTACACCGGCTCTGGAAAGGTCATGCTTTGCCATTGGCCCGTCCGGAAATCCAGCATCCGGATTCCATTCAGCGCCTTTGATTTTTCAAGCACCACGGCGAAGTTTTTGAACAGGTCGACACCCTGCACCAGCACGTCGGTCTGGTGCGGGACGAAAACCTTCCAGTTCGTGGGGCTGATATCCGATTCAGGCGTGGTCAGGATCTGGAAATTCTTCGCATTCTTGTTAGAGCGGATATAAAACAATCCCTCGCGATGGTCGATGTCATAACGGTGTTTCTTTTCGCGCGCCAGAAACACGTGGAAGTCGCCGCGCGGTTGATCCGAAGCCAGATAGCGTGCCTCGGTGGTATCCGTGCTGTTGATATCCAGGATGATGAATTTCTTGTCACGCGTGCGGCTGCTAAAAATGGTGTACAGCTCATCTTTTTCTTCGTAAATCGGATCGTTCCCGGTAGCGCCCAGCGTGTGCCGCCAAAGATGATCGGAGCGTTTGGTAACCGCGTCTTCCGTAGTCAGGAACAGGGTCTTGTTGTCGGAAGCCCATTCGAGCGACGTTACGCGCTCGGCAGTGTCGGCAAGCGTCTGGCCAGTGCGCAGGTCTTTCACGTGCAGGGTGTACTGCCGGTAACCGGTGACGTCAGTGGTGTACGCCAAAAGATTCGAATCGTCGCTGACCTGGAAACCGCCCAGGCCGAAGAACGTGTGCCCTTTCGCGGCCTCGTTGCCGTCCAGCAACACTTCTTCAGGCGCGTCCATGCTGCCTTTGCGCCGGCATTGAATGGGATATTGCTTGCCTTCTTCGGTGCGCGAATAGTAGAAATAGCCGTCGCGGCGGGTGGGCACCGAGAGATCAGTCTGCTTGATGCGGCCCAGCATTTCCGTATACAGCGCCTCTTCAAACGGCTTCAGATCTTTGGTCATCGCGTCTGTGTAGGCGTTCTCGGCCTTCAGATACTCGACCACCGCCGGGTTGGATTTGTCGCGCAGCCAAAAGTAGTTATCGATCACAGTGGCTCCATGCCTCTCTTCGCGGTGCTCAATGCGGTTAGCGACCGGTGGCGTGTCGGTAGAGCCACCCAGGACGATCCAGCTCAAGCCGAGGACAAGTATTCGAGCGATTTTGGGGCGATTGCTTTTCATAGAACCCTTCTTTTTAGCCGCGGATAAACGCTGATGAACGCGGATTTTTATCTGCGTTTATCTGCGTTCATCTGGGGCTAATTTTAGCACTGGTGGGCCAGTGACGAATCGCCCTCGACTACGGCCGCCGGCATCGGCATCCGGAATCGCGCCGTGAAGTGGACTGTGCTCCCTTTTCCAGGCTCGCTCGCCAGCCAGATTGAGCCGCCCATCAACTCCACCAGCCGCGCTGAGATCGTGAGCCCGAGTCCCGACCCGCCGTAGCGCCGCGTCATCGACCCATCGGCTTGAGAAAATGCTTGGAAAATTACTTTCTGCTCGTCCTTGGCGATGCCGATGCCGGTGTCCTTTACCGCGAACTGCAGGGAAACAGCCTCGGCGCTGATGGATTCCACTCCCACGCGGACCTCAACAGCGCCCGCAGGAGTGAATTTGATGGCGTTCCCCACCAGGTTCGTCAGGACTTGACGGAGCCGCGCGGGATCGCCTGTCACCTGGTCCGGCACTCGCGCCGCGATGGAGTGAGTCAGAGCCAGCCGCTTTTTCGCCGCCTGTGTTGCGAAACCCTTGACGGTCTCGCGTACCAGCTTGTGCAAATCGAGCGGTACCTGCTCAAGATCCACTTTTTCCGCCTCCATCTTGGAGAGGTCCAGAACATCATCCAGCAGGTGCAGCAACGCGTCGGCGGAGTTCCGCGTGGTCTCCAGCAATTCGCGCTGCTCGCGGGAGAGTTCCGTATCGAGAGCCAAATGCGTGGTCCCGATGATTCCGTTCATGGGTGTCCGCAGCTCGTGACTCATATTCGCCAGGAAGCTGCTCTTTGCGCGATTCGCACCCTCCGCCATCTGCATGGCCACGACAAGCTGCCTTCGGTCATTCAGCGCTTTCCGATATTCGCGGTTTAGATGCCGCCCTTGAATCAGGGATAACCCCACATACACGATCGTGATGAAGGCCAGCAAATAGCCCTGGTTCCCGCCCACGTACAGGTCGGCCACGATGCATGGCACGAGCATCGGCACAATGTGCAAGTTCAGATACAACATGCGCGGCGTGAACGGAACCAGTCCCCCGGAACTAATTCCCACCACGCAGAATGTCAGCAGCACCGAGTTCCAATTGGAAAAGCCATACACCACATAGCTGAAGCCCGTCATGCATCCCCAGGCTGCCGAGAAGATCAGAAGACAGGCGCTGAACGCGATTCTCCACTTTCTGGGATGCTGCGGGTAAATCTCACTCTTACGGAGCACCAGGAACAAGCGCGTAACGCACGCCGCCATCGTAAGAACGCCGAAAGCTGAAGAGACCAGCGGGTGTTGGACGAAGTATGTCCCCGCCAACAGGACAAACTGCACCGTACCCAAGCTGGCCCAAATGCCTGGGACGGTCCGGCGGGCAATGTCAGCATCTCGCTGAATCGCCAGGTCCGCAACTTCGCCGAGTTGCTGGTTTTTGGATGACACCTCCCGATCTATCGGCAAGTGGCAGCAAAAGCTTAAGTTAGCTGTCTCCTTGCGGAGAAGTTGAGAAAATCGGCAGGATCGCGAAAGCATCGTTTCTCGTTTCTCGTTGGGTGCGCTCGATAGTGCCTAACGAGAAACGAGAAACGAGAAACGAGAAACGCCGCTTACCGCGCAACCACTTGAACGCTCTCCAACGCCTCATCCGACACCGCCAACTTAACGCCTTGGCCCTTACAAGCGGCCAGATCGTCGGGGTTGTAGACTTCGCAGGGCGGCTGATCGAGCCACGCCACAGCGATGTAGTTGCCCGGCGCCACTCCGTGGATGAGAAAATTCCCGTACTGATCAGCATAGGTGAGCTTATATGCTTGTGACCGGCCAATCGGCGGATCGGGAATCAGCAGAACGCTGGCGCCCGTAGCCACCACGCTGGAATCGGCCGCCGTCACCACTCTCCCCAGCACTTTGCCGCCTCGCGTGCACAACACCACTTCCATCTCTTGCGGCTCCGCACCCGGTTCTGCTTCGAGACCCGTGGCCAAGTGGTCGTTCCTGCCCACCCGGACCGCCTCCAGATACACATCCTCGGGCGCGTTCAGAACTTCCAGATCGTAGGTCTCCTGCGGCTGAAATGGAAGGCTGACCTCAAGATTCTTTTCCACGTAGGCTCGCACGGGGGAAGCCGTAGCGCGCCGCGGCTGAAGTTCCACTCCGATGCCTGGAAGCTTGATGGACTCGTCCCCATCCACCACGATCTTCCCTTTCCAAATCTGCTGCGGCCCGATGACGATGGATTGGTCCTCCACGTCCGCCTCGCCCACGGAAATCGGGGTCCTCGCGCTCAGCGCTTTTCCGTTGTCGGATCCGGTAGTGATTATGAGGTAAGGACCGGGAGTAACACCTTTAATCTCGAAATTATGTTTCTTATCGAAGGTAACGTCCACCGGCGCCGAGACCGAGGCGGTATTCTCCGCGTCATTCCAGCGCAATGTGATGCTGGGACCCTCCACAATTGCGCCGCTCAGCCCGCTGATCACACGCCCGTGGATCCGGACAGTATGCACCAGCGTGAGAAAAATATCGATGCTCCCGATCTCTCCTCCTGGCAGCACCCGTACCGCGACGGCATCCGCTAGCTTTTGCACTTCCGGATAAAACGTGACCGCGTAGCTCAATTCCTCGCGCGGCTTTCCGGAAGCATCGGTGCGGCGCTGCTCTTCGGCATTCGAAGGAAGCTGCGGCGCCTGATACAAAGCGGCTACGTAATACGATCCTGGATCGAGCCCATGCACGCGATACTCCCCAAGATCATTGGTCCGCGTGGATGCCGCCGCTTCCCAGCCATGCCGGCCCCGCCTATGATATTCGCGATACAACTGGACGGTTACGTTCACGGCGGGCTCACCGTCGTCAAACTTCACCTTGCCGCTAACCACTCCCGTTGGGACCATCCGAAAGTCGAACGAGCCGACGTCCTGGCCGGGCTGGATCAGAAAAATGGGAGGCATTTTAAAAGCGCCGATCCGTCCGGCGGTTTGCTTCAGGTACCCGTCGCGCTGCACCGTGACCGAGTACGTCCCTGGCGCGACTTTTGGGAACGAGAACTTTCCCTTGTCATCGGTGATTTGGGCCAGCGAACTGCCCGAGGCATCAGCCGGACTGAGCACCACTTGAGCCCGCCGCAGCGGCTGTCCTGTTGAATCGCTTCGGACCATTCCGGCAATGCTCCCAGGCTTTTTGTCCGCATCCGGCGAAGGCCCCGGAACACTCTGCGCACCGACCAACTGGGTGCAGAGAATGATAAGGCAGAGTTTTAGCCGGGATGGCATCCAGTCCACTGAGGGTATGACGTAGTTTTCGGGCTAGCCGTTGGATGGAAACAAGGTATCATCTACAAATGATCAAAACCATTGGAGCTCTCTGGTTAATTCTGTCGGTTTGCGAAACTCTGCCAGCAGCTGAAAGCAAGAAATCTGGCGACACTGCCGAGTTCAAGGATCTGATTCGCCAGTACTATGAAGCCTGGAGCTCGGGCAGTCCGGAAAATCCTGCGCGGCTCTACGCCAAGGACTCCAACCTGGTGTTTTATGACGTCGCTCCGTTGAAATACAACGGTTGGGATGAGTACAAACAAGGAGTCCAGAAGTACCTCTTCGACAACATGGTGAGTGCTACTTTGACACCCAAGGACGACCTAGTGGTAACACGGCGGGGCAACGTCGCCTGGACCACCGTGACCGGTCACCTTTCCGCCAAGATGAAGGACGGAAAAGGACTGGAAGCCGATACCCGCCAAACCGCAATCTGGGAAAAGCGTGGCGGCAAATGGTTGATCGTGCACGAGCACGTGTCAGTCCCCATGCAATAAACATTCGCGTTGGCCGCACGACATAAAAATGGAAAGCATGTAGGAACGTACGAAAAACCGAGCCGCGACCGGCAGGAAGCGCTATCCGAACTCGAGAACTCGCGGCACTTGTGGTATCGCTCCACCGGTCGCGGCTCGGCTACATTCATGTCGCACCCCCATTCGCGTTCCTGCCCAGCCAAACAATGTTATGCTCGACTAAACCACCGGGAGTCCGTTAATGTCGAGCCGTTACAGCCTTATTACAGCAATTCTAGTCACTCTTCTCCCCCGCCCCCTCGCCGCAGCCGACCAATGGGTGAAACTCGCGACTCCTCACTTCGAGCTCTACACCACCGCGGGCGAAAAGAAAGGCCGCGAGGCTATCCTTTATTTCGAGCAAGTCCGTAGTT
>PMUN01000004.1 GCA_003166875.1 Bryobacterales bacterium | reverse complement strand
GCACGCACTCATGCGTGCCGCGTCGGCACTCCTGCCGACGCTCGTTTTGAATGATCAGCTCGCCCGCAACGCCACCGCCGGATCAATCCTCGACGCGCGATACGCCGGCACATACCCGGCAATCGCCGCAACCACCGCTAACACCGCCAGCATCCCGAAAAAAGTCGCCGGATCCGTCGCCGTCACTCCAAACAACAACCCGCGCAGCAGCCGTGCAAGCAACCACGCAGCCGTCGCGCCCACCAACATCCCCAATGCCGCCAGCCGCAGCGTTTCAAAGATAATCCCGGCTTGCAGATCGCCCGCCGACGCCCCCAGTGCCATGCGAATCCCAATCTCCTGCGTGCGCTGCGTCACCGAATACGAAATCAGCGCGTAAATACCCAGCGACGCCAGAATCAACGCGAACACTGCAAAGCCGCCCAGCAGCGTCACCACAAACCGGCGCGGCGACACGGACTTGTCCACCAGCCGTTCCAGCGGGCGAAACTCCTTGGGAGAAATATTCGGCGCAATTTGCTTCAGAGCATCCCGGACGCCCCCGGCGATTTCCTCGGGCGCGGCCGTAGTGCGAACCACCAGGTCCACCGAACTCCAGTCCTGGCATTGCCGGATGGGAATGTACATCTCATTACCGGCCTCTTGTTCAAGCGCGAGATGCCGAACGTCTCCGACGATACCCACCACGCGCCGGTCTCCACAGGCGCTCATCATCTTGCCGACTGCATCCTGTCCCGGCCACAGCCGCCTAGCCATCGTTTCGTTCACCACAATCACCGGCTCAGTCTTGGGCGTATCCCGCGGCGACAAATCGCGGCCGGCACGCAGCGGGATTCCCATCGCGCCGACATAACCATCACTCACCACGCGCACAAACGCATCTGGAAATTCCCCTGGACCATACACCACTCCCTTCGCTGGAGCGCCCCAAGAGCGATTGCGTCCCAACGGCAGCGCATCGGTCAATCCCACCGCCTGAACTCCCGGGACCGCCCGCGCACTCCGCAACACTTCGTCGAAATATGCGTTCTGCTGCGCCTGCGTGCGGTACCGGCTGTCCGGATCCACGCGCACCGACATGGCCCGCTCCGGCTGAAAGCCCATGTTCACATCCAAAACCCTCAGGAAACTGCGCATCAACAGGCCGGCGCCCACCAGCAGCACCGAAGCAAAAGCGATTTCCGACACCACCAGCGCGCTGCGAATCCAGCTCCGCTCTTTTCCTTCGGTGGACCCGCGGCTGGAATCCTTCAGCGCGTCATGCATCACGCCGGCCGGAGTTTGGAAAGCGGGTCCCAATCCAAAGATCACACCGGTCAATAACGCCATAGCCAGCGTGTAGCCCAGCGCTACCCCATCCAAGTGGACATTCTGAAGCAGCGGAATACTGACGGAATCCAAATGCGCGAGAGCCCTTGTCCCAGCCACGGCAAGCAGTACGCCCAGCGCCGCGCCGCACACCGAAAGCGTGATCCCTTCGGTCAGCATCTGACGCACTAGCCGGGCGCGTCCCGCTCCGAGCGCGGTTCGAATGGCGATCTCTTTGCGTCGCGCCGCCATGCGCGCCAGCAAAAGATTCGAGAGGTTCGCGCAGACAATCAGCATCACGGCGCCCACGCCGCACGATAATACGATCAAGGCCAGACGCAACCCTCCACTGACGTGCTCCTTCAGCGGCGTCACCCATCCTTCGAAATCATTACGGTCTGCCAGATGCGCCGCGTTGAGCTGGGCACCGAGTATCTTTACTTCCGCCTGCGCCTGCGCTGCTGAAACACCCGGCTTCAGGCGGCCGATAATCGCCATGGTGTTTCCCCACCGGTTGGTCTCTGCGCTGAGCGGGAAAGGAAAATACAAATCGATATGACTCGCCGGAGCGAAGATCGACGCGAAATCAAACCAGGCCGGCATCACTCCGACCACCGTCACGGGTTCATTGTCCAGCGTCAGAGCGCGTCCCACGATTCCCGTATCCGAAGCAAATCGCCGCACCCACAGTCCGTGGCTGATCAACACCACCTTCGGACCGTGCCATTTGCACTCCTCAGGAGTGAATATCCTCCCGATCTGGGGCTGCACTCCCAGCACCGGAAAGAAGTTTCCCGACACCGGTACACCGCTCAGCCGCTCCGGCTCTCCCTTCCCGCCCAGAACATTGTCGCCAACGCCGTAGAAAGCCATATAGCCGGCTAAATCGGAAAACGACTGATTGCGCGCGCGCAGATCGAGCAATATTCCCACCTGCGTAGTCGCACCCGATAGGCCTCCGGTTTTGTAATTCGTAACCCACGCCAGCCGCTCCGGATCCCGAAAAGGCAAAGGCCGCAGCAGCAGCGTATTCACCACACTGAAAAGCGTGGTGCTGGCGCCGATCCCCAATCCAATGATGAGCACCGCAAAAGTAGTGAAAGCGGCATCCCGCCTGAGCGTCCGGAACGTATATCGCAAATCTTGCAGAAGGCTATCCACGCGGCGCAGGTCCATAATGGTTTGACGCTCCAGTCGCGGCTCGGTTAGTTTAGGTGGCGCAGGCGCTTTCGCCCAAGGCCACTTAGTTTTCCCGAAACTGGGGATCCAGATGCAGTCGTGGGGGGGG
>PMUN01000090.1 GCA_003166875.1 Bryobacterales bacterium | reverse complement strand
CCATCGCCACCACTTCGCCGCAAGCCCCGACAGCCGGTACCCAGTACACCTTCGCGAGCTGGTCGGACGGTGGGACCATTTCACATCCGGTGACGGCCTCGGCCGGCACAACCTCGTACAACGCTAGCTTCAACACGTCGTATCTGCTGACGACGGGCGTGAGTCCGGGCGGCGGCGGGACAGTCTCTCCGGCCTCCGGCAGCTACTACGCAGCGGGCACGCCGGTGCCTCTGGTAGCGACGGCCGCGACAGGCTACAAGTTCGCGAACTGGACTGGCCCGGTGGCCAGTGCCAGCAGCGCCTCAACGAACGTCACGATGAGTGGGCCAGAGAGCGTTACGGCGAATTTCGTGGTGAACAACGTTGGCGTCACCATCAACACTTCATTGTCGGGATTGGCGGTAAGTGTGGATGGCGGCACGCCGCATGCCGCGCCCGTGGCCGTTTCTTGGCAGGTTGGGAGCCCGCACACCATCGCCACCACTTCGCCGCAGACGCCCAGTGCAGGCACCCGGTACACCTTCGCGAACTGGTCGGATAGCGGAGCCATTTCACATCCGGTGACGGCTTCGGCCGGCACACTCTCGTACAGCGCTAGCTTCAGCACATCGTATCTGCTGACGGCGGGAGTGAGTCCGAGCGGCGGCGGGACAGTCTCTCCGGCTTCCGGCAGCTACTATGCAGCGGGCACGCCGGTGCCTCTGGTAGCGACGCCCAGCGCGGGCTACGTCTTTTCAAGCTGGACTGGCCCGGTGGCCAGCGCCAGCAGCGCGTCAACGAACGTCACCATGACTGGGCCGGAAAGCGTAACCGCAAACTTCATTTCGGCGCTCACCGTGTCTCCGTCCCCTTCTTACAACTTCGGCACGGTGTATCTGGGAACTGTCACGACCGAGAACTTCACGGTGACCAATAGGGGTACGACCCCCATTAACATCAGCGGTCCATTCATTTCGATCGTGAAGGGAGGCGACTCCAAAGAATTTGTGGAAGTGGATGAGTGCCCGAAGTCGTTGGCGGGGGGCAGTCACTGCACGATTTCGGTTACCTTTATCGCGGGTCCGTTCTACACGCCGCAAACCGCGACCTTGAGCATTATGGACAATGCGCCGGGCAATCCGCAGACGGTCACGCTGACCGCGACGGTGATCGATCCGCAGGCCAGCTTCAATCCCACCAGCCTCAGTTTCGGGAATCAGACTGTGAACACCAGCGTGACCAAAACCGTGACCCTCAAGAATACGGGCGCTACCACGCTTTCGATTACCGGCATGACGGTGACGGGCGCGGGTGCAACGGAATTCACGCTCACGCCGGCCTCGAATTGCGGTAGTTCGCTCACGGCCGGCAACAGTTGCACGATCAGCGTCACGTTTAAGCCGGCCGCTAGGGTTTCGTACTCGGCGACGTTGAATGTGACGGACGATGCGCGGCCGGGCACGCAGACGGTGCCGCTGTCGGGCATCGCGCACTGAGGTAGCTGGAACAACATGCACGTTCGCAGATTGGTCGGATGGCGGGACCGGCGGGCACGGCCGGCGCAACGGCGCAACGGGCGCCACTGGACAGGGCTACACCAACGCAGGTCCGTGGAACAGCGGCACCGGCTGCAGTGCGTATGTCGTGGTCACGGACGGCACAGTCTCGGTGGCTACATAGGTACAGCCATTGGCGTCAGCCAACCCGAGCACCAGGCGACGTGACCGGACGCTTGTCGGGACGAGTCTCCCGCCCTAGGTTCCGACCGGGCTGCACCTCATTTCTTCGTCTGATCCTTTTTGTCACTTAGCGAAAAATCTTTGCGCCAAAACGGTCTTCCTCGCTTTACCGTGAGCACTACAGTACTGAAAGCCTCCACTCCGTCCAGCGGGTTCTTGGCGACAAAGACCAGGTTCGCCAATTTTCCGGGCTCAACTGTTCCCATCTCCTTATCCTGTCCGAGGGTGCGAGCCCCAACGGCGGTGGCCGAATGAATCACGTCCGCAGGCCGCATGCCCGCTCCGTCCTGCAACAGCAGCAATTCATCCCGTAGAGGAGACCAATCCTTGTTATCTTCGTCCTCCGTATCCGTCCCCGTAGAAATTGCTACCCCTGCCTCGTAAGCATCGTGGGTTACACGCTCCCCAATATCGAGCCTGTTCACAGCTTGAGCTGGAGGATGCCCGGCAGCGCTTGGACTTGTCCCGCTATGCTTAATCTCTCTGAAGACCACCAACGTTGCGTCCAGGATCGTACCGCGGCGTTTCATCTCCCGCAGCAGGCTGGCGAGCTGTGGACCGAATCCATCGGCATACTGCAGCTCGGCCGCGGGATGCAGATGCGCTTCCGCATAGGTTTTAGCGGGATTCATGATCGCCAACATAGGCGCATGCGAAATGCTGTCTACGCCCGCCTCCACCACCTGCTTGGCCGTCGCGGGATAAACCGTGGCATGGGCCCACACCAACATGCCCTGGCGGTGCGCTTCCTTGGTAATCGCCGCAACAAGTTGTGCCGGCAGGTCGGCGTAGATCTTGATCGCTATCGCTCCCGTGCCCCGCGCTTCTGCAACGGCTACGTGCAGGTCGGTTTGCGGAGTCACGGCCCTCATCCACGGTACTTCTCCGGACACGGCCCCTCGAGCCGCATGGTGGGTACGCTCATCCTTGAAGAAGCTCGGGCCGGCCATCAGAGCTGCGTAGTAAACATCGGGACCGGCTACCTCGCCTAAAAGCGAAACACGGGAAAGTTCCGCGAGCTGCCGTGTATCTCCAGCCATGTCGCGCTCGGCCGTGATCCCGCTGTAAAGGTCGCGGCGCATAAGGGATAATGCCTGCTCGCGGGTTGAGTCGGTTGCAATGTGAACATGGGTGTTGATGAGTCCAGGCAGCGCATAAAGCCCGGTAACGTCCACTACTTTGCTGCCTGCGGGAGGAACCAGCTGGGACGCTGGCGCGATAGTCTGGATCCGTTCTCCGCGCACCAGAATGGACATGCTCTGCTTCGGGACGTTATCCACGCCATCAATCAGTGTGGCTCCCTGATATACAGTGAGTGCGTCCGCTTGCGCCAATGCGCTCGGATGATAGCCTGCCAGCAAAAGAAGCAGCGAGAAAGTACAAACCGCATTAGCGCGTTGTTGGAGCAGCTTCCCTCTCGACATCGTCTTGTTCAGCAATCCTGTTCAGCAGTCCTGTCCAACCAGCCCGCAAAAGGTTTTGCGGATGTCCTACGCTCGTTAGATACTAACGGTACCAAATGAATCGAATGAGGAGCCAATCGTGGAAACTGCGTCACGACGTACTTTCTTAAGGCGCGCAATGAACGCGGCGGTCGCTGCACCCTTCGTTCTTCGCCACAGCTACCGTCTATTTGCTCAACCGGCGCCGGAATATCCGGAGCGAGTGGTACGCCTGATGCGCGAATCGCTTGTCATCGACATGTTAAATCAGTTTTTGTACCGCATCGATCAGAAGGATCTCAAAGAAAAGTGGCTGACACAACCGGGCGCTTTTACAGCGGCGGATTTTCTCAGGTTTAAGGGCACCGGCGTTTCCGTCATCAATTTCGGGGAAGGCGCGGACGGCTTTGCTGATGCCGAGCTGCTCTTCGCCAAGTGGAACAGCTTCATTGCGCAATATCCCCAATGGCTGATGCGCATCAACGATGCATCTGATCTAATGAGAGCCAAAGATCAAGGCAAGCTCGGTATTCTCTTTGGGCTGCAGAGCAGCGGTCAATTCCAAAATCTCGACGATGTGAATCGCTGTTTTGGATATGGGCTGCGCGTTTCTCAATTGAGCTATAACTTCAGGACTCGTGTCGCGGACGGAGCGTTTGAGCCGTTTGACGGCGGAGTGAGCGAGTATGGCGGAAAAGTCATCGATCGCATGAACAGTATCGGCATGGCGGTCGATCTGGGTCATGCCAGCGACAAGACCAAGCTGGACGCCATCGAAATATCCAAGCAACCTGTCATTCTGTCGCACGGCAATTGTCGCGCCCTCAATCCGAACGCACCCAGGGCCACCACCGACGACGCCATTCGAAAGCTGGCCAGAAAGGGCGGCGTCATGGGAATCACGGACATCGCCTTCATGGTGAAAGGGAGCGAACCGGTTCGCATCGACGATGTCGTCGATCATTTTGATCATGTACGTGACCTGGTTGGTATAGAACACGTTGGAGTCGGCTCCGACGCCGGCATAGAGAGCAACGACCTTGGGTCAGCAACCGTCTTGAAGGATCTTCTCGCGAAAGCCGATCCCCGCTATCGCGTCCATGGGCAACACGAGATAGTGATGGGGCTGGAAGGACCAAACCGGATGTACGAATTGACCGCGGCCTTGATAAGGCGTGGCTATACCGATGATCAAGTGCGCCTTGTTCTCGGTGGAAACTGGGCGAGAGTATTAAAGGAGGTCTGGCAAGCTTGAACTAAAATAAGCTTGCGGCGGAGTCGTAATGATAGGCGCGCTTGGCTCCGGCTAACTTCCGGTCAGTAGGTCTCGGCTTAGATTGATCCTGCGAAGTCTACCCCTAATGTTGGTCGGCACCAGCGTTGACGGAAACGCGTGGCGCACCGTCTCTCTGGCGAGCTAACGGCGAGCAGTGTGAGGCTCGATGGATCTGTGAGGTGAAGATTACATTAAAGCGCTTGTGGTTCTGAGGAAAGTAGTTTACGATTTAACTGCGTGACACAGATATTCCAACTCGGGACCGAAGTCAAAGGTACGCGGAGGCGCATGAATCATTTTGCGCGCGAGGTGACCTGACCGTCTTGGAATAATATTCCGATTTCAAGAAGAGGGCGGCCACCAAAAATGGCCGCCCTCTTTTTTTGTTTTATCGGTTAGTTTGGGCCATTTCGTCTAACTTGCTTCCCGCTGGAAGCGAGGCAGTTGAGGTGTGCCTCAAAGCAGGTCTTTGACAACTGAATAGCATCACAGAAGTGTGAAATGAGCGGGCGTGGTATATAGGGCGTGCCCTGGGCCTCCAACCCGGAGAAGAGATTTCGATTATCTCCGTCCGCTCCACTAGTTTCCGCGGGTGTAGCCCATTGGTTGGGCATCGGATCGCCAGTCCGAGCAACGGAGTTCGATTCTCCGCACTCGCTCCAGCCGATGTAGCTCACTGGGCGAGCAGTTGCATGGTAGGCAACCGATGAGCGTTCGATTCGCTCCATTGGCTCCAAAATCACGAGTCCTGTAAGCATAGGTGGCGATGCGCCGGACCTGTAATCCGGGAAAGCCAGTTCGAGTCTGGCACGGGGCTCCATTTCTCAATGCGGGCAAGTGAACCGGTGTCATGCTGGCCTCATAAGCCATGCGAGTGGCGTTCAACTCGCCAGCCCGCAACCATGTTTTTCAATTCTCGACTCTGGAGGTGAAGACCGAAGTTGGCAACACTCAACGTGAACGTACCGAGGTTCTATTGCTTTCTGCGCAAGGAATTTCTTTACGACGGCGAGGTGCATCATGGCGAACTCATCCATGTTTGCGTCTTTGGCGCGGCGTCGATCCACGGCCGCGCCATCGGCTTTCATGTTTTGACGGAGAACGGCGCTGTGATCTGGCGCCTGCCCCTCCACGCGCTTTGCCACAAGCCGGGTGCTCCGGAACAGCCGCTCGACTGGCTTCAGTTTTGGGATTGCTTCAGTTACGAAGTCACAGTGACCGTGTTCGAACGGCTGCAGGATTCCCGCGTCCGCGTCCAATTCAAGGACAGGTCCTGGGAAGGTGGCCAGTACATGTTCACATTTGATTGGTGTGAGAGCGAGGACGCTGAAGAAGCCGGAGATGGCGGACACAAATGCGCTCATCTCATCGCGCTCGACACTGGCAACTTCGCGGCCCAGCCGAACAATCGCATCCAGTGGTTCTGTCCGGCGTTTGTAACGCCGTTCCAGGAAAAACCGGATTACGTGACCAACACCCGGGTCTGGAAGGTTGAGCGCGAGACAGANNGGGGGAGTCGTTCAACGGGAGGACCGCTGGCCCGCAACCAGCAAATGAGGGTTCAATTCCCTCCTCTTCCACCAATTTCGCCAGGAAGGCTGTTGCGGTCAAGGCGCGGGTCTGAAAAGCCAAGCTCTGTTCTAAACAAGCGAAGCACGTTCGACTCGTGCTCCTGGCGCCAAGTGTGACCGTGACCGAGTGGCTTAGGCGGCAGAATGTGGATCTCGGCCAGTAGCGAAGAAAACTGCCGACCTTATCCGCGGACAAGGCGACCAGCACGGCTCCGCCTCTGGCCGGAGGGTTCAACTCCCTCCGGTCACCCCAGTTATGCGGGCGTCGTTCAACGGGATAGAACACTTCGGTCCTAACGAAGAAATGCCGGTTCGATTCCGGCCGCCTGTTCCAGTGATGTGGGCGTAGCTCAGTTGGACGAGAGCGCGGGTTTCCGAAGCCCGAGGCCGCTGGTTCGATTCCAGCCGCTCACTCCAGATCTTTTACATCCGGGGGCTAGGGAAATGGATTAACCCGCTTCTCATCGTCTGCGGGCTGTGCAGCCCGGGACCAGAGAATCTCGGTTCGACTCCGAGGTCCCCGACCAGCTTTTGTGGGGTTGCCAAGTGGTAAGGCAACTGGTTGTTACCCAGTTCATGCGCAGGTTCGAATCCTGCCCCCACAGGCAAAATGCCGGGGTCGCTTTCTGGATGAGAGCCCCTCTCCTACAAAGAGGTGCAGTAGAGTTCGATCCTCTACCCCGGTACCAATCTTGCGCGTCGGCTTCGGGCGGTTAGAGGCTGTCCTGATAAGGCAGTTTAGGCTGGTTCAACTCCAGCGGCGCGCACCAATCGCACCGAAGTGCCAGGCTCCCGTATCAGTCCAGTCTTCTAAACTGGTGAACTGTTATTGGACGATGCGCGTTCGAATCGTGCCGGGCGCTCCATATTTCGCGAGGTCGTTCAATGGCAGGACGTGAGCTTTTGGATCTCACTACGAGTGTTCGATTCACTCCCTCGCGGCCAGATTTCGAGCGGCATCATTCAACGGTAGGATGGGGTCCTTATAAGCCCTCAACCTTGGTTCGACTCCAAGTGCCGCTACCATGCGTTCGAGGCTCATAAGGATGAGCCGGCGCGGCCTTTCTCGGCGGCGCACAACGGCAACGTACGTCCTGTGCGCCGACTCGTCAGGCGGTTGGTTCGATTCCAACCCGGACGCACCAAGTTTTGGAACTGTGGCCGAATGGTGAGGCGCTCGACTTTTAATCGAGATGGCGAGAGTTCNNTACGAACGTTCAGATTCGGGTTCGAGTCCCGAGCGGGATACCAAGTTTACGAAGTGGTGCCGGGACCAGGCTGATCAAGCTTGTGTTCAATCTTGAACCAGTCCGGGGAATCGAACTGAACGGGGTTCTGGCTGCCTTCCAAGTTGGAGAGGTCGGCGCCGCTGAAGGTAAGCGTGATGGGATCGACTTCGATGTAGCCCGCGTAGGGATCTAGCTTGTCGAGAAAGTCTCTGGCGCGATTGCCGTCGGCTTCCTCGATGCCATATCCTTTCGCCTTCCCGGAGTATTGCTTCAATCTGCTGAACAGGAACTTGAATCCTTCGGTGAACAACGGAGGCGCGTGCTTCGAGAGATCGGAGGCGATGAGGAACAGGTTCAGAGCCTGCTGGTGAAGGCCCTTGCGGGCGGCGATTTCACCGGAAATGATGGCGCCGTCGCTCATCCAATCGAACAAGTCCGTGAAGAACAGAAAGGGGAGATTTTGGGAGTAATTCAAATCCCCAACGCGCAGGGCGATGTACCGGCTTAGTATCGCCGCCGTTGGATCGTTCAGACGGGCTGAGAGCCACGAACCCGTTTCCTTGAGGAATGAGCCGGCGCCACCGGGGAGTGTCTGGCGCGGATCAGAAACTCGTTGGCGCGCCTCAAAGCAAATCCCAACGTTCTTGAGTGCTTCTATTCGCCAATTGTTGGAACTTGCACTCCGTTGGCCCAAGAATTGATTGATTTGCGGCACATCTTTCTCTCGCAGTACGTACATCGCACCTACAGTGCATACGTGTTATCGCAGTTCAAAAAGCTGGAACAGGATCTTCGAAATCACGGCCAGGTGAGGTGGAGGCATGTGATGCATTTGATCCGCCTCTTGCTGTCTGGTGTCGTGGTGTTGCGGGACGGTTTCGTCCCGCTTCGGATGGACGAATATCGGAATCGACTCCTGGCGATTCGGCGGGGGATGTACTTTGGGAAGATGTCGAACGCTGGCGGCTCACGCTCCACCGAGAACTCGACGACGCGTTGAAATCGACACCGTTGCCAGAACATCCCGACTATGAGCGGAGCAACGGACATGCCACGCCTACCGACGATTTTGGCTCGGAACACCGTTGGCCCAGTTGTGGTTCGCCAAAACGCTTAAGGGGTCCGGGCGAGTGATCCCCGGCGGGCTGGTGGCGTCACCAAAAGTCACCGCTACCGCTGCCTTGCCTACCGGGATTGTAGACGGCAGAATGGCGGCAACCTGTAGAGCGCTGGTGTAGAGTATGACGGCCTTACTTTGAGCGCCACCGGCCGTAATGGTTACCACGGTGCCCGCCAGCGTGGTGGGAAAGGGGAAATACACCGGGAGCTGCGGTTGCAGTGGCCGGCCCCAGTCCTTTTCCGGAAATCGTGAAAATGGACCCTTGTGCGATGCCCGATCCTGGCAGACCGGGCGCCAGGTAGCTGGCGGAATTCACGATCCCATTCGGGTTAATTACCGGTTGAGCGCCAGCGGATACAATCGCGAACGCAAAACCGCACAAAATTCCTGTAGTGCGCCAAGTCAAGTGGAACGACAAATAAGGCATAAGCAAGTCCTCCGCGGACTGGACGACCGCCTCACGGATCCGCTACTACCTTAGCAGCCCCGAAAATTCTACGCGACCGCGGTGCTGACCTCGGAATGCACCTCATCCAAGGCAACGGAAAATCCGAACATGAGATCCGACTTTCGCTGGCTCCACCGGCTCATGGTCCATTGCACGCGCAGAAATCGTACGGCGGGCTTTTTCGCGAGATTCAGGATTGTGGCGTACGCCCCACAATAGGACTTCTGCGGAAACGTCAGGAGCGGTTTCGAGCCCCAGTCGGTTCCGGACGACGAGCCCCAGATTGAGATGGCTAAGTCTTCCTGCTCGACGACATCGTTAATCCCTAGCGTTACAACCAGTAGCTTGCCACCAAGTGTGCCCAGTTCAAACACGGGTCCAACGCCATCGTTTTTCTCTACGCGCTGCGAAACAAGATATTTAGGGGCGTTACTCAATTGCAGCATCAGCATACTCCTATATCGGTTAGTACGAGCATAGTCATTAGTTTGTGGCATTTTGGATACCAATTAACTTCTCTGGAATCCTAACGTTTGCACGGTCCGGATGCGCGAGGTGACTCATGGAGCTGCCTCATTTCACCCAATTTCACTGCCAGAGGGAGCGTTCCGGCAGAAGGTCCACGCAAGTAGGCCGTGGTCGTTCGCGTGCCTTACAAGCAACTAGGAGGCGGGTATGCGACTCCTATGGACAGCGCTGCTTTTGATGGGTGCCACAAGTTGCGTAAAGCAATTGCCCGTTGAAGCCCCCATCGACAAAAGTTGGACCTCTCCTCAAGTGGTGCGATTCACTGCCCAGCCTCAAGTGATCCACCGCGGCGAAACGGCGGTGCTCAGCTGGAACGTCCGGAATGTGTCGCAGGTTTCACTCGAAGAATCGCTGGAACCTGACGGGCGCGCTGCCGACCAGCTCCTACACTCGATCGGAGACTTCCCCGCCAACGGAACCGTAAGCGTATCGCCGAAGAGAACCGCAACCTATGTGATGAGTTGCGGTCCGCAGACCGAGTCGGGACTCGGGTGTGTTTCTGCGTCCGTGAGTGTAGTGGTCAAGTGAACCCGCATAACCGGCTCGGTTGAAGACGCCGATCCAAATTATTGATTCTACGCGACCCGCTTGTGGCGCACGCACTCATGCGTGCCCTGTTCGCACTCTTGCGAACACCCTGGCGACCGAACCCAAGCGTTCACAGGATTGTGAACGCGGCACGCATGAGCGCGTGCGCTACGGCGTCTTCATGATCTTTGGTAGGCCAGCAGGCCCATGGGAACTCCCTCACGGTCGCGGTTCGGTAACACATCTTTCCGAACCGCGAGCGTAAGCGACCGGTGGTTGCTCCTAGAAGCGAAGGATCGCTGCTATCGATGCTCCGTCCGGTATCCGTCCGGTTGGCAACACGAACGCCAAACCTCCCTGAAGCATCGTTTCCACCGCGGCAATATTCAAGAGATCTTCCTCGCCCCAGTGTCCGAGTCCGGCTTTCCGCGTTCCTTCGAAGGCCCCAGACATCCGGGCGGCTGCATCGATATACAGGCGCGCGACGCGCCCTTCCACCGCTGCTCGCAGGATGCTGCTCAACCCGGTTGAAAATCGTGCCGGCGCCAGGCGCTCCTTGGAATCCTGCAACGCGCAGACAGCCCGTTCGGCGCAATCGGATTGCACGATCGCATAGGCTTGGGGCAGAATGTCATGCTCCATCGATCCGCCCGGGCTGCCGTGAATACTGCGGGCAAGCAGATTCGGATATTTGTTGATCATCCGGTATAGAACAGTATCTTCGTCCACGCCGGCCAGCACCAGGGGCACACTGGCGGGCCCTAGAAGTTGACGCACACCTCGATCCACAGCTTTGTAAAAGTCCGCAAGATACGTGCTCTGCGTTTCCTTGGCGGAACCGGTACCAAAGCGTACTCCGCGCATCGCGCCGGTGGAATTGCCGGCGGACGAGCGATTTTCGAGATCATGGTCGGGTGGCTTGAACGCCAATGCTTCTTCCAAGGTGTGCGGTACGCCCTTCGGAAGTTCGAGGGACTCCGCTCGTAGGCCTGCACACCGAAAAACTTCCACGTCTTTTTTCGAGAGCCTCAGCAGAAAGAACTCGGACGGCGAATGCAACTCCGTGAGAATGGGTCTGATTTCGAAACATCCCCCCACTTGTAGCATCGGTTTTGCGAATTCAGTGACAGCGAACTGATGAAATACATCCAGCGACCGGAAGATCGCGCGGCCCCAGTGCGATCCTGCCAACAACTCCGGATCTGCGGCGAGTTGCGCCAATGGTTCGAGCAGATCCCTTGTTACGGATTCCGGGATACGAGCCTGGGTAAGTAGCCGCGCCGCCTCCTGCACCTTACTCTTGACGAGTGCCGCGAGAGGCGTGGCTTGCTCGCCTGGCCGATAGGGTGGCAGCAGGAGCGTTATGCATGGCCCCGGCGACCGGATAAGTTCATGGATTTTTTCAACTTGCAACGATTCCAGCGCCAAAACCTTCGCTTCGGTCATATAGAATCCTCCGGCGAAAGCTGCCGCACGCACGCAGCCATTCCGGACACTCTGCGACAAGTTGTCCAGCTCAGTGACAGATGGTCTCGTGGCGTTACCCGGACTACTCTCCAAGGGAATACTGATTTTATCTTTAGATTCTGTTGCTTAGGGGTTGTACTCCTTTGGTCGTATGAGTGCAAAACTAGACGCGAATGGTTGTGAAATGCGCCTTACACTCGCTGTTCTCATCGGATTAGCTCTAGCCAGCATTGCTCGAGCCGATAAAGCCAAGATCGCGCCCGAGCTGCAGAAGCTCGCGCCGGCCGCGACCGTCGATGTGATTATCCAGTACAAGCAAACGCCGTCGCCTCTGCACCACGCCAAAGTTGCGGCAGTCGGAGGGCAACTCAAGCGGAGCTTGGATATCATCCAAGGAGCACACTACTCCATTCCAGCGAGCCAACTCGAAACACTTTCCAATGATCCCGATGTCGTGTTCATTTCGCCGGACCGGGCCGTATTCGCTACTGCCTCCACTTCTCCCTATACAGGCAGTCCCGACTACGGCTGGCGGACGGTGGGCGCCGATCTGGCGACCAGTGTGTTCGGCGTTGACGGCACGGGCATCGGAATCGCGTTGATCGACAGCGGCATCAACGCCAATGAGGATTTAGAAAATGCCCAAGGGCACAGCCGCATCGTCTACCAAGCAAGCTTGATTGCCGGAAGCGGCACGGCCGACAATTACGGGCACGGCACTCACGTCTCCGGTATTCTTGCAGGGGATGGCGCCCAATCATCCGGGAAACAGTCTACCTACCTGGTGCGAGGGATTGCCCCCAACGCAAATTTAATCAGCCTGAAAGCACTCGGCGATACTGGGGCCGGCACTGACAGCGCCGTCATTGCCGCTATCCAACAAGCCGTAGCGCTGAAGAATCAGTACAACATCCGTGTGCTCAACCTCTCCTTGGGCCGGCCGGTAACCACCTCCTACACGAACGATCCACTTTGTCATGCCGTCCAGGCGGCTTGGCAGGCGGGAATCGTGGTGGTGGTTGCCGCGGGGAACGATGGCAGGGATAACAGCTTGGGCACGAATGGCTACGGTACGATCACCGCTCCTGGCAACAGCCCGTACGTTATTACCGTGGGTGCGATGAACACGGTTGGCACGCTTACCAGCACCGATGACAAGATCGCCAGCTATTCGTCCAAAGGCCCGAGCTCCATCGATCAAGTCGTCAAACCGGATCTGGTCGCGCCGGGCAATCGCATCATCTCCTTGTATCAAAGCACCTCCTGGTTGGACGCAACCTATCCGGGAAATGCGGTAGCCAAGTCGGTCTACATGAACGACAACGGCAAGTCGGTCCCCGCCTACTTCGAGCTGAGCGGGACCAGTATGGCGACGCCCATGGTGGCCGGAGTCGCGGCGCTGATGATCCAGCAAAATCCGTCGCTCACTCCGGATGAAGTCAAGGCCCGCCTCATGAAGACGGCTACCAAGTTCGCGCCCGGCATCAGCACGGCTACCGATCCAACCACCGGCATCGTTTACACCGACGAATACGATATCTTTACGATCGGCGCCGGTTATCTCAACATCCCGGCCGCACTCGCCGACAATGAAACGTTCAGCGGTGTCGCATTGTCTCCCACGGCAACGTTTGACGCAACCAGCGGTCAGGTATTCATCCAACCAGGCGCACTGTTGGCTGTGTGGGGTACCGGGACCGTCTCGCCAACACTGGCGGTATGGGGCACGGGAGCGGTGTGGGGCACCATTGCGGTGTGGGGAACCAGCACTCCTCAGGCATTCTCGGACATCTGGGGAACGTTGGCGGTCTGGGGCACCGGCCAATCCAGCGGTGAGATAGTGACGTTGGCTATCAACGGTGACAACTAGATCGTGAAAAACTAGCAACAACCGGTCGCTTACGGCTCGCGGTTCGGAAAGATGTTACCGAACCGCGACCGTGAGGGAGTCCGTGCTTTCGCCAATTTTTTTTCATGGATGCGACACTGGTAAAGGAGCATCGCATGAAACTCATCTCCATTCCGGCGCTGGCCGCGTTTGCCACCATCCTGGGCGCCTTTGCCCAGTCGACGAAACCGGCCCCGAAACCCAAGGCCGAAATCCAGGAAGTGAAAGCCACCGGCTGCACCATTCAGAGCGCGGATGCAAAGTGTCTTCTGCTGAAAACGCTGGATGGCAAAACCACGTACAACATCTTCGCCGAGGATCCGCAACCGAGTACCGGCATCGTCATTATCATCGAAGGCAAGCCGCACGCAGGATCCACTGCTTGTAAGCAAGGCATCGCGCTGGATGTCACCAGATGGGAATCCACCGGCGAGAAATGTTTACGTTAGGATAATTAGCAAAGCATGACAGCGCGCCGCCTTTTGCGCATCGTTCTGAGCTTGGTGATTGTGGCCGTGGTGTGGATACGGGCCGGCCAGGAATGGCACAGCCGATCCGGATCGTGGCTGGCGGGGGCCATCACGCTTTCGGCGATTTTGATTCTGGTGGTGATCGCTGATGTTACGGGCGCTATCCAANNCCCACGTCGGCTTGCTGAGTTGGAGAAGAAAAGGTCCAGGGCGACCCTTACGGAAGTGCTTCCACCACTCGCTCAATGTCCTCGGGACTGATATAAAAGTGAGGGGAAAAACGAACCCAACCCTGACGCGGCGCGGCTATGACTCCCCGTTCCTTCAACTCATGCACCACTTGCCGGCTGTCGATGCCTGGTTTGTGGACTGCGATGATGCCCGCTCCGTTTTCCGGCGTCCGGTCACCTAATAATTGATAACCTTTTCGGATAGCCCCCTCGGCGAGCTGATTGGTCAACGACTGCACGGCCGGAGCGATGCGCTCGATCCCCACTTCCAGCAGAAACTCGATCGACGCGTGCAGCCCATAGCAGCCGATGGTGTTGAGCGTGCCACACTCATAACGGCCAGCATCCGGACGCAGGGTCATGTCGCGCGAAGAATAATCATGGTAGCCGGCCACGTTGGTCCAGCCGAATTCCATCGGAAAGATCGAATCCTGACGGTTCTTTCGAATGTACAGTATGCCGCAACCCTCGGGTCCCAGCATCCATTTATGGCCGTCCGCAGCCAAGGCATCAATATGGGCGGTCTGGACGTTGAGAGGAAACGCGCCCAGACCTTGGATCGCGTCCACCAGAAAAAAGCAGCCATGCCGATGGCAGATCTCGCCAATTGCGTTGATATCCGCGCGCAGGCCACTTAGATATTGAACGAAGCTGATAGCTAGCAGCTTCGCGCCCTGGCAGGCGTGATCGATGGCCTCCAGAGGATCGGTCACTGAAAGCCAGTCCACAGAAGCCCTATGCTCCTCCAGTCGTAGCCAGGGGTAGTAGTTAGAAGGGAATTCCTCACGAAAGGCCACCACACGGTCGCCGGGGCGCCAGTGGAGGCCCATGGCAACAGTCGCGATTCCCTCGGACGTATTCTTTACGATGGCGATCTCGCCGCGGTCTGCGCCAATCAACCGCGCGGCCGCAACTCGAAGCTTCTCATAGGTATCCAGCCACTTATCATAGTGGAGGGAGCCGAAATCGAGCGCATCCTGGGCCAACGCCTGCATGGCTTCTGCGGCCGGCCGTGGGAGCGGGGCCACTGCCGCATGGTTCAGGTAGATGAGCCGCTCGGTGACGGGAAACTGGTCCCGGTAGTGCCGCCAGAGCGGCTCAGCGGAGACAGGCTCCGCTGGATATTTTTGTTCGAAACCCATTAGAACCACTATACGTTTAATGTATGGAGTTCTATACTGGTTTGTAGGAGTGTGCTCGATGAAACGCGTTCTATCCGCTAGTTTCAGTCTCCTGGTGCTTCTCGCCATTTCCCAACCCAACGCGCTTTGCGGCGACGATCCGAAGAAAGATCCGGATCAGATCGGCACGCGTGACGTCGGCAAGGGCGTGAACTTCTACTCGCTTCAAAAAGAGATGGCCATCGGAAAACAACTGGCTCTCGAAGTGGAGAAGCAATCCAAGATCATCACCGATCCGATGGTGTCAGAGTACGTGAACCGGTTGGGACAGAACCTGGTGCGGAATTCCGACGCCAAGGTACCGTTCACCATTAAAGTGATCGATGGCGAAGAAGTGAACGCGTTCGCGTTGCCGGGCGGTTACTTCTTTGTCTACGCCGGGCTAATCCTGAGGGCGGACAACGAGGCCGAACTCGCCGGGGTGATGGCGCACGAGATTGCGCACGTGGCAGCTCGGCACGGTACGCGGCAAGCCACTCGCGGAGAAATCGCGCAACTGAGTATGATCCCCGTGATGATCATGAGCGGTGGATGGGCCGGGTACGGCATTTATCAGGCCGCGAACATTTTGATTCCGATCGGATTCCTGAAGTTCTCTCGCGTTTTTGAATCCGAAGCGGACATGCTGGGCTTGGAGTACATGTACAAGACCGGCTACGATCCAACAGCCTTCGTGGACTTTTTCGAGAAGATCGAGACGTTGGAGAAGCACAAGCCGGGCACGATGGCCAAGGTTTTCTCTACGCACCCCATGACCGACGATCGCATTCGCGCAGCGCAGAAGAACATCCAGGAACTGCTGGTGGCGAAGCCCGAGTACGTGGTAACCACATCCGAGTTCAACGACGTGAAGGCCCACTTGCTGGCCATGCACAATCGCCGCAAGGTGGACAATACCGAGGATCCGAACAAGCCGCGGTTGCGCCGTGCGCCGGGATCTACAACCGGTCCGATTGACCCGGACGAAGACGGCAAAACGCCGAAATCCGACAGTGACGAGCGTCCGACGCTGAAGCGCAGTCCTGGGTCGTCATCCAATTAGCGCTGTCCCCTTACTAACGTGCGGGGCTGTCCAAGTGTGCGTTTGAGGAAGTAGCCGCGCGCGTCAGCAAGGGGACCGAATTTCATTCGAAACGCACAGATCTCTCTATGCGTTTACTGAATGAAGGTTTATACTGTTTCTAGGAGTGCCGCAATGAAACGCCTCTTTGCCGCCCGTTTTTGCTTGGTGGTTTCGCTCGCCGTAATTGCACCGAATGCTGTCTTCGCCGAAGACGCAAAGAAAGATCCCGATCAGATTGGAAACCGTGACGTCGGTAAGGGTGTCAACTTCTACTCGCTCGAGAAGGAAATCGCCATCGGCAAGGGGCTGGCGCAACAGGTGGAGAAGCAGGCCAAGATCATCAACGATCCTGTGATCTCGGAGTACGTGAATCGGGTTGGCCAGAACCTGGTGCGAAATTCCGACGCCAAGGTTCCGTTCACCATCAAGGTGATTGACAGCGAAGAAGTGAATGCGTTCGCGTTGCCGGGTGGATTCTTCTTTGTGAATTCTGGTTTGATTTTGAAGGCTGACAGCGAGGCGGAGTTGGCCGGCGTGATGGCGCACGAGATCGCGCATGTCGCGGCTCGCCACGGCACAAAACAGGCCACGCGCGGCGAAATCGCGCAACTGGCAACCATCCCGCTGATCATAATGACCTACGGCACTTGGACCGGCTATGGAATTTATCAGGCAGCCAGCATTCTGGTTCCGATCGGATTCCTGAAGTTCTCGCGTGGCTTTGAATCCGAAGCCGATATGCTGGGCCTGGAATATATGTACAAGGCGGGATACGATCCCACCGCGTTCGTGGATTTCTTCGAAAAGATCCAGACCATGGAGAAACGCAAGCCGGGCACCATGGCCAAAGTCTTCTCCACTCATCCTCCCACGGACGACCGCATTAAGGCCGCGCAAAAGAATATTCAGGAAATCCTGGTGGCAAAGCCCGAGTATGTGATTACAACGTCGGAGTTCAACGACGTGAAGAATCGCATGCTGGCTATGCACAATCGGCGCAAGATCGATACGGCGGATCCCAATAAGCCGACTCTACGCAGAACGGCCGGCAATGGAACCAACGATCCGATCGACGCCGATGAAAACGGCAACACACCCAAAGCAGACGAAGACGAACGGCCCACGCTGAAGAAGCGGCCTTCGAATTAGGAATCGACAGCCGGATCGATCGAACTGGCTACAGCAATTCCGCCATATTAAAGAAGAACGGAATCTCCACTGCCGCCGTCTCCGGCGCATCCGATCCATGCACCGCATTCCGTTCAATGTTCTTGGCGAACTTCTTACGAATGGTGCCATCCGCGGCTTGAGCAGGGTTGGTTGCGCCCATCACCTCGCGCCAATGCTTGATGGCATCCTCGCGCTCCAGCACCAGTACCACCACCGGACCTTCCGTCATGAATGCCACCAGGCCGGTGAAGAACGGCCTCTCGCGGTGAATCTCGTAGAACGCTTCGGCCTGCTGTCTGGAAAGGCGCGCCATCTTCATGCCTCGGACGCGGAAGCCGGCCTTCTCGATGATGCCCAGAATTTGACCCGTGTGTCCCGACGCAACTGCGTCCGGCTTTATGATTGCAAATGTTTGTTGAATCGCCATTTTCGTAAGATTATCTCGCCGCTGACAAGCGGCTCTTGATTGTTTCCCCTATCTCGGCTGGGCTGGCGCACACCGCAATCCCCGCCCGCTCCATCGCCTTCATTTTATCTTCCGCTTTTCCAGCTCCGCCGGAAATGATCGCGCCCGCGTGACCCATGCGGCGGCCGGGAGGTGCAGTCTGTCCCGCAATGAAACCCACCACCGGCTTTTTGACGTGCGCCTCAATATAAGCTGCGGCAGTCTCCTCGGCATTCCCGCCGATCTCGCCGATCATCACGATGGCATGCGTGTCCGGATCGGCGTTGAATAGCTCGATCGCATCCACAAACGTCGTTCCGATAATCGGATCGCCCCCGATGCCGATACACGTCGATTGACCGATATCCAGCTTGCTGAGCTGTCCCACCGCTTCATAGGTCAGCGTGCCCGAGCGGGACACCACGCCCACATTTCCCTGCTTATGAATGTGCGCCGGCATAATTCCGATCTTGCACTTGCCGGGTGAAATGATGCCGGGACAGTTGGGACCAATCAGCCGAGTCGAACGATTCTGCATGAACGTGCGTACGCGCACCATGTCGGCGGTCGGAATGCCTTCCGTGATGCACACCACCAGCGGCACGCCGGCCTCGGTAGCTTCCATGATGGCATCGGCCGCGAACGGCGGTGGCACGAAGATTACCGAAGCATTCGCTCCAGTCTGCTTCACGGCTTCGGCGACGGTGTTGAAGACGGGCAAATCAAGATGAGTTTGGCCGCCCTTGCCGGGCGTTACGCCGCCCACCACTTTGGTGCCGTAATCGATAGAGGCTTGCGCGTGGAAGCTGGCCTCGCGTCCGGTGAAGCCTTGGAAAATTACGCGCGTGTTTCGATCCACCAGGATGCTCATTACCTCGCGCTCCCCGCGGCGGCCCGCACAACTTTTTCCGCTGCGTCCTTCATCCCGTTGGCGATGGTGAAGTTCAATCCGGATGCTTTCAAAATCTCCTGTCCTTTTTCGACGTTCGTTCCCTCCATGCGGACAACAACGGGTGCCTGCACATTCAACTCGCGCGAAGCGTTCACAACGCCGGTCGCCAGCACGTCGCAGCGCAGGATGCCGCCGAAAATATTGATCAACACCGCCTTCACGCCAGGGTCCGAAAGTAGAATGCGAAACGCGTTCCTGATCTGTTCGGCGTTAGCGCCTCCACCCACGTCCAGAAAGTTTGCAGGACTCCCGCCCGCGTATTTCACGATGTCCATAGTGGCCATCGCCAGACCCGCGCCGTTCACCATGCAGGCAATGTTCCCGTCCAGCTTGATGTAGTTCAGGCTGAAGCGCGACGCCTCCACTTCCAACGGATCTTCCTCGTTCAAGTCGCGCAACTCCACCAAGTCCTTGTGGCGATAGAGCGCGTTGTCGTCGAGCGTGATCTTGGCATCCAGCGCGTAGACTTTTCCATCCTTGGTGAGAATGAACGGATTGATCTCGGCCAGCGAGGCGTCGTTGGCTAGATAGGCTTTGGTCAGCGCGCTCATCGCGGCCACCGCTGCGTTCACGCTCGCCGCCGGGATTCCCATGCCAAAAGCCAGATTGCGCGCCTGAAACGCGGCCAGTCCATAACCGGGTTCGAGCGCTTCTTTGAGGATCAATTCCGGCGTCTTCGCGGCCACTTCCTCGATCTCCATTCCTCCCGCTGCCGACGCCATAAAGACTGGTTTCCCTTGAGCGCGATCGAGTACGATTCCGAGATAAAGCTCCCGCTCAATAGGCAGCGTCTCTTCCACCAGCAAGCGTTGAACAATGCGGCCCTCGGGGCCGGTCTGGTGGGTCACCAGTTTCATCCCGAGCATTTTCTTGGCGATTTCCACGGCCTCCGCCGCATCCTTCGCCACCTTAACTCCGCCGCCTTTCCCTCGCCCTCCGGCATGAATCTGCGCCTTCACCACCACGCTGCCGCCAATCTTCCTCGCAGCGATCTCCACTTCGTCCACAGTGAAGGCAACTTCGCCCCTCGGCACAGGGACATCGTACTTGGCCAGGATCGCCTTGGCCTGGTATTCGTGAATTTTCATGGGATCAAGGTCTAGTGTAGCAACTCACCGAAACGTAACTTCCTCGAGATGCGGCGTCGCATTGAAGACGTTCAGGGATACGCGAGAACGCGTGAAAATGAATTCAGTGAGCGAGCAGTTTCGAATCCGCCAGTTCAGCTCCATCGCCATCGGCTCCCGCGCCCTTACCACTGTCTGAACAGCCACGCCGATAGGTCCGCCGGAAGTAAACACTACCACGCGCCGGCTGGGACGGTCCGCCTCCAGAATGCCGCGAAACCCGTGCTGGACGCGCTCGCGAAAAGCTTGCCACGTTTCGACGCCTGGTGATTCCAGCGTGCCCGCGATCCATTGCGGCATCATTTCGTCGAAAAGCTTCTGAAGATCGCGGTTATCTTTGACATCTCGCCGGCCCTCGCCCAGGATGCCATTCGCATCGTATTCATTGAACTCGGGTCTGCACTCGAATTGGCTGAAACCGGCCAGTTCCGCTGTGTGAGTGTGGCGCCGCAGAGTGCCGGTGTAAACCTCGTCGAAGCGGATGTTGCGCGCCTTCCAAAATTCGCCCAACGCGATGGCCTGCCGCTCGCCAATGGGCGACAGCCGGTCGGAATCTTTTTCAAAGGTAGTAGCCTGAGCGTGCCGGACCAATACCAGCGTGCTCATTTAGCCGGTGCGGACGCGCGAGCTTTACCCACTACTCGTTCCAGCTCCAGCTTGGCGATGGATTCGCGATGAACCTCGTCCGGGCCGTCGGCCAGGCGCAGTGTGCGGGAATTCGCCCACGCCCCGGCGAGAAAAGTGTCCTGGCAAACGCCCGCGGCGCCGTATGCCTGAATCGCGCGATCCAGCACTCGCAATGCAACGTTGGGCGCGATCACTTTGATCATCGCGATCTCCTCGCGAGCCGCCTTGTTGCCCACCGTGTCCATCATGAAAGCCGCTTTCAACACCAGCAAGCGCGCCTGCTCAATCTCCATCCGCGACTCGGCGATGTCCGCGCGTATGGTGCCTTGCTCGGAGAGTTTCTTGCCAAAAGCGACGCGTGCATCGGCGCGTCGGCACATTAGATCCAGCGCGCGCTCAGCCACGCCCATCAATCGCATGCAGTGGTGGATGCGGCCTGGGCCCAGCCGCCCTTGTGCTATTTCGAAGCCGCGCCCTTCGCCCAGCAAAATATTCGAGACCGGCACTCGTACATTCCGGAACGTGATCTCCGCGTGACCGTGGGGGGCATGATCGTAGCCGAAAACCGTCAGCATGCGCTCCGTGGTGACGCCCGGCGTGTCCATCGGCACCAGGATCATGGACTGCTGCTTATGCTTCGCGGCGGTTGGGTCCGTCTTGCCCATGAAGATCGAGATCTTGCAGCGTGGATCGCCCGCGCCCGAAGACCACCATTTGCGGCCGTTGATCACGTACTGATCGCCATCGCGGACAATGCTGCTCTCGATATTTGTGGCATCCGAAGACGCTACCCCGGGTTCGGTCATCGAAAAGCACGAACGCAGCTCGCCCTCGAGCAACGGCTTCAGCCACCGCTCCTTTTGTTCCTTGGTGCCGTAACGCGCCAGCACCTCCATGTTGCCGGTGTCGGGTGCGGAGCAATTGAACACCTCGGACGCCATGGTGGAGCGGCCCATGATCTCGCACAACGGCGCGTACTCCAGATTCGTGAGCCCCGCACCGTCCTCGCTCTCCGGCAGAAACAGATTCCATAAGCCCGCTGCCCGCGCCTTCGGTTTCAGCTCCGCGATGATCTCGGAGGGAAGCCATCGGTCATCCGGATTAAGCTCATCCGCGTAACGCTGCTCATTCGGATAAATATGTTCGTCCATGAAGGCCTGCAGCCTTTTCTGGAGCGATTTGACCTTGTCAGTAAATTCAAAATTCATATGAGTCCTTATCAGGCACCGACTCCCTTACGGTCGCGGTTCGGTACCACAATCGACAAATCTTTCCGAACCGCGACCGTAAGGGAGTCGGTGCCTTTCACTTTCCCGTAAACACCGGCTGGCGTTTCTCCACAAAATGAGCCACGCCTTCCTTAAAATCTTCGCACTGCAAACTCTTCACCATCTCTTCTTCCGAGGTCTCAAATGCCTCGCCTAATGTTTGAAACATTGCGTTGTAAACTTGCGTCTTGATGATCCCCATTGACCGCGGGCTGACATTATTCGCCAGATCCTTAGCGTATGCGTAGACACTTGGCAGGAAGGCGTCTTGTGGAAACACCTGATTCACCAAACCCATCCGCAACGCTTCCTGAGCGTCCACCAACCGCGCGGAAAACAGCATGTCCAAGGCATTAGCTGGCCCAATTAAGCGCGGCAACATCCACGCCAGACCGTACTCGGCGATCAGGCCGCGTTTTGCGAACGCCGTCCCGAAGCGCGCAGTCTCAGAAGCAAAACGCAGATCGCAATAAAGCGTAAGAATGAATCCCAAACCCACTGCCGGCCCGTTCACTGCGGCAATCACCGGTTTCTGAATGGACGGGAAGTACGAATACTTTTTCTGGAAATCCGGCCGTACGTTTTGCCGCTCGCCGTTGCTGGTGTTTCGCAGGAAGCTATCGGGGCCCCGATAACCTTCCAGGCCCTGTTGCGCGATGGCGCCCAGCAGCGACATATCCGCGCCTGCGCAAAAGCCGCGCCCCGCGCCGGTCAGAATAATCACGCGGACATTGGGATCACCTTCTGCCGCGTATATCGAAGCGCGGACCTCCTGGTCCATAATGGCGGTCCAGGCATTCAGTTTGTCCGGACGATTCAGCGTAATGGTTGCTACGCGTTCACTAACGGTGTAAACGGTCTCTTGATTTGCCATGTTGCATGGATTATATCAGTGCTACAGCCTGCTGGATCAGGTTATGAACCCTCTTGTCAAAATGCCGGAATCGCTCGTCCTGAGTCTGCCCGCGATGAAATCGAACATAGATCTGCTGCAACACCACGGCAAGCTTGAAAAGCGCGAAAACTTCGTAGTAGTTGATCAGCGAAAGATCGCGGCCGGTCAGCTCCGCATAACGCCCGATTAGTTCATTGCGCGTAAACCAGCCTGGATCTGAGGTGAGCGAAGCTTTGGTGCCGCCAGGATCGCTCGGCTGCGACCAGTAACAAAGAATCAAGCCCAGATCCACCAGCGGATCACCCACAGTGGCCATCTCCCAATCCAGCACGGCCTCAATGCGCCCCGGATCCTTCGCGTCCAGCATCAAATTATCAAGCTTGAAATCGTTGTGAACCAGCGTGGGATCGGGAGAAACCGGCAGATGGTCCGTCAGCCACTGGATCAGGCGTTCCATTAACGCGATCTCCTCGGTCTTGGCGCGATTCCAGCGTTCGAACCAGCCGCGCACCTGCCGTTCTAGAAATCCGGCCGGCTTGCCGAGCGACACCAGCCCGTGCTCTTCGATGTCCACAGCGTGCAACTCCACCAGGCAGTCCACAAAGCCCCGGCTTACTCGCGCCGGATAGTCTGGGAAGGCTGCCAGTTCCGGTGGGATGCGATCGCGCACCACTATGCCGTGCCGTCTCTCCATGATGAAGAAAACGGCTCCGATAATCGATGTGTCCTCGCACAAATGAAAAACTTCAGGCGCGGCGTCAAAGAAAGGATGCACAGCTTTGAGCACCATGTACTCGCGCGCCATGTCGTGCGCCTTGGGCGCCACCGGCCCTAGCGGACCGCGCCGCAAAACATACTCGCGCTCGGGCGTGCGCAGCAGATACGTCAGATTCGAATGGCCGCCCGGGAATTGCTCGATGGCCAAACTCGAGCCGCCCTCAATCTTGTCCTCGAGATACTTGGTCAGCGCAACCCGGTCCAACTCTTCGCCGGAGCGAACGGCCGCTGTATCAGCGCTCATGCTTCGCGGTTCCTCGGTTGTTCAGTTCTTCGGCTCATCGGTTCTTCGCGCCTAGTGGATATCATACGGCACCCGTGATAGCTGTTCGGTTTTGCTATCCCAGCTAAGGACGCACGGATATTGCGGCCGGTCGAAAGCCTGACTTGCATTCCTGTTTCGCTGCATTTCGACGCACTCCTGAAATCCGTTCGCAAAGAAATACACGCCGTTCAAGCTTCCCGGTAATCCCAGCACTTCGACTTTGTTCGGACACGCAGCCGCCACACTACAGGCGGCCTGCGCCTTCTGAGCTGCTTGTTCCCACGAGCTGAGATTGTGGAAGAGGGCCGCGATGTTGAACACGAGAATCGTAATTGAAATCACCCACTGAGACTTCCGCTTCAAACCTTCCACAGCTGTCGCGAGTAGTAGGCAGAAACCCATCGCAGGAAGATAGAGGAGCCGGGCTTTCTGCAAATCGGGACCGATTAGCAATTGTGGCAAAGGCGGTAGAGCCAGGACGAACAAGAAGCCGAGCGGAATGATGAAATCTTGCCATCTTACGCGAGCTCTGGTGAGCCATATCAGCGCTGCCAGATACAGAATCATCACCATACCGAAAACCGCATTTGGCTTGTGGCTCCAGTTGACTGGAAAGAACAGAATGGCGATCAGCCTCAGTACCAGCGCCTTCACCACCGTGATCACGCTCAAGGACAGCGCCTCCGAGTGCCCGCTTTGATTTCGGTAACCGCCGAGCCCGCCCAATACGCTGATGCGCCAGGCCAGCAAAGACGCGGTAACAACCAGGAAGGGAATCAGCGCGTAGAGCGCGCGCCGTGTCCTCAAAGCATTCTTCGACGCGAGATATACAACCAGAAGCAATGCGAATGTGTACGCCGATTCCTTGCTGAGGATACCCAACGTCATCGACATTAGCGCGACCCAGAGCCAGGCAGTGCCGCCCTCTCTGCTCCAGAAGCGGATAAAGGACGCCAGTCCCAGAAGAACAAAAAAAGCAGCCAGCAAATCGGCGCGACCCGCCAGCCATACCACTGCCTCCGGCCGCGTCCCGTGCACGGCGAACAGAGCGGCCGCAAACGCCGCAGCGACTCGTGAAAACCCCAGCATCCGGGCCGCCACGAATACCAAAATTGAATTCGCCGTGTGGATCGCAAACTCGGTCCAATGCCAGTGGTTCGGATCTGTCTCCGCCCACTTATATGCCACGCTCATGTAGAAGTGAGTGAAGGGCCGATAGGAGCCGTCCGCGCCCGCCGTCGCGAATAGTCCACGGAAGCTGTATAAGAACGATTTCGCCTGCGTCAGCAGAATAAAATCGTCCGAAAGAAAATAGAAGCTCGCCGAACGCCAGAATACAGCCGCGATCATTCCGGCAATCAGCAGAATCGCAAATGCATCCCATCCGTCGGGTCTGCGCTTGGCTGGCTCGGATGTGGTTTGGCCGGCCTTCGCTCGAAGCAACAGCAGAAGCATCGCCGCTAATCCAATCGCGCTTTCTACGTTGAGCGGCGATCGAAAATATAGAGGGCCAGCTAGTGTCCGCATGGCCAGAGCCAGCGCGCAAACCACCAGCGCCGCAGTGAGCGCCAACTGCGCCCATCGTCGCGTCGTAACCATGGCTAGATCTAACTGCAATGTCACTTAGTTTCCCAAAATTGCTCAGTTGCTCGCCTACACCACCAACATGCAGTCGCCGTACGAATAGAATCGATATCCCGCGTCCACCGCGTGCGCATACGCAGCCAACACGAAATCTCGTCCAGCGAACGCGCACACCAGCATCAACAAGCTCGATTGCGGTAAATGAAAATTTGTGAGCATCGCGTTCGTTCTTTGAAATTCAAAGCCAGGACGGATGAAGATATCCGTCTTCCCCGTTTTGCCCAGGCACATGCTCTCCACCGCTCGCACACTGGTGGTTCCGGCGCACACCACCCTCTTCGCCCGCCTGATCTTGGCTGCGTTTTCCTCGGCAACAAAAAACCGCTCGGAATGCAGCCTCTCGCCCCGCACAGGCTGAAACGTCCCCAGCCCGACGTGCAACGTCACATACGCAATCTCGGCTCCCGCGCCCCGGCACGCCTCTAAAATCTCCGGCGTGAAGTGCAGGCCTGCGGTGGGCGCCGCGATGGAGCCCGTCTCGCGCGCAAATACGGTCTGGTATCGTTCGCGATCCTCTGCCGTGTCCGCGCGCTTGATGTAGGGCGGCAACGGGACGTGCCCAATCCTTTCCAGCCACTCGTAGATATCGCCGTCCCAGTGAAATCGCACCGTGCGTTCGCCATATTCGCCACGCCCCACAATCTCAGCTTCCACATCACCGAAAAGTATGCGCTCGCCCGTGCGCATCTTGCGGCCCGGATGCACCAGCGCCGTCCAGGTCTTCGAATCCTCGCTCTCCGGTTCCACCAGCAACACTTCAACCTCGCCGCTCAGATTTTGCCAGCGTTTCGGATTGTTCTTTCCCACTGCGAGCGAATGCACGCCGGTGCGCCGGCCCATCAGCCGCGACGGAAGCACTCTCGAGTCATTCAATACCAGACAGTCGCCCGGGCCCAGGAAATGTGGCAATTCCCGAAACATCCGATCTTGCCACCGCCGTTCTTCGCGATACAAAACCAGCATGCGTGAGCCTGCCCGGTCGCGGAGCGGCGCCTGCGCGATCGAACTCTCCGGCAAGTGATAATTGAACTGGGAGAGATCCAAACTTCACGATACCAGTGCGCATCCTTGCCATCGAAACTTCGTGCGATGAAACCGCCGCGGCGGTGGTTGAGGATGGCCGCCGTATTTTGTCTTCAGTGGTAGCTTCTCAAATGGCGACGCACGGAAAGTACGGCGGTGTGGTCCCGGAACTTGCTTCCCGCGAACATTTGCGCGCCATTGTGCCGGTAGTCCGCCTCGCGCTGGGCCAAGCCGGGACCAGCTTCGATGACCTTGCTGCCATCGCTGTTACCGAAGGCCCCGGCCTGGTCGGGTCGCTGCTGGTGGGGATCACCTACGCGAAGTCCATCTGCTTCGCCCGCAACCTGCCACTCATTGGGGTGAATCATATTGAAGGCCACATCCACGCCGTGATTCTTGAGGCTCAAGAAACGGGCGCCATTGAATTGCCCGCGGTGGCCTTGGTGGTCAGCGGCGGCCACACCCACTTGTTCGAGGTCCGCGAGGGTTACACTTACCGCTTGCTTGGAAGAACCCGCGATGACGCCGCCGGCGAAGCGTATGACAAAGTGGCCAAGCTCCTCGGCTTCGGTTATCCCGGCGGCCCCATCATTGATCAACTCGCGCCCCACGGCGATCCGCGCGCTGTGAAATTCACGCTCGCGCACATGAAAGGCAACAAGCTCGATTTCAGCTTCAGCGGATTGAAAACTGCCGTCTTGCGCTGGGTGCAGCAGCGCGATCTCGCGGGCGAGATCGAAGCTCGTCGCAAATTACAAAACCCTTCTATCGAGGATTGGCTGCGGTGGACGCCCAAGCCAACGCTCGATATGCTGGCTTCATTTCAACGAACCGTGATCGAAGAACTGCTGCTCCGCGCGACGGCATCTGCCGAAGAAATCGGCGCCAGAGCTCTGATCATTTCAGGCGGAGTGGCATCCAATGCCGGACTGCGCGCCGCTGCTCGAAGTGCAAATTTCCCGTGCCCCGTCTATTTCCCAAGTCCAGCGCTCTCCACCGACAATGCCGTCATGATCGCAGCCGCGGCCTTTGTGAAATTCCGCCAAGGTTCTTTTGCCGACCTAACCCTACGCGCCCAAGCCAACCTCGCCTTGGCCTAGCGCGGCGCAGCCACTAGCCACCCAGCCCGCAGCCCCCAGCCCCCAGCCCCGTCCCCGAAAACCCACGCTATACTAGAGCTAGAAGGTCTCCCGGCCCACTCATTATGACCAGCCGTATCAAATTGTTCGTCGCCTCCACCTCCACCTGTCTCGTTTTTGTGCTCCTCTTTGGAGCCATGCGCGGCAAGAGCGCCTCGCCAGAGGACACCTACCGCCATCTGGCCGTTTATACCGAAGTGCTCTCGCGCATCAAGAGCGACTACGTGGAAGAACCCGACATGAAGAGCGTCACCTTAGGCGCTGTCAACGGATTGCTCGAATCCATCGACCCCTACGCCAGCTACCTGAATGCCGATCAGTACAAGCAATGGATGAAGAGTAAGGATCAGCATAAAGCCGGCGTCGGCCTGGTGCTCTCAAAGAAATTCGGATACGTCGGCGTGGTGGATGCCATCCCTGGTTCGCCGGCCGCCAAAGCTGGTCTCACTACCACCGATGTTCTCGAAACCATCAACGGTGTCGCCACTCGCGACATGCCTCTGGCTTTCGCCGAAATCCTGCTGGACGGCGATCCAGGCACCACCGTCGAAGTGGGTGTCCTGCGCTTCCGCAAGCCCGAGCCGCAGAAGATCACGCTGACCCGCGCCGCCATCGAATACCCTGCCGTCACCGCAAAGATGCTGGCCGATCAGGTCGGTCTGATCGCGGTGCCCAGCCTGGAAGGCCACAACTTGAAAGACGTCGCCGCTAAGGTGCAAGACCTGGAGAAGCAGGGCGCCAAGAAACTGGTCATCGACCTGCGGCATTGCGCTACCGGCGGTCCCGAAGATGGAACCAAGCTCGCGAACATGTTCCTCGATAAAGGGCTGATCACTTACATCGAAGGTCAGAAGGTACAGCGCCAGGACATCAACGCAGAGGCCGCCGCCGATATTACGCATCTTCCCCTCGTCGTGATGGTTAACCGTGGTACGGCCGACGGAGCCGAAGTAGCCGCCGCGGCGTTGCTGGATGACAAACGCGCGGAGGTGGTGGGAGAACGGACCTACGGCGACGCTGCGGTACGCAAAGCGGTCACCATGGACGACGGTTCCGCTGTAATTCTCTCGGTCGCGAAGTATTTTTCGCCCAGCGGCAAAGCCATCCAGGATACCGGCGTCACCCCCTCGGTGCCGATGATCGAGACCGATGCGGTATCGGTGGATGATGATGGTAATCCGCAGACCATCGAGCCGGAACAGAAACCCGGCGACGATGTCATCCTGAAGAAGGCCATCGAAGTGGTCACCAAAGGCAAGAGCGACATCGCTTCCGCAAAGCCCCTGCGCTAGGACCCTGCGATGCCGCGTTACGAGTACAAATGCGAAGGCTGCGGCGAAGTGTTCGAGCTGCAGCAGAAATTCGCGGATGAACCCCTCACCGTTCACGACAAATGCGGCGCCCGAGTGGAGCGCATAATATCTGCGCCCGCGCTGATGTTTAAAGGCTCTGGCTTCTACGTCAACGATTACGCCAAAGGCGGCGGCAACGGCGGTACTAAAAAGAGCGAAAGCGATTCCAAATCGGAATCGAAGCCCGCCGGCGACGCAGCCGCGAAATCCGACACCAAAACGACAGAGTCGAAGCCAGCAGCGTCCTCAAGCGACAAACCAAAGACAGACTAAGCCGCGAATGAACGCGAATACACGCGAATAGGAATTTGCGTTCATTTGCGTTCATTCGCGGCCAATCATCCCCGCCGTTAGCGGTAACATGAATCATGACCACCAGACGGCACTTCCTCGCCGCAACCGCCGCCGCGCCCTTGCTGGCCGCTCAAATAAAACCTCGCTCCGCTAACGACAACATCCAGATCGCTATTATCGGCGCGGGCGGCATGGGC
>PMUN01000367.1:3572-5534 GCA_003166875.1 Bryobacterales bacterium | reverse complement strand
CCGCGACCGCGGGTCCCCCTGGACCCGCTCTTCGCCAACGGAATCAGCTTCCTTCAAAACCCGGCAAGCCGACGAGGGCGTCGGCTGCGGTCCAGGGGGACCGCCCCACTGAGAATGCAAATTGAGCAATCTTGGGAAAACCAAATGACATTGGGATGCCATTCTGCGGCGGGTTGTTAACCCGCCTTCCCGGCCTATTCGATGGGCAGTAAAACCGAATTGCTGGAAGCTCCCGAGAGCGTGATCACAACGGCTTGATTGCCGGCTTTGAGTCCCGCTGGAACCTCGGAATTGATTTGGTAAAGACCCACGAAAGTTGGTGCCAGGCCACTGAAACTGACGATCGCTTTGGTTCCACCGATGGTGACCGTCGGCGTGGTCGTTGTTTCCTGCCCATTACCAGCGGCGCCATCCGCCGGCGGCGAGGACACCGCGCCGAGTCCGGTGCAATAGATGAGCACCGTCTCTCCCCCTTTCGCCGGATTCGCCGTATTGGCCAACTGAAAATTGGCGTGCAGGATGGCGCCGAACGTGTCTTCTCCGGCGGTGTAGTTGAAGATGCCGGGCTGCGCCGCTAGCACCGGAACGGCGAGCGAAGCGCTGGTAGCAGTGTTGCTCTCGATAGTGATGTTGGCCATCGGTCCACTGGCTACCTCCCACGGAACCTGGAAGTTAATCTGTTGTTGGCCGCTGACGTTGTCGACGGCGAACAGAGCGGCGGCATGAGCGCTGACCATCAGCGAATCGGTCAGGAACGTTTCCGGAAGCGGCAGCCCCGAAGTGAGGTTGATGCCGGTGCTGGAAGTGAGATTTGTTCCAAACAGAGTCGCGATCTCGCCGGCAACCACGCCGCCGCCAACGAAACTCGCGCCGTTCACTACCGCATTGATGGTGGGGCCAACTTGAAGAGGTGCGCCGGTCCAAATCCACGTGTCGGCAGCGACAGGCAATCCTGAGGTGTTGAGCTGGCCCCCGAACAGGACGATTTGACTGTGGGTGGAATCGTAGGCCATAGCATATTCTGTTCTCGCGGATGGACTGGTTTGTGGAGATTCCTGGGTCCAGTTGGAACCATCCCATATCCAGGTATCATTGTTCGCATCAAAGACGCCGCCGGCTCCCACTCCTCCGAACAGAACAGTTTGACCATGGGCGGCATCGAAGGCCATGGCGAACGAATTTAGCGTCGGCGGCATGGTTTTCGGAGATTCCTCGGTCCAGTTGGAACCGTCCCACACCCAGGTGTCATTGAGGTTCTGAGAGGTGCACTGATTGCCGAATCCGCTGGCGCCCACTCCCCCAAACACGACCACTTTGCCGCGTGCGGAATCGTACGCCATGCCGTGGCCGGCTCGCGCGGGAGGACTGGTTTGTGGAGTCGCTTGCGTCCATTCTGAGCCATTCCAGATCCAGGTGTCGCCGAGATACGAACATCCGGGCTGGAACGGGCCGTTTCCCCCGAACATGACAACTTGATTGTGGGCTGAGTCGTAGGCCATGGTGTGGCCATATCGCACGGACGGGCCAAGCGACAGATTTTGATTGATCCAGTTGGAGCCGTTCCATACCCAAGTGTCTTTTGCAAGGCCCACGTTACCGTTGATTACCCCCCCGAACATCACCAGCTGGTTGAGGCCGGAAGCGTACGCCATGGCGTGGTTGGATCGCGCGGTCGGGACGGCTTGGGGAGTTGCCGCGGTCCAGTTGGAGCCGTTCCACAGCCAAGTGTCATTCAGGTAGGGAATAAGGCCCTGCTGCAATCCGCCGCTGCCGGTTCCCCCAAACATGACAGTTTGGCTATGGGTGGAATCGTATGCCATGGCGTTGCCGTACCGCGCGGGCGGATTGGTTTGCGGCGATTCAGCGGTCCAGTTCGCCGCGGTTTGCGCCACAACCGGCACAGATAAAAATGCGAGTACCGCGCCGCCTGCCCATTTCGGTATTTTCAAGGGATTATCTCCG
>PMUN01000367.1:0-3530 GCA_003166875.1 Bryobacterales bacterium | reverse complement strand
GCGTGGCGCGAACACTCGTGTTTGCCGCGTTCGCACTCATGCGAACGCGATTCTTGCGCCTATGCGAGTAGCTGGTCAAAATGGGCGAAGTCTCCCGGGTTTATGTGCTCATCTATTGCACTGGACTCGGCGGTGGACTCGCTTGCGTCCATTCTGAGCCATTCCAGATCCAGGTGTCGCCGAGATACGAACATCCGGGCTGGAACGGGCCGTTTCCCCCGAACATGACAACTTGATTGTGGGCTGAGTCGTAGGCCATGGTGTGGCCATATCGCACAGACGGGCCAAGCGACACATTTTGATTGATCCAGTTGGAGCCATTCCATACCCAAGTGTCTTTTGCAAGGCCCACGTTGCCGTTGATTGCGCCCCCGAACATCACCAGCTGGTTGAGGCCGGAAGCGTACGCCATGGCGTGGTTGGTTCGCGCGGTCGGGACGGCTTGGGGAGTTGCCTCGGTCCAGTTGGAGCCGTTCCACAACCAGGTGTCATTGAGGTATGGGAAAAGGCCCTGCTGTATTTTGCCGTTGCCTGTTCCCCCAAACAAGACAGTTTGGCTATGGGTGGAATCGTATGCCATGGCGTGGCCGGACCGAACGGGCGGACTGGTTTCGGGCGATGCCTGCGTCCAGTTCGCTGGGGTTTGGGCCACAGCAGGTACAGATAATAATGCGAGTACCATGCCGCCTGTCCATTTCGTTATTTTCAAGGGATTATCTCCGTCGATCAGTAGTAACGTACAGAGATGTCTGTGGGCTACAAACTGCGCACACCCATGGCTGTAATGTCGTCCACCCGCATTGCTTCCTTCATCACAAACGGCTCGCCGTATTTCACGCCAATCAAATTGCCATAAAACCGCGCGATGGCGCCCAACCGTTCCCGGATCTCCTGCTGTTGCGGAAATAGATCCGATGCTTCCGGCTGCTCGCCATATTGCGAGTCATATGCAAACAGAGCAGCCATGCGCCGCTCGAATTGAGCTGAAATATCCACCACAAACGATGGCGTCACGTTGGCATAAAGTGACGAATAGAGGATCTTTGCTGGCCGATGCGGTTCACTTTCCTCGTCCAGCTTTTTCAAGCCCGCCAGAAAGCATGCTTCGAAGCCGATTTCGGAAGCTCGATAGTGGTCCGGATGCCGCGCCTCCCAATAAGGCAGGATCACTACGCGAGGGCGCAAGGCGCGGATCTCGGCCGCCATGCTCATCCTGACGCTCACCGTGTTCTCCAAGCGCGCGTCGGGCAGGTGCATGTTGCCGCGCCATGCCAGCAGCATTTGACACGCGGCTGCATTGGATTCCTTGATCCGGATCTCGGGCGTTCCCCGGCTGCCCATGTCGCCGGCCGTGAGATCCAGCACACCGGTGCGGTAGCCCAGCTCCGCCATTCGGATCAGCGTGCCGCCGCAGGTCTGCTCCACGTCATCGGGATGCGCGGCGATAGCCAGAATGTCGAGAGGCCTCTCGATGCCGGCCGAAGCAAGGTTCACCTGTTGAAACATTTCAGGACCATTGCTGGTAGCGCGGCTGCCTAGGCGCCATCAACATAATCAACCCCATGCCGGCCAGAAATCCGCCAATGTGCGCGAACCACGCCACATCGCCGCTGGAGGTTGTCGAGTATCCCACCGAGCCCACTCCGCTGAAGAATTGCATGGCGAACCAATACAGCAATAGAAACGCAGCGGGAATATCGAGCGTGGTGAAAAAGAAAATGATGATGACCAGGGTCACGATGCGCGCTCGTGGGAACTTGATCAGATATGCGCCCATCACTCCGGCAATGGCGCCGCTCGCTCCCACGGTGGGAATCGGCGAATTGGCATTCACGATAATGTGGATAATCCCCGCCGCGATTCCGCAGGCGAAATAGAAGACCAGAAATTTAGCATGGCCCAGAAGGTCTTCAATACCCCTGGCGAAGATCCAGAGGAACCACATGTTTCCCAGGATGTGCAGAAATCCGCCGTGGATGAACATCGAAGTGAGCACCGTGATAGGGCGAAGTTGGTCCGGAACAATGCCGTAAGCAGCGATGAAGTGATTCATTGGCCGACTGTTTAGGCCCAGACTGAGCTCATACAAAAACACCAGTACGTTTGCGACGATCAGCAAAAGCGTAACGGTAGAGGGCGTGTAAACGCGCTCGGAGGACCGCAGTGGAATCATGTACCCACCCCGGTCCCTGTCCTAGTTAGTGCCGAAAACTGTTGATCCAGCGAAGTGGCACCGAGCAGCATAGCCGCAACCAAAACCGGGCCGACGGGGGCGTCGGCCGCGGACCAGGGGGTCCGCCCCACAAATGGTCGCAGGCTGCAAAGATCTTCAGGTCCAGTGGCGCAGGCGCTTCCGCCTGCGAACCGGATGGTCCGGAGCTGAAAAAAAGGCCATGATCGCCGAGTTGGCAGACGAAAGCGTCTACCCCACGGCTTCCAGGATTGATCGGGGCTTTTCGTTAGGGCCATCCTAGCGGTACGGCTCGTAGTCGGGATGCGAACGCCGCTCGCCTCGAAACATCAGCGCGCGCGCCTCTTCCACAGTCGAAATGCGGCCGCGGGCACCCAGGGCCGTGCAGTTCAGAGCCGCCATCGCATTCGAGAACTCCAGCGCGTCCCGCAGAGGCATGTTCTGGAGAACAGCATAACAAAATGCACCGTGGAACACGTCGCCCGCGCCCGTGGTATCGGCGCAGTTGACCACAAAAGCAGGCGAATAAATAAAGCGGCCGTGCGTCCGGGCGAGCGCGCCCAGCGCTCCCAGCGTCATGGCGGCAACCGGGATGTGATATTCCTCCTGGATCATTTCGAGCGCGCGAAACGGGTCGCGTTCATGGGTCCATTGCACAGGGAACTCGGAGCTGGCCACCAGATAATCCACATGCGGCAGCACCCGGTCAAAGCCGTGGTAGATGGTATCCACATCCACGGTCACCGGGATGTGATGCTGGTGGGCGATTTCGGCTGCGCGAGCTACCGCGGGAGTGTCGTGAGCGTCGATATGCAGCATGCGCGCGCTCAGAATCTTTTCCGGCGTGATGCTCTCCGGCTCCAGCTTCAGGCATTCATCGCGCTGCCACAGAACGGTCCGCTCGCCCGTGGTTTGATCTATCAGGATGTAGGCGGTTTGGTTAGCGCAATTCTTCCGGATCTCGAGGTCGTCCAGGTTGATGCCGCTTTCACGCAAACTCGCCAGTTGGATGCGGCCACGCTGGTCGTCCCCTACCGTTCCTATGTATTTGACCCTTAGACCCAGCTTCGCGCACGTCACCATGGCGCTAGCCACCTGCCCGCCCGGGCTCAGGATCTCGCGTTCGAACGCCACTTTCCCCGCATAAGCCGGAAAGTGAGACAGCAGGATTAGAGTGTCGGTGGCGTTCAGGCCGACTCCAACCACGTCGAATTCAGTCACAAGCTAATAGCATACTGGCAAAACCGAGCCGCGACGTAAGGGTGAGGGGTCGTGAAAAAAAGCAATAACCGGTCGCTTACGCTCGCGGTTCGGTAGCGGAGCTACTCAGAGACCGTCT
>PMUN01000446.1 GCA_003166875.1 Bryobacterales bacterium | reverse complement strand
ACTAATTCCTGCGCAGAGCCATTTTTCCACAGCAATCCTTATAAAGTCCTTACGCCTTCGTTATTACTTCCTCACGCAGCCCGGAATAAGCTTGAGGACAGTGCGACTGATCAGTCAGGGGAAACAGGCCGATCGATTGATAATCCCTATCGGCCCCATCCAAAATTCGGATTGCTGCAGCGGCCGGCTAACCCGTAACCAGCATACGATTCAAATTCATGCGCATGAAACCATCTGTTGCGCAGCCTGTAACACGACGCTTAATGGGGTGAAAGTTCGCTCCTGCCGTTTATGCCTTTTTCATGAACCAGGTCCCATACTCATATTCAAAAACAAAAAGCGTGTAACACAGCCACCCCAGTCCGGTAGCCGATCACCCTGTCGAGTGTCAGCCCTCAGAGCGTCTCTGAACCCTTTGAAGGCCGTTCGGAACTCTTAAATTTTCGTGAGGTTATGAATATGATTGTTGATAAGAAGTTTCTACTTTCCGCAGTTGTGCCTGCTTGCCTCGTGTTTCAAATGGCGGCGCTCTGTCTCCCTGCTTTCGGGCAGGAGTCCTATGGAGGCATTGGCGGGGTCACTCGAGATTCCGCGAGTGGTCAGCCTGTGACGCAGACGCAAATCACCGCGCACAACGTGGACAGAAACACGGATCGTACCGTCAGCAGCGGCGCCGACGGTGTTTTCTCGATCGCGAACCTCGAGCCCGGGCGGTACGAAGTCTCGGTCACGAAGGATGGATTTCAGAAATCGTCTGTGCATGTCGACGTTGCGGCCCGCCGGACTGCCCAGCTGGATCTTCCGATGCACCTGGCGCCCGCGCCGCTGACCGAAAGAGAAAAGCAATTGCTCGAACGTATGGAGCGGCTGGAAGCACGCCTGGCCGCAATGGAAGCGAAGGACGCGAACGCAACGCAGCCAGGCGCCAAGACCCCGGCGACTGAGACTTTGGTGGCTTCTCTGACGCCAGTGGCCGGCTTGCCTCCAGGCGTACCATCGTCCCCAACGCGATCGGTTCTGGATCCGTTGGCACAAGCGGGCAAGCCGACCGTACCCCAGCCGCCGACACCTGTCGCTCCTCCTCAGCACATACTTCCGGATGCGCTTCAAGCCCCCGAGGCCACGCAAGGAGTCGACAATTTTACTCCATTCGCATATGGCGACTTTACCTGGCTGAACGGCAGCCCACGCAACAAAGACACCGTGCTGGATACGAAGTTCTTCACACCGGAAATCCGGTTCGACACTCACTACATGACGGATTTCAATCAACCCATTGACCACACGATCGTTGGGGCGACGGAGAGCTTCCGGTCCGGCGAAGTCCAGATAGAGCAGGCCAGCGTCGGCGGCGACTTCCATTGGGACAACGTGCGTGGCCGAATCCTATTTATGGAGGGACTGTTTGCCACCACGACGCCGCGCAACGATGCAAGCTCGGCAACTGGCTCCGGAAACGGAAATACCGGCGGAGTCGGCCAGTGGGACCTCCAGAATGCTTATAAGTACGTGTCAGAAGCTTACGGCGGTTATCACTTCAACGTGCAACACGGGCTCAATGTCGATGCAGGAATCTTCGTGTCGTATATCGGTCTGTTCAGTTACTACAATTACGACAATTGGACCTATCAACCCTCCTATGTGTCGTCCAATACGCCCTGGTTCTTTAACGGCGTGCGCGTGCAGTGGTTCCCAACCAACAAGCTGAAGATCGAACCTTGGTTCATCAACGGATGGCAGTCCTACGCAAAGTTCAACGGCCATCCCGGTTTAGGCGGACAGCTTCTGTGGATGCCGAAAGAATGGTTCAAGTTCGTCGCCAACCAATATGGCTATGGGGAAGACAACCTGGGCCTTCCCAAAACACAACGCATCCACACCGATGACAGTATCGAGGTCAGATACTACAACAATCCTGAGAACCTCGGACTCTCGAAGATGGCGTTTTCCCTCACGGGTGACGCCGGCTGCCAGTATGGCGGCGGAATTACCTGCCACGGCGGCCCGAACAGGGAGTCATTTGTAGGCTGGATGCTGTATGACCGCATGTGGTTCCACAAGGACCTGTTTGGCCTCACGCTCGGTGGCGGAGATATGAGCAATTATGGCCGCTACCTGACGCTACTGCCGCCGATCGATGGCGCCTGGGCTGCGTCCGGTACGCCGTACTTCACGGAAAATCCCGGCCAGAAGGCCCACATGTGGGATAGCACGGTCACTCTCCAGTACATGCCCAAACAATACATCACCTGGTGGGCGGAGGCCGGCTATCGCCACTCAGATGTTCCGTATTTCGCGGGGCGCGGTGGCGTAACGCCTCCGGGCGGGAATAATGGCCTTCCTCAATACTTCACATGCATGTCGGGCGCAACCGCGGGTACTAACAATCTGGCAGCAGCAGGCGTGGCCTGCGGCGGAGCCGGTAATGTCTGGTACCCGGACCTTCGAAGAAGTGAGACCAAGCTTAGCGTCGGCATCATGGTCAAGTTCTAGCCTGGCCGGGACGGTCTCCAACGGATTGGAGTCTACTTTGAAACATAGAATTTTGACGATTGGTTTTCTCGTAATCTCTATCCCTGCGCTACTGCTCCTGAACAGTTGCCATAGCGTGCATGCGCAGGCGGACGCGAACGCGGCCGGCGATCCCCCTGCCGCCAAGGTTGTTCCGATGGTGGATCTCACCCTATTCACAGTGGACCATCCGGAGCAGTATCCACTTACTACAGCGATTGACCACGCCACGACCTCCGAGTTAGTCGTCACTGGAACGGTCGCGCCCGATATTTCCCGCAGCATACCGGTTGTCTCGCTAGCCTCCGGGCGCGTGATGGCCATTCACGCGCGGCTGGGCGACACCGTGCAAAAGGGCCAGTTGCTGTTGACCATTCGAAGTGACGATGTCTCGGGCGGTTATTCCAACTATAGAAAAGCCATCGCGGATGAGCGTCTTTCTAAGGCTCAATTCGAGCGCGCCAAGGATCTGTACGAACACGGCGCCATCGCTCTGAACGATCTGCAAATCGTGCAGGACACGGAGGACAAGGCCAAGGTGGATCTGGAAACTATGTC
>PMUN01000246.1 GCA_003166875.1 Bryobacterales bacterium | reverse complement strand
CAAACGGATCCGGAAGATCGTTAACCGGGTCGAAAGGATTGTCTAACGGGTCTGGAGGATCGTTAGGAAAAGGGTCCGGCAAGGGCGGAAGGTCGGGGAGATAGGGGTCGTCGTAAGGTTTCGGCAATGGAGGAAGGCCGGCCGGGGCGCTTTGAGCCGCGATCGAGGGACGATAGAAGCTCTTTGGCTTTTGACCGCGCAGGCACAACCCCGTCGTCAATATCAGAAAGAAAACAACATACGTTCTTCGCGAAAACTTCATGACGGCTCTCCCTACTGGAAAATCACGGTTTTGCCGAAGAACGCGCCCGGTAGAATCACGCCTACATCCAGGCCGCTGGCAGTAAAATTGATCGGACTCGAGGTTGGCAACGCGCCAACATACACTACGGCTTTCGAACGCAGCAAATTCCTGCGAGTGCCTTGGATATTGGCCAAAACTTGAGGCGGGACTGTGAAGCTGGACGATCCCGGCGATGCCACGCAAACGAACAGCGCTGTGGCGTTGCTGGGCGTATCGACGCCGCCGCCGTAGATGATCACCGGTTCGCCGGCCGGCGCGCCGGTCCAGTTGATGGTGAAACCTTGGCTGCGTGTAATGATTTCGGTAGTGCTGCGGTTGGTCCAGGTGAGCGCGTAGTTCGTCGGGATGTTGAATTTCGCGTTGATCGCACCGACATCCGCGCCGCCGGCCCCTGCAAGGCTGTAATTGCCGGGAACCAGGACTAGCGTCGACGCGTTCAGGGAATTGGCGTAACCAGAGTAGGTGTAACCCAGCGGCTGGAAATTGCGTTCGTTGTCGGCGGGACGCCCCATGTTTCGCTGGGCGTTGGGCGCGATAAGGGCGAACGTTGCGCCGGCGTCCAGAAACTTGCCGGAGGTAAGAGGCCCAGGGAAATTGGCGCCATCGAAAAGATCGCCGGTGGCAGCGTAGGCGGTGCAGGTTCCCGCCGGAGGCAGCGAGAATATGGGATGGAACGGCGCCACTGGTGTCGCCTGCTCTTGCTGGAAGGTGAGCATTGCAGCGTCAGTGATCACGCTGCCGGGAGTTGGTAATCCGACGTCCTCAGTCACGTCCGCGTGCAACAGCGCGATGACGCCGATTTTCTTGCCCGCCAGAAACGGCTGTGAGATGGCGTTGAGCGGATCCGAACACGCGCCGCCGCCGTCCGGTGAGATGGCCATGGTTACGGTGTTGCTCACCACCGTGCTATTTGTGCGCACCTGGATGGGAACCCAACAGCCAGTGGGGGCGTTGGCAGGCACCTGGAAATTTATCTGATCCAGGCCCGCGCAACAACTGCTGCGCCCGTGATACTGCACAGTGGCTGATACTCCGCCCACAAAGACCTCCACGGGAGCCGATAGATTGCCCGAAGGGGGAGCTTCATTATCGGGACCTTGAATTGCGCCCAGGCCTGTGGCATAGAGGATGATCACTTGGCCGGGTTTGGCCGTCAGCGCTGGTGCGTTGTACGGCATCTGCTTCGCGGAGACGAACTGCTGCATCACTCCCTGGCCGGTACCAGCGCTAGTGACCCCGAAAATGCCGACGCTGGTGGTGACGATATTGGCGGGCGAGGGTGGGCCAGGAATCACCGTGCCGGCGAAGGTACCTGTCACACGGATGGAGACCTTTCCGAGCGGCGTATTGGAAGGCATGATGGCGTTGATTTGCCCCGGACCGACGAAGACCGGGATCGCTTCCACGGTTGTCGCGCCTTGCGTGATCTTTACGGAGACGCCACCCAGCGTGGTGGAGAGCGGGAAGCTAAGCCCAGGGCTCGAGGTGGGGCCCAGCCGAATTCCGAAGATCGTGAAAAGCGAACCTTGGGCAATGGAGCCGGCCGGCAAGCCTGGAGCCATAAAGCTGGCTCCGTTAACGATCCCCCGCGGGGCGATCAGTGGTTGGGCGGATGATGCGGTGCATACCGCCAGAAAAGCGACGATAGCGATGAAGCTTCGCATGCGCACCTCCCGAGACCAGTACAGCATACACCAAGCGAAGCCGAGCCGCGACCGGAAGGAAGCGATACCACGAGCGCTGCTAGTTCTGGGTTCGGGGTAGCGCTTCCTGCCGGTCGCGGCTCAGATCACACTGACCAAGCCGTGGCGTTGGAGCGAATCGATCGCGGCCAAAACGGCGCTCTTGTCGACATTGCACTTATCTGCGACGGCCAACAAATCCGAGGCGGCGACGGGCTTGTCCAAACTCTGCAGGATGTCACGCTCCACCGGGTTCAGCGGATATTCCACAGTGAGCGCTTGTCCCAGCAGCGTGGCCCGGGCGGTTGCAAGGATTTGCTCGGAGCCGAGTACTCGTGACTCGGTCAAAGCGATTGGCCCTGAGCGGCTCACGCGACGCCCGTCCGGCGCACTATCGCGATTTCGCCGCGCAATTCGTTCGAGCGAGAACACCGCTTCCACTTCCGACCCGGCTTCACGCTTCGGCGGTTGCGATTCATCCACTCGATCCCAGGGCGCGCCGGCTGCGGGGTCGCTCCATTCAAAAGCTATCAGCACCGAGATGACCCGCACATAGCCTTGCTCCCGCAGATTGCGAGCCCACGCGCCGACGGATTCGAGATATGCCCCGTAACCTCCGTCGCT
>PMUN01000031.1 GCA_003166875.1 Bryobacterales bacterium | reverse complement strand
CGAGAGATTTGGAGCAGCAAAGGCAACGTCGGCATAGAACGTCCCGGAGCCGAGTAAGTCGGGACCGCGTGTTACGATCTGGGCGTATGCCTATAGATCACATACTCGCATTACTCATCGCTGAACGTGACAAACTGAACCGGGCGATAGAGGCGTTACAGGGTCCGCTGAAGAGACGCGGACGGCCTCCGAAGAATCCGTTTGCTGCCGCAACTGCTACTGCTCCCCCCTCACCGGCACCCCGCCGTCGAATGTCCGCCGCCAAGCGGAAAGCCCAATCCCTGCGGATGAAAGCGTTTTGGGCGAAGCGACGGAAAAACGCCGGGAAGTAGTCGAGATCGTCGATCCAACGGTGGCCCATGGCATTCCTGGATCGGCCTGTTCACAACGCCCATCGTATTGAGATGCGCGGTGATCCGGTGCGTAAGAACCGAGGCAAAGCCGGATGGCAGCCGGTATCCCTATGAGCATCCATGTAGACGCGGCTATTGCGAATTACGCGAATCTTCCGTGAGGTCTTCTGTCCCTCTCTACTTCATCTTGAAAGAATCATCGAACGTCGCGGCGATCTTTGTGGTCTTACCCGCCTCAAGCTTTACCGGCGCTGGCTTTCCAGGCTCTTTCGCATAGAAACCAAGAGACGATCCAGACGGCGGTGGGCTTGCCGCGTCCCATTTTCCACTTGGATCATAGACCATGCTCACATACACCGGATTCGTTTGGATGTCGTCGAATTGAACGGACGCCGATTTTGAAGAGACTCCTTTGAGGCCGATTGGCGGTGTGCCCGCCTCCTCCGAAACGAAATTCGGGTTGTCCCAAAGCACGACATATACTTTGTGCGATTCGTCTACCGGGCCGGAGCCGGTGTAGCTCACTTGAACTTCCAGATTTGCGCTCTTATCTTGTGCACGGGCCGTTAGGGCGGATACGAAGACCGCCCCGGAGAATAAAAAATTGCGTCTGTCCATTTCCATCCTCCTATCCCTATCGGATAGCGCTGCCGCTAATCGCCTCTCTGAAGCGACGGCTGTCGTCCCGATATTTCCGCCATGCATCTTCGTCCCGTAGGTCGTGAGGAGGGGTTGGTCTTGGCACGCTCAAACTGGAGGCATCTTCTTCGTCGGCGTTGGTTGTCTTCTCGGCGATTATCTTCTCCACGGCATGAGGATACTTTGCCGTCAGGTACACTCTTGCATCGACCTCGGTCAAGAAGGAAGCCGAATAGGTGAACGGAAGACCCTGCAAGCTGTTTTCTTCCCACACGTCCAGGGTGAACAATACTGTTCCCTTTTTTTGCGTTGTGAAAGCAACCTTGCTTTTGTCCAGCCAAAATTCCATGACCGTCCCTTTCCGGTTAAGCTAACGTGTCTCTAAACGGCAGATGCCATTGCGGCGAGGAGACGCTACGCATCCAAACTAAGCTAACCGATTCAGCATTGGTAGTCTGTCCAATATTGCTCACTAGTCCTCGAAGGTCGCTTGAGCGTGGGCATGTTTTGCAGAACTACAAAACCGCTGCGATCACAGCGAACGTGTCGCTGAATGCCAGAACGAGCACAAGGAAAGCTCTCAGTTCGTTTCAAGGTTCGCTGAATCGCTCTCTACCGCTCTTTCGCCTTCTCAATTTCCCCTCTCGCACGTGGGTCCACGTTCAACTAGATGAACCGTGAATCGTCCGAAAAAGAGCTTGATGAAATCAAGAAGGTACTGAAGGAGTTTGAGCGGTACGATGAAATGGAAGAAGGCGAGAAAAAACAATTCAAAGACCGCGCCGAGAAGGCGCTCGACCATATCGACGCGGTTAAGCGCCCGTGCTGATGAACGACTTCAAGCAACGGCAAATGTCAGGGGTTATGCTAACCCGAGTGTCTTCCTCAGAGCGGCGATCGACCACGAATTAAGCGGGCGTGAAGACGCAATGATCGGGGCTGAGGAACGACTCGCCGCTAGCATGGAACAGATGAGCCGCGAGATCACTCGCCTCGATCGAGCACAGCAGGCTTTGTTTGCGTTGGTGGATAGTCTCGCCAAGATTCTGCTGACCTGCGTTCCCGAACCGGACGAACACGCGTTGGCAGCGGCCGTCGCCAGGGCGCAAGGCCGGCACGCCCGATTGTTGAAGAGCGCAGGCCTGGCGATGGGCGACGATTCGCGGTTGGCAATGCAGGAGTTGGTGAAACATGGAGAACGCTGAGGAGCGGAGTTTCGGCTTCGGCCACGAAAGCCCGCCGTGCGGTGCGACGGGAGTTGCAATGATAGCTCGGGACGGTCCGTTATGGTCACCCCTTAGACTGTGACAACCTGGATTACGGCAGTTTGCTGCAAAAGTCGGCGGAGTACGGCACTATACGGCATTTTTGCAGCAGTCTGCAAAAGTCGGCAGTTTACGGCGAAAGACGGCGAATCGCGGCACCGACACCAATCACAACAACCACTTTCCACCAGCAAACACGGGTAGTGGAACATAAGGGTGGGATGCGTCTCGCTGTATTTTGTTGATTTCTCGTTTGCTCCATTTGTATTTATCGCGGGATGCGTTTCGGTGGAAATGCATCCCACCTGGGATGCACTCCGAATCTCGCTTATCCGCCAATGGTATTTTGATAATTTCTGGCACATTTTAGAAACCACACCGAGCGGCAATCACTGCGGGATCTTGGCGAGCGTGGCTTGAATGCCCTTACGAACGTCTTCCGGCGGATTTAGAGAGAGCGCGGCTTCCAGTTGCGTTCTGGCGCTGTCTTTTTCCCCACTTTGAAACAGAGCTAGGCTATAGTGATAGCGGAACAACGCATTTTGCGGATACTTATGCGTCAAGGCCTTGAATAGCTGAAGCGCGGCTTCCTTGAGGTTCGTCTTTAGATAAATCAAACCCAGCGTGTCCTCAAAGTCGGGTTGCTTGGGCATCTTTCTCAAGGCCCGCTCCACCAGACTGCGCGCTTCCTCCACTTTGGCGTCGTCATCCACCAGCAGATAGGCCAAGTGGTTCATGGCATTCGCATTGTCGGGATCGAGCGCCAGCGCGCTCCGGTAACTGGCAATAGCGTCCAGTTTGTGTCCGGCCAGCCGCTCGGCATCCGCGAGAGCGATCAAAACAGTTGGATCGCGCGGAGCGAGGTCTTTCGCGGCCTGGAAGCTGGCGACGGCCTGATTGAGATTACCCTTGAGTTCGTAGACGGTACCGATGCGCTCCTGGAGGTGCGCGGAACGCATTCCGCGGACGGCCAACCGCTGGTATTGCTGGAGCGCCAAGTCGTACCTGGCGCAGCGCAGCGCGGTGTCAGCCAGCAGCCCGCGGAGAAGCGTCGAATCCGGGGACTTCTTCAGCTCGGCGTCCAACATCTCCAGAGCTTTGTCGGGTCGATTTTCGGCCTGGTAGACATCCGCCAGCGCAGCCAGAATGCTGGGATCACTATTCGATTCCGAGGAGAGCTTCTGGAGCCGGACTTCGGCGGCGGAGAATTTCTTTTGCGACACGTCAAGGACAGCCAGCTGGAATTGAACCTGACGATCCGCTGGAGATTGCTGTTCGAGATCGGCGAGCTCGGAGCGCGCTTCGGTGTAGCGGTGCAATCCGATCAGCCCTGCGGCTTTCAGGACGCGGCCCGGTTTGTAGTCGGGCTTCACGGCCAGGATTTCGTTGGCGTAACTGAGCGTATGGGGATAATCGTGTTTTAGCCGGCTCACCTCCGCGAGAGCCAGGCGGGGCGGCAGAAAGCTGGGGCGCCTTTTGAGGGCCTCCTGGAGCTGAATTTGAGCGCCGTTCAGGTCGCCGCTTATCATCAGCGCCCGGCCCAGGTTGAAGCGCCACAGCGCGTTTTCGGGAGACTTCGCCACCAGATTCTGCAGTACCTTGACAGCAGCATCGATGTTTTCGCGCCGGCCGGTTTTTAATTGGATGGAGGCGTTCACGGCCTGGGCGGCCTCATTATCCGGTTGTTCTCGCAGAATCTCACGGACAATTCCGGACGCTTCCTCGCCTTTGCCCTGTTGCAGCCACACGTCGGCAACACGCTTGAGATAGGTGAGCCTTTGTTGGGGATTGGCCTGGACGCCGGCCTGGTATTCGCGAAAAGCTTCCGGCCAGTCCTGGCGGGAGGCGTAGAAATCGCCGATTTTCAGATGGCCGTCGGGAAACAGCCGGGGATCAGTAAGCGGCTGCAAGGCAGCCAGCATCTTTTCGCGTTTTCCGTCTGAGGCGTAGAAGGCGGCCAGCTGAACCGCATAGTCTGCATTTCCCGGATTGTTGCCGGCTTTGGTCTTCAGGATATTTTCGGCGTCAGCGAGACGATTTTCCGATGTGTAGTGCTGGTATAAGACGTCGTAGATTTTTCCGAAGTCCTTATGAGAAGCCACTAACTGATTCGCCAGGCGCTCGCCTTCCTGATTCTGGCCGTCCAGAAACAGCACATGCGCCCAAACGGCGATTAACTCCGGTTGCCCGGGTTGGGCGGCGTCGGCCTTGCCGAAAAGCTCGGCGGCGTCCTTCAAATGGCCGTCGAGCCAGGCCAGCGTGCCCTTAATTCTGAGGCCGTCGTAAGAACGCGGATTCTGGGCCAACAGATCGCCGGAAAGCTTGGTGAGCTGATTATAGTAACGGACTGGCCGGCGTTTGTCGGCCATGTACGCGGGTAGTAGCAGATTCGCCAGGGTGACTTTGATGTCAGCGCGCTGAGGAAGCATATCTACGGCTGAGGACAGAGCTTTATACGCTTCGCTCGGGTCCTTCAGCTTGAGCGCGGTCAATCCAAGGCGGTAATACGCCTCGCCGAACCGGGGATCCTTACCCACGGCCTTGCGATAATTAAGCGCTGCCTCGTCGTATTTTCCAGCGGTGAAGAAGCTGTTTCCCTTTTCGAGGTAGGCCTGGGGGCTACGCCCGCAGGAGACCATAAGAAACAAGCAGCCGGTCACGACAAAGAGGCCCTCGGTTCTCATGACATATTTCTCCGCGGGTTTGGGGCAGGCCGGAGACCCGCGGCTTATTTCTTCTTTTCCTGTTCGGTGATGAGTTGCGCTACTTTCGAGCTGGTACCGACCGGCTCAACCATGATGATGTGCCGCGCGTTGAGGACGGTGGATTCCGGCCCGTGCCATTCATTGCCGCGGCGGATCAGGACGCTGCTCACTTGTTTGGTTTCGGGGTTGGTGGTGCTTTGAATATAATAAACCTCGCGAAGAACCGGGAAGGCAGTTCCCAGGCCGCTAATTTTTCCGAAATAGACCTGCCCGCTATCCAGGAGCACCGCCTGAAACGGCACATCAAAATGCGTTGTGCCGGTACGGCTGGAGGCGACGAACCAACCGCCCAAGCCACCCACAATCAATCCAACTGCCAGAAGCGCGATATTCTTCATCATTATATCCTTTAGTTTTCAGAGACGGCCCATTCCCCGGGATGGGGTAGGCCGTGCTCCCTATAAAGAAATATCACAGCGTGCGTGGGACAGCAACAAACTGAAGGCCCTGTGAGCTACAGGACCTGTAGGCTACAGGGCTTTCTGCTTCCTCCTGGTGAAGCGGTATCCGATGGCTAAGCCCAGCAACAGAGCGATCTCGATGCCGACCATGCGAGGTTCAGGAACGCCGGAAACTTGCGGCGGAGTGTATTCCAGGATGAGCTCGCCCGGCGTTGTGGTAAGGATGGTCCAGTCGCCCGCATCCGCTCCGATGATACTTGCAAAGGAGCCGGTTTCGGTTCCGGTGAAGGTCATGAGAGTAAACAGCTCATCCGTTGCTGGCGTGAACCCCAGGGATGCGATGTCCAGAATCCCGGCCAAGGTCACGTTGCCGGTGACGGCGAGCTCACCATAAACAGTGCTGGAGCTGACGGCCTCATCCAGGGTGCCGGCGCTGGTCTGAGTGTAACTGCCGTCAACCGAGAGAGTGCCTGGGGTGGGATCATCTCCAAGGAAAACGTTGCCGGCGTTGTCTACGGCGCCGGTGACTGTTCCCGAGCCGTCCAGGAGGCCTCCGGCAAAGACATCGATGGGAGCTATGGGGTCGAGAGAGCCATCTACCTGCAGGGTGCCGCTATTGATATTCACGGCACTGGCGTCGAGTGAGCCGTTTGCGTCGATCACCGTAATGCCGCCGTTTTGGTCGAAGGTTCCCGCTGTGAGCGAGCCGTTGCCGAAGATCGTCAGGGTGCCGCTCTCGGTGTAGGTGCCCGTAGCGCTAATTTTACCGCCGGACTCCACATTGGTGGTGCCGCTGTCCGTAACGTTATTCGCGTTGAGGGTGCCGGTGACCGTGGTGGTCTTGGTATTCGTGTAGTTGCTAGCGCCGGCCGTACCGACATTCAGAGTGGTGGACGCGCCGACGGAGAGAGTTCCCGAGTTGCTCAGCGCGCCAGCGGTGGTGAAGTTGGTTCCATTGGTAATGTTCAAAGTTCCCTGGTTGCTGCTCAGGGACTTGAGCGCGTCGGTGGTGCCGTTGCTGGCCAGGAAGCCCGAGGTGGTGCCACCGCCGCTTAACGTCACGGTGGTGCCGGTCCCGATGGTGGTGATCCCGGTGCTGGCGCTGATGTTGTTGCCCTGGATGGTCCCGCCATTCATGGTCCAGGTGCCGCCCGAGAGGGTACCGCCGCTATAGTTGGTGAGGTTGTTGGCAACGATGGCGCCACCAACGTCCACCTTCACGGTATCGGAATTGGTGAAGTTGCCCGTGGTGGTGAGGGAACCGGTGCCGGCCACATCCAGCGTGCCGTGTTGAATGTCGACGGAAGTCACCGTGATCGCATTCGGGCTGGATGAGCCGTTTAGCGTCAGCGTATTTCCTGCCGAATTAAGAATAGCCGAGTAGGTATTGCCGCTCACGTTATTCGGAGTGCAATTGGCCGGTCCAGGAGTGCAAGCCCAGGTTGTGCCGCCGGCAGTCCAGTTGGCCGACGCGCCGGACCATGTTGCCGTGAAGGCGTTGGTTACTGATTCGGCCTCCAACTGGACGTTGTTTGCATTGTAGATGGCTACCCAATGTTGCGTACCGCCGTCGAACGTGGCATTCTCCAAGGTCCCGAAGGTTCCTGAAACTCCGCCGGTGGCCGTTACGATGGTTAGAGTAGTTCCGTTGGCTATGGCGCCGAGGGATGGGGGGAGGATATCCAAAACGCTGCCCACTCCCAGGTCCAACGCCCCGGCCCCGACTCCTGAAATATTGATAACGCCGAATTGACCCGCACTGGAACCTGTAATGGTCTCAGCCAGGGTGCCGGTGGTGATGTCGAGCGAACTATCCTGAATGCTCAGCGTGCCAGGCGTTCCGGGAGTTCCGGCCATGATCACGCCGGCTCCAGAGACGGTGGTGGTTAGAACCGCTGCGCTTATAGTGCCGGTGCCCTGAAGAGTGCCTCCGGTAATGTTGACGTCGTTTAGGGCTGCGAGCGTCCCGGTGGAGTTGATGGTGGTGGTCCCGGCGGACTGATTGTAGTTAGTCGCAAAAAAGTTTCCGTTGATGGTGGTTGTAGCGCCTGAAGCGGACTGGGTGTAATTGTTGCCAGCCGCCCCGATAGTCAAGCCGCTACCGCTTCCGACAGTTACAGCTCCGGTGTTCGTCAGTGCGCCGTTGGTGACGAAGGTGGTCCCGTTCGTCACGGTGAAATTTCCTTGGTTCGAAGTCAGGGCCTTGAGGGCATCGGTGGTGCCATCGGCGGCCAGGAAGCCTGAGGTGGTGCCTCCGCCGCTCAGAGTAACGTTGGTGCCGGCCGCGATGGTGTTGATGCCGGTGGCGGCGGTGATGTTGTTGGCCTGGATCGTTCCACCGGCCATATTCCAGGTGCCACCGGTGAGCGTGCCGCCGCTGTAGTTGGTGAGATTTTGGGCGACGATGGAGCCGCCGTTCATCGTCAACGTTCCGTTGTTGGTGGCGTTGTTGGTGACGGTCAGAGACGTGGTGGACGGCGCGGCGCTGTTTACGGTCAAGGTGCCGCCCGAATTAACTGTCAGGTTATGGATGGTCTGTGGACCGTCGGTGGACCCCAAGCTGATATTGTTGCCACTGCTCACTACGGCTGTGAAGTTGATGGGCACGCTGTCGATCACTTTGTTATTGGGTACGCAGGCGAATGCCGTTAAAGGAGCGCAGGACCAATTGGTTGAGGGCGAGCTCTGGGTCCAGGCTCCGGACCCGTTGCTGGTGGCGATGACATCGCCTCCGCCCAGCACTCCGGCCACCAGGACGACGTTGTTGCCTCCCTGATTGTAGGCCACGTTCCACTGTGCAGCGCCTTCGGCTATGGGCGTGCCGCCGAATGTGCCGCTCACCGCCGTTCCGGAAGTCAGGATGGTGAGCGCCGTGCCGACCAGCGGGGTGGTAGCGCTGGGCGACTGAACAATATTCAGGATGCTGCCGGTGCCCAGCGTGGTAGAGCCGCTCACGTTGGTCACGCCGAACGCGGACACGGTGGCGTTCCCATTAAAGTTAATGCCCTCTGTTAGAGTGCCGCCGGTATTGATGGCGAGGTTGCCGGTGACAGCCATGGTTCCGGGCGATCCGGGGGTGCCGGGGAGCAAAGTGCCGCCGCTGTTGATGGATAGGGTCGCTGCGGACTCGGGTATGACAGTGCCGGTACCCTGGAGGGTGCCGCCGTTGATGGTTACATTGTTGGCCTCCAGCGTACCGTTGACGGTGGTTACGCCGGCGGATTGAATATAGTTGTGGCCGGCCTCCGCCAAAAGAGCCGAGCCCGATCCAACGGTGACTGTGCCGGCGTTGGTTAGGTCAACAATGGTGTTGAGCTGGGTGCCACTGCCGCTGAGGGTGATGGTGCCGTTGTTCGTACCCAACGGCGCCGTCATCTGATATCCGCTCCCGAGGGTCAGGGTCGCATTGGCGCTCACGGTATTAAGATTCAATGCGTTGTTATTATTGCCGTCCAGGAACTGGGTGTTCGCGTTGGTGCCTTTCAGGGTGAGGCTGCTGGAGGTGGTGCCGTTACCCAGCGTTGTAATTTCGCCCCCGCTGGTGCCGAGCGGATCGAACTTCATGATGGATACACCGCTGGTTCCGTCAACCAGGTAGTTCCCCACCAGAGTGCCGGCGTTGAAGGTGTTGGTGTTGAGCGAGCCGCCGTTAATCAGGAAAGTACTGTTGTTGGTGGCGGACACGAGTCCAAGGTGATTGTCGAAAGCGCCGCCTTCGTTGATTTGTAATGTCTGGCCGCCGCCGGCGTTGGCAGCGATGGTTCCGGTATTGACGGTAGTCAGTCCGCCGCCATTCCCGATGTTACCCGCGCCCTGGATGGTGCTGTTGTTGGTCAGGGTGAAACCGGAGGCTTGTTGCTCGATGAGGGCCAGACCCCCGCCGGTTGTAGACAAGGTCAGCGCGCCGGAACCGTTCAGGGTCAGGTTGTTCGTCAGCACCAGGCTGGAATTGTTAGCGGTTGCCGAGATGTTGATGTTGCCGTTGTTGTTGATGGTCCCTTGGACGTTCAAAGTGGAGTTGTTGCCATTGGTATATGTGGCGCCTGCGGACAAGGTTATGGCGCCGTGCGTGGATCCATCCAACGTACCGGTGCCATTGGCGATGGTTTGGAGTGCCCCGTTGAGCGTGCCGCCTTGTATGGTAGAAGAATTCAGCACTACGACACCGCCGCCACTGCCGGTAATGTTTGCGCCGGCGTTATTAACCGTCGTGCTGTCCAATTGGAGGATGCCGCCGCCGGTGGCTTCGAGCAGGCCCAGGTTGGTGGTCCCGCCCGATCCGTTCAGGTGCAGCGTCTGACCGGATATGTTGGCGTCGACAGTGCCGCCGGCCTCGTTCACAAGCGTCAAACCGCCATTGCCGATGATACCGGCGCCCTCGATCAGGTTGTTCACGTTGGTTAAAGTCAGATTAGAGACCTGCTGCTGGATGAAAGCGGTGCCGCTGGTGGCGGACAGGCTGACTGTTCCGCCGCCATTGAGCGTCGTGTTGTTGTTGAGCCCCAGGATGGTACTGTTCGCGGTCGCGGCGAGCTGGATGGTCCCATGATTTGTAATCGTCCCCTGGACAAAGAGGTCGCTATTGTTCGGAACCAGGTAGGTGCTCCCGGCGGAAATTGTGATGGCGCCCTGTGTGGTTCCGTCCAGGGTACCACTGCTGTTAGCGAAGGTCTGCAATGTGCCATTCAGCGTTCCGCCTTGGATTATGGCGCCGCCCTGCAGCTCCACAGTTCCGCCATTGCCGGTGATATTCCCTCCGGAGTTGTTGACCGTAATGCCCGCAATTTCGAGGATGCCGCCCCCGGTGGCTTTGAGCACACCTTGGTTGGTGACCCCGCCCCCTGCGTTCAGGAAAAGCGTCTGGCCGGACACGTTGGCGTTTACAGTGCCGCCAGCCTGGTTCAAAAAGGCTAGACCGCTGTTGCCGAGGTATCCCCCTCCCTGAATCACGTTGTTGTTGTTGGTTAAGGTCAGACCGGCGACTTGCGGTTGGATAATGGCGTTGCCTCCGCCGGTCTGATTCAGCGTTACGGTACCGCCGCCGGTGAGGGTTGTATCGGCGTTCAGGCCCAGGGTGGTGTTGTTCGCGCCGGAGGTTAAGTTTATGGTGCCTTGATTAGTGATGGTGCCGGAGACGAAGAGGTTAGTGTTGTTGCCGGACGAATAAGTGCTTCCCGCGGAAATCGTGACTCCATTCAAGGTTGAGGTCCCGTTCGCGGCGGTTTCGAGCACTCCGCTATTGCTGCTGTTCAGCGTTCCGCCATTAATGACCGAGCTGGCGAACGTCACCGTGCCGCCGTTGGCCGTGATATTGCCGCCCGCGTTGGTGATCGTGGTTCCTGAGATTGCCAGTGTCCCGCTGTTGGTGGCTTCCAGCAGGCCCAGGTTGGTAACGCCGCCCGTAGGGTTCAGGGTTAGCGTCTGACCGCTGGTGTTGGCGATGATCTTTCCAGCAGCGTCATTCAACACCGTCAACCCTCCGCCGTTCCCGATGGCTCCCGCTCCTTGGATGGTGTTGTTGAAGTTCTCGAGCGTAAGGCCCGAGTTGGCCTGCGTGATAATGGCGCTGCCGGTTCCCTGGGACAACGTAACGGTGCCGCCGCCGGTCAACTTTGTATTGGCGCTCAGCTCCATGTCGGCAGTGTTAGCGGTGGCGGCTATGTTCAGGTTGCCGTTATTGGTGATGGTCCCGGAAATGATGAGGTCAGTGTTATTGCCGGTTGTATAAGCACTGCCGGTGGAGATAGTAACCCCACTCAAGTCGGCGGTGTTATTGGCGGCAGTTTGCAGCGTCCCGCCGCCAGAACTATTTAGAGTGCCACCGGTGACCGTGGAACTGAAGTTCACCACGCTGCCCGTGCCGCTGGCGGTGATATTTCCACCGGTGTTCGTGGTGGGGGTTTGTAGATTCAGAGTGCCGCCGCCGGTGGCCTCCAGCGTGCCGGTGTTGGTGATACCACCCGAGCCGTTCAGGAAGAGCCCGTTGGTGCTGCCGCTGACGTTGCCATCGACAACCCCGCTATTGATCAACGTCAACCCGCCATTGCCGACGGTTCCGGCTCCCTGGATTGTGCTTTGGTTCGTCAGCGTTTCGCCGGAGAAGGCCTGTTCGATAATAGAACCGCCGGTGGTGGCGCTCATCGTGAGGGTCCCTGTGCCCGACAAGGTCACACTGTTACCGAGTAAGATGTAGCTGTTGTTGGCTGTCGCGTTGAGGTTGATTGCGCCGTCATTGATGATCTGTGTCCCGTACACCGAGAATTGGGTGTTGTTCCCAATGTTCAACGTGTTGTTGGCGTTGGCGCTGGTACCCACCTGCAGGTTCAGGACGCTCGCCACTGTGTTGGCGCCGAGATTCGCGACCGCGGGAGTCCCCGACGTGCCGTTGATAATACAGCCGCTGGTGGTGCTGTTTGGAGTGCCGTTGTTCCAGTTCGTGCCGGTGTTGAAGTCGGCGTTGCCCGCCGTCCAGGACGTGGTGGTTCCGGTGAGCGAGCCGCACTGGGCGAACGCCGGAATGGCTGAAAAGGACAGCAAAGCCAGGGTGGTTAAAACCGCAAGCAACGTGGCGCGCGACGAATTTTTAGTCATGAAAACGATACTCCTAGACCCAAAACAAAATCCACGAACCTTTATGGGATCGTGGACCAGTATACATCGGGGGCCTTATTTCGGGAAGTGAATTTCCGTAGTTTGAAAGGCTGTTTGTACTAGTACTTAGCTAATTTCGATCGGTTGAAGATTTATTGAAAAAACGTGAGGCAAAGCGTCAGCATTTTACGCCGTATCAAATTGGTTTATCCGAATCGCCTCGCCCGATGCCTCGACGCGCAAACCCCTTCCAATCATGCGCATCTCTTTGATTCAACGTCCGCGCGAGCTCACAAGGGCGCATCGCCGGATACTTCCTGCTGATCTCGAGAACATGCTGAGTCATTGCTGAAAGTGGACGACCAACCGGCTTTCTCGATTTGGGTCTCTTCGCGGAAGGCTGCCAGAACTCTTTTTGACGGCTCCTACGCCGCCATGGTCAGTTCTCGAACTGAAGTCTTGAGAACGCCACTGATCGTAAGAGTTCGCGAAGTAAGTTTGGCCTGACCCACCGGCCTAACGGGTCATGTTAACTACAGGGTGGGCCTGTTCGTCCGGGTCCCCGAATGAATGGGCGCGTTCGACTCGCCAGTTAACACGGAGGGTGCGTTCGATTATTCTGTTCTCCGCGCCGATTACGCGGACGCAATGCTGAGCAACTCCTGTGGAATCAGTGCATCGGTTATTCCTGCGATGCTAATGCTACCGCTCAAAAAGTGATTCGCCCTCACTTGTCTACCTGTTAACTGGCCAGTGGTCGAGCCGATTCGTCCGGGGACCCGGACGAACAGGCCCACCCTGTAGTTAACAGTGCGCCGCAACGGCGCAGATCGCCAGTGGAGGGAGAATCCATCCATGTAGATGTCGATGAGCTACAAACCGCAACAAGCACCAGACCTGCATATACTGCCGCAAGGTAAAGAAGACCACGGGTGACCACGTTCCGCCGAAACTGCTCCTCGAAAAGCCCTTCCTCTCGAACCTCCTGACGGTTCCGGCTTGCTGGGATTGCAACCAGTCCTTTATGAAGAACGACGAATATACCCGGCTACTTGCTCTGGACGTGCGCGCAGCAAACAATACCGCCGCGCAGTCGAATCTTTCCGCAATCCTTCGCTCGCTGCAGCGTCCCAATGCTAAGGCTTTCGTTGAATATCTCGCGAAACAAAGCTCTGACTCAACGATCCTTGGAGCTGACGGCGCCCCGATGGGCCGCGTGACTGAAGTAAACAAGCGTAGGGTGGACGCGACGGGATCACGAATCGTTCGCGGACTTTACTTCATCGAACTAGGCAGGCCTTTGCCAGAACGGGCTGTCCTCAACGTGGGATGCAAGGACGGACTGACGCCCGCTGATCCCGATATGCAAACGATCGCCCGGATGATGAAGCAAATGCCTGATCACCGCCACCGTGCGTTCGGTACGGCGTTCAGCTACATGGCGGGGGTTGGCGATGGCGTATCATTCTGGCTGATGCTGCTCTACGATTACTTGTTTTGGCTCGCTACGGTGGATGAACGGAACATCGAGCGTGGGACGTTTGCCTCGGCACAGGAGCGCGAAGGGGGTCTGCACACGCCCTAGCCAGAGCGACGACGGATCCTCGAAAAGACCGCGGCAAGTCCCGACCAATCCCGAACTGATATTAGCCATTGATCGGCATAGGGGCGG
>PMUN01000420.1 GCA_003166875.1 Bryobacterales bacterium | reverse complement strand
GGAAAGCAGGTGGGCCTCGGCTCTGAAGATATTCGGCGAGTCGCGGTGGGGCCGGATGCTCCCGGATGGGATACTTTCGAAGCTGCGCTGTTGCGGGCTGTGGACGAGTTGCATGCTGACTCGTTTATCAGTGATGCGACTTGGAAGGCGCTGGCTGGGCGCTACAACACGGAGCAGCTCCTGGATCTGATTTTCACGGCCGGGCAGTACACGCTGGTGTCGATGGCGCTGAACTGTTGTGGGGTCCAGTTGGAAGAAGGGTTTGAGGGGTTTCCGGATGAGGCTGAGGGATAAAGTCGCGATCGTGGTGGGGGCGGGCCAGACGCCGGGGGATACCATCGGCAATGGACGGGCCACCGCCATTCTTTTCGCGCGAGAGGGCGGGCGGTGCTTTCCGTTTCAGGCCGATGTAACGCGCGAAGAAGATTTCCGGGCTGCTAGATCGGGGCAGGCACCGACTCCCTCACGGTCGCGGTTCGGTAACACTCTCTAAACATTCTGCATACGGGCGATGGTGAGATTACGAGCCTCAGCGAGAAGTGTGTTGCCGGTGATGAGAGAACAGCGCTTGATGAATACGCCGATGGCGATTGAGGGGATTTCGAAAAGCGGGAGATCTCTAAGGACGAATTGATTCGCGAGCGCGATGCCTGTGCGGGTTGACAACCCGCTGCAGGATGGCATCCTGCCCTACAACAATACCGGGATAACGATTCTCACCGAATCTGCCGATGAGTCAGTTGGGTATGCCTGTAGAGACTCTTGATAGCGAAGCTATTCTAGCCAGATTTAACAAGCTGGTGCATGACCTGCTCCGGGGTACGATGAACCGTAACACCTTCCAGCCATGGGAGATAGAGATCTTGTTGGACATCGAAGCTTGCAATCTGAAAGACGCCGTAGGGCGTGAAACCCTGCGCCGGTATCAGAAAGCGGTCCAACGCGCGATGGAAAAGGGAGCGCCCAAGCCCCTTCGGCTCTCGGAATACCTCAACAATAAGAAGATAGCCGCGGCTGCCAAGCCCGGACCTGCACAGGCTGTCAAGCCGGTTTCAGCAGCAGTTCCTGCTTCGAACGAAATCTGAGTCATTCCGGTTTGCTTTGCTATCCTAAGGATGCGCAAGGCAAAGGAGAACCGTCATGGGTTGCGGCAGCGGTGGATTGGTGGATCCTCGATTTGAGGAGCAGGCGGGCGGACGCAAGGTTTTTTGCGTCAAATTCCAGAAAGAAATGCCCGGCCTTGATGAGGTCCCTTTCGACGGTCATCCACTCGGGCAACGCATCTACGAAAACGTCTCCAAAGAAGCCTGGAAATTGTGGCTGGAGCAGATGAAAATGATCATGAATGAATACCGGCTCAATCTGGGCACGCAGGAAGCCCAGGAATTTCTGCTCAAGCAAATGGAAGATTACTTCTTCGGCGAAGGCGCCGCGCTGCCGCCGGGTTACGTTCCGCCCAAAGCCAAAGGCTAAGCTCCCATCACAGGCAGCGCCGTCGCGATTTCAAAACGCAACTGAGCGTGCGATGCGCGAAGCGTTTTTTCCACGGCATCCGGCGAACTGTCGCGCGCGAAAATGAACCCCAGGTAGCTGTTCCCTTCCGGCAATGGAACCAGCTTCTGTCCCTGCTTCGCGGTGATGATGATGTCTTCGAGGCCGGGAGTGGAGCGCGCTTCATCCAAACCGTCGACGGCCACGTAAATTCCTTCGCGCGGAATCGGGATCATCATGACTCCGGCTGCGCTCGCGAGCATTACGATGGATGCAACATCGTCACCGGCGGCATGGCGAAGAATCAGATCCTCGAGTCCCGGCAGAACGCGCGCACACAGGCCGCCGATGGGCCGCGCCGCGACTTCGAGCATCCAGACGCCGCGCGAGTTCACGCGCATCTCGGCGTGGATGGGCCCGTGCTCGAGGCCCAGCGCCTTCACGGCCGATTCGGTGGTGCGGATAATCTCGTTTTGCGTCGCAGCACTTTCGCGCGATGGCGTGATGTAAATGGTTTCCTCAAAGAATGGGCCATCCAGCGGGTCGGGTTTGTCGAACAGCGCCAGCACGCGGAGCCGCCCGTTGGTAAGGATGCCTTCGAGCGCAAACTCGTGGCCTTCGATGAAGCTTTCCACTTGCAGGAATTTGTCCTGCTGATCGTGGAGGCGCGCGATTTCGGGATCGGCCAGGAGAGCTTGGATGCGCCGGAAGGCTGCCACGAATTCGTCCAGATTATTGGCGCGGATGACGCCGCGGCTTGCTGAAAGTCCGAGCGGCTTGAGGACGCAAGGATATTTCGCTGTTTCGGCGGCCGGATGGGGGCCTTCGGCGAGAGCTGCTCGGTGGAACTCAGGCACCAGCATTTCCGTGGCGCGAAAACGCTCGCGCGCAAGAAACTTATTGCGGCAGGCGAGCACGGAGTCGGGCGAATTGTACGGAATCTCCATGAACTGGGCCGCGAGGGCGGCGATATAAGCCGGCCGGTCGCCAACCGCGACGATTCCGTCCACTTGAGTTTCTGACGCAATCGTACGGGCGGCGCCCTCGGGATCTTCAAAACGCAGCGCCAACGCGTGGTCGCCCCACGGGTCGTCCAATATGTGGCATCGATCGGTGGCGAGCGCGAGATCGTAGCCCAACCGTTCGGCCGCATCGGCGAAGCTGCGGGTTTGGTATCCAGTGGTCGCGCCGATCAGCAATAGCTTTTTACGATGGTTCATAACGGCGCAAAAAGGCGCCGACTCCCTCACGGTCGCGGTTCGGTAACGCGCTATACAAGAGCAACCTGTTCGTCTTGGCGCTATTTGGAATGTGCAAGTTGCTGATGTTGTGTTGCTAGTTTTGCTAGTTAAGCAAGCTTCGGACACCCGGAATGTACCAAAACTGTACCGGATACACAAGAGTTTTGGCGGTTCCGCTCTTCTGTACGTTGCGCTTTGCTGTACGGTACACTGAGCAACGCTGGTCCGGTCTCATTGAGCACCCTTTAGCTGCGATCCGCTCCAGCAATTCTGCCATCGTCCGCTATTCTATCGCCGGGACCGTTCGCTACACTGAGGATTCCACGATGCAGGCGGCACACGATGAGCGACAAGAAGCCTAAAGCAATCCCGATCAAGGATCTCATCAGCGAAGACGGAGCACACGAACTAGCAACCTCCCCGGACATGCAGCCGTACCTGCGACTGATAAAGGCAGGAATGCAAGATCGGGACACGACCCCGCACATGGAAGAGATCGCCGCCATGCCGCTGGAGAAGCGGTATGTGTGGAGGGTGGCGTCGGCGCTCAAATGGGCATTTGCTGATCTCGAAACCGTCAGCGTGAACGTGGATCGAGAAACGCTGTCGGAGGAGGATCTGAAAAAGCTGATCGAACTTCTGCGCCTTCGTCCGATGCAGCTTTGCATCTTTCTCAAGGCGCTCCTTGGCGAAGAGGTGATGGAGCGCATGATGGCTGAAGCGGTTGCGGTTGCGAAACGGGAAGAGTGACGGAGCACATGCAACCAAGCTCTGATCAGGATCTGGCGCACACCGAAAAGCGGATTCTTGAAGTCATCAAACTGCTCCTGAAGCACGACTGCTACCTGTTCACCTGTGATCTAAACGAGCGAAGCATCACGCATAAGTTCGCAGAGCACTTGCAGCGGGAATTCCCGGAGTGGCACGTAGACTGCGAATACAACCGGGATCATCACGATCCGAAGCGGCTGGATCTTCCCCCACGTCACGACATCAGCAGTGACGATCTTGATGCCAAAACGGTTTTCCCCGACATCATCATCCATCACCGTAACACCGATGACAATTTCGTCGTGATCGAAGTGAAGAAGTCTTCCAACCCTGAAGGCGATGAATGGGATCTGAGGAAGCTGAAGGCCTTCAAGGAACAGCTTGGTTACCAAATGGCGATCTTCGTTTACTTCCGCACTGGCAGGGATGACGTGGATTTCAAGCATAGCGTACTATGAGCAGACTGACAGTCTATGGTCTCGGTTTACTTGTATCGGGAACGGATACCCTGTAGTAAAGCATGAAGGCACCCAGGCTCATTCTAAGCTTGCATCGGTCGAACTGCTGTGAATCCAGAATGATCTTGATTCGCAGCCGAGAGGGTGGCTTTGTCTCACAGAATTGCCTGAAATGCGGAAAGGCGTACCTAGTGCAGGAAGGACAAATACCTGACTTGGATTGCGATTCGTGCAAGTGGAGTCCAAAGGGATCGGTGATGGTCAAGATCATAGATAAGAACTACGTCTACGAATGCGAACGTTGTCGGAAGCGATGGGTACTTGCCGAACTACTGCCGCACTGGTCGGAGTTGTTTCCGTATTGCGGATTGGCGGCTCCGGGAGACGGCCATTTTGAGAGGTGATCGGGGCACGTCAACCTTTCCAGCGCTATTCTGAAATCAAGTTGTCCCCGTTAACATTCCGTCCCGCTGATCTAATCCGACGCAAACAACCATTCGATGACGAGAGGTTCGTTTTTGAGTTGAAGCATGATGGCTTTCGTGCGCTTGCCCACATCACTGGTCAACGGTGTCGCCTGATCTCTCGCCGTGGAAACGTCTACAAAAGTTTTGTGGCGCTCTCTAGGTCGCTTTCATCCTTGAACTGTGAAGCAGTCCTCGACGGAGAAATCGTGGTGCTCGACGAGAATGGCAGACCGCAGTTCTATGAACTTCTGCGCCGACGTGGTGATCCGGTTTTTTATGCTTTCGATTGCCTGATGCTCGATGGACGGGATCTCCGGTCGTTGCCATTGATCGAGCGCAAGCACATTCTTCGCCGGGTCGTGAACAAGCATCCACGGATTCTTTACGCCCGCCACTACGAGAAAGAGGGATGTGACCTTTTCAGATTGATCTGCGAACAGGATCTTGAAGGGATCGTGGCGAAGCGCCGGGATGCGGCCTATGGTGAACAGTGGTTCAAGATCAGGAACCCGAACTATTCACAGTACGAAGGACGCCGGGAGTTGTTCGAGAAACGGGTACGGTCGGTCTAGTTCATTTGATTCTCGGGGTCAGGCAGCGACCTTGTAATCGGGTTAAGGACCGGCCCGGAGTCCCATCTAGTTTTTTCTGGCGGGGAGTTTTCCGGCCCGAACAACTTGGGATCGTCATTTTACTAAAACCCCAGCGGATGATTCCGGGTGGCGGCACAACTGCAAAAACAGTCTCATTCATCCGGCTTCTGTTCGTAGGCGGCAATGACTTTTTCTTGATGGGTATACGGACAACCCTTGCGAAGCAGGGCAACAAGCAGACGCCTAGAAAGACCATCCAGACTTTGCGTCGAGGCATGCTTCCAGGGTACAGCCCACGCCCATCGCAGATGACTACCTGGGCGCAGTTCCTACGGTTCTCTTTTGATTCGGATGCAGTAGATTGCCAAAATGATGCCAGCGGCGTTAGATGCTGCGCCCCACACGGAAACCGCAAGTCTCGCTGCGTTATTGGGCAGAAACGGAATGAACAAAAACGATGCCATCGAGTAGGCACACACAATCAGGAACCCAAACATTCTGCGATTCCGGCTTTGCTTCATATTTGGCAAAGTCTAGCACATGAGTTCCTAATGCTCAGGAACCGACAGGGCTGTTGCCAACTCCATCGGAGCCGTACGTTGGTCCCTGCGATAAAATCGGCTGATGCAGGTTGATCTCACCGCAGACGAAATCCGGCTCCTGATGGAAGCGGTCGAGCACTTCGACGCTTACCTACATTCGCAGCGCCGGGAGAGCGATGAGGTCAAGGCTCTGCTGAGGATGCTTCAAAAGTTATTGAAGAAGTAGCGTTCCAACTCGCACTCGCCACTGGCTGGGGTCACCACAATTTGTCTCTGCTGATCGCTTTCATCTTGCGCTTCTTATCCACGACAACGAAGATTCTCACGCCTCGTCAAACCTCTTCCAAAACCTTCAGTGCAACGGCCCGCCCTCAAAGGAAGCGTATCCCGCCAATGCATGTCGAAGAACCCTCTACAGACAGCCCGTGCGCTTCCTAGTGTCTCGTGGCAGATGATGGCCGAATCTTTCTTAAGGGAATCATCCACCATCTGTCGGACTGGACCCGGTTCTAGGTTCATCAGATTTCCGGGTCTGAAGATGCAGGTCGAGCACTTCTCAGAAAGAACATGAACCTTGCCATTGCGGTACGGCTTGGACCTTTTCACCAGCGAAGTATAACACCGGCTCCGGCTGATGACGTTTCGTTGTCGGAGCGTTGCCGAATGCTATCCCTTCACACCTAGTCTCGCCGCCAGCTTTTTCACGGCCTCTCTCGCAATCTTCTTCGCTTCGGCCTCACTCGCACCGCCGTTAACCGCACGGCTATAACTTCTTTTCTCCTGAGCCGCCAGCTTTGATTCCGGTGTCTGATTGTATTTCCCTCGTGTGCGGCCCTTCGCCTTAACATTGCCCGTCAGCCGGTTGTACTCGTCCATTAAATGCGTGACGTGCTCTTGCGCTTCAGCCGCTTTCGTTTCGAGAGGGGCAAGTTTGGCTTTTGCATCCTCAAGCGTCTTTGATGCGGCTTTGCTCTTTTCAAGAGCCGCTATCAATTGCTCCTGGATGTTGCTAAGTGTTGATTGGTCGGACATGAGTCAAAGATACATGAAATGAACAGGGTTGTCAAAAGATACAGATTCATCGTCATTGACTCGATTAACATATTGATGTGATTCCGTCATCATTCGTACCATTGACAAAGATGAACATTGGCCTGTATCATTTGATAGAATGAAGTATCGTCTAAAGACACTGAAGTTAAACAAAGAGATCACAGCCGGTGAGTTCATCATCAACAAGCACGGTCTCTTTTACCGGGATGTGCGGGACGAAGTAGAAGAACGTATTCTCGTATGTTCGCCACTACTTGTGACCGGAATCACCCGCAACAAAGACGGGAATGATTGGGGCAAACTGCTTGTTTTCGCCGATCCCGAAGGTCACGAAAAGCAATATCACATGGCTTCTTCCAAGGGCCAGAACATCGTCATCTCCGATCTAGTTCATCGGGGACTGGTTCTTTCATCGCACAGCCGTTCACGTCATCTTCTGGTTCAGTATCTCCGTTCTACTCCATCCGACAAAATGATGCTGTCAAGCTCAATGCCGGGATGGGTGAAGAACAGCTTTGTACTGCCCTACGGTTCTTTCGGCCCAGATGAAGTGGTATTTTCTGGCGACCAGAATACCGGATTCGGCACTCAAGGCAATTGGAAACACAACGTCGGCAAACTTTGCTCGGGCAACAGCCGATTGCTGTTCGCCGCCTCGGTAGCGTTCGCTGCCCCATTGATGCGGGTTGTGGGCATCGAAGGTGGCGGGTTTCATTTTCGTGGTCGCTCAAGCAAGGGGAAGACGACTGCACTCCAAGTAGCGGCCTCTGCCTGTGGCAAGGTGGCAACCAGTCCTGGCGAAGATTCTTACCTACTGAATTGGAAATCCACCGCAAATTCATTTGAAGAAGTTGCACAGGCTCACAACGACTGCGTCATGGTGATCGACGAGCTTGGGCAGGCCGATCCGAAAACCGTTGGAGACATTTGCTACATGTTAGCGAACGGTCAAGGCAAGGCCCGAATGGGCCCTGCAAAGCGATCATGGCGTGTCATCTTCATAACCAGCGGCGAGATTTCCTTGGCTGAGCAAATGGCTAGGGCAGGTGACAAGGTGATGATCGGGCAGGAGGTGCGGCTCTTGGAAATCGCCACCGATTGCACCGAGAACGGGTTGTTTGAGGATATCCACTCCTCGAAGACCGCAGCAGAGTTTTCGAATCGCATCAAAGCGGCGACGGCGAATCATTTTGGGACGCCGCTCCAGAAATTTCTCGAACACCTGACATCTAACACTGAGGCCGTGGAGACAAGGTGCCGTGCCTATATGGATGCGTTTCTCAAAGCTGTATTGCCCGAAAACGCCACAGGAGTGGTCCCACGGGCGGCGTTACGGTTTGCCCTGGTCGCTGCGGCTGGCGAACTCGCTACGAAACTCAAGATCACCGGTTGGAAGAAGGGCGAAGCATTCCGGGCCGCAAAGAAATGCTTTGCTTCTTGGATGGAGCACCACAAAACGTTTGACCCAGTTGCGATGGCAGTGGATCGGGTTCAGAAATTCATTCTGGAGAACAGTGCAAAGTTTGAAGTTGTGGGCGGCGATGTTCGGTTGAATGGCAGCAAGGTCGGGTATCAGAAGAAGGACAGGTTCCTCATCCTACCGAATGTGTTCCGTGACTTCGTATGCGCTGGAGCCGATCCAGAATCCGTTGCCGACGCTTTGGAACATGCTGGGTTCTTAAACACGTCAGGGCCGAATCGCAAAAAGAAACAGGAGCGCATCCAGGGTCAGTTGGGGTACTTTTATTCGGTTCCCAGTTCAATCATGAAGGCCGAATGAATCGGAAAACTGTAAGCGTCGTAATCACTGTTGTCACCGCAATCATGTGGGCGAAGGTCACTCGATGAAGGTTGAGGCGAGTCGTCCAGAGCCAGGGTCGTCGGGTTCGGAAGTGCGATTACGGTGATTACAGTGACGACGCAAAGCGATGTGTTGGAGAACAGCGTTGTCCCACCCGATTGCTGATGCCCATACAAGCGGACAGGAAGTTCGATCCAAAAGCCGCCCGCTCGAACCTTGGAGCGAGCGGATCTGGGCCTGCCCGTGCCTAGATCACTTTAGGGGCAAATTGTACCTGAAGTCCGACAACAAGACTCTCCACGGATGCGGTGGCCGGTAAGACAAGGACGTTGATGTTGGAACATGGTTTTTCAACGATGAAACGCTCGCTGGATCATCCTGAACCTTCTCATCGTCGTCATCATCACCGAGTCCTTGCGGATCAATCTCCAGGTAATAGCTAACCCAGTCTCCGACGAGCCTGGAATACGCTTGCTGCGGTTCTAGTTCGCCAGCCTTGATCTGTCGGCAAACCCACGCCTCAAGAGCATCTTTTTCTTTGAAGCCGNNAGTTCCGTCCCTTCCAGGGATTTTCTTCAGGCTGAAACCACAAGTTTGCTTTGTCGTTGCTGCCACCCGCACAGAGCGGATACACATGATCGACTTCGCCGGAAGGATGATCGTCGGGTTCGTATCCATACGTTTCGTACACGTCTCGCTTCGTGCTTGCTTTCAATCCCGGTCGGTGAAACTTAGAATATGTGCAGGGTCCGCTCTTACACTTGTAGGGACGGTTCAAATCATCAACGCTCAGAGTAGCCGCTTTACCGGGTGTAAAGCGTGGAGTTGGATAAAGTCGAGCAGGACCGACGTGGCGTCGGGTCTGAGCCTGAGCGGGCAACAACGACCAGAAAGCAAACACCGTCAATGTCAGCGCAAATATGCGAATGTGCTTCATATGTCTCATAAGTGTACTTCTTTTGGAGCGGCGGTTTTCCCAAAACGGAAAACCAGGATTTATTATCGGAACTTTCACTGTCCACATTCCCCAGGCGTCGGCTCCGATCACGAAGGCGAACGGATGTCCCGCCAGCAGTCGCAGAAGGTTCTGAGCGATCTGGCGAAGGCTAGGTGGATCCATTGACACCACCTTTTCGAGGGCGCAGACTGAAGCAAGATGAGGACGATACCATCCGACCGTATGGAGAGCACTGAATGATGCCGCCGCTTCTTTTTGTACGGGAGAATGAAGTACGGGAGATTGAAGAGGACGAACATAACCACAGCGTTCGGCACGGGGCACCACCACTAGTTTCCGCAAAGGAATGGTGGGGCCGCAGGCGGCTCCGCTATAACATCGGTTTGCTGATCGCTGGACCACTGGCGTTTGCTGTTCAGATCGCCGTGGTTTCTTGGAGAATTTCAATCGGTGCGATTCCGTCAAAATCTCATCCCCATGCGATGCCCACCACGATTCTTATTGATGGAATCGGCTACCTGTTAACGATTGCAGTCGCCAATGTGTGCTATTTCCTGGGCCGGTTGTCGGAAGGCATTATACAGCCTTCGGATTATGACAAATTCCGGCGAATCACATTTCGGTTAGGATTCTGGTTTTCCGTCCTTTTGCCATTCAGCATACCTGCTCAGTTGGCTTACTTCTGCATGGGACACCCCTCGTGGCAGCAGTTTCATGGATGAAAGACCATCCGTGGCCGGTAATGGGCACCATCAGATGCAACCCAGTTCTCTGTTGCGGCAGCGCCAATCAGGGGGGAACTCGGACTTAAACAAAAGACGTATTGCAGACCGATACCGCTTACCGAGCGGCAATATTGCGGCTCGACACCGAAACCTTGACGATCCATAACCAGAGAAAACTCTTAGGCACCGAGAAGCTTGTGGTAGAGTTAAGCAGCTAACTGGTACGGATGGCCGGCAGATGCTCGAAAGAGGAAATCAGTAATGGATAGCACTTTTCGACCCAAGAAAATCTCATCCCCGCCGCCCGCAGGATACATTACCGGAACCACCGTTAATGCGACTGTGGGAACTGAGATCAGTGGACCGCTTGCTGTAGTCTCGTTTTGTGGTGACAAATCGTTTACCGCTCAAGCCGTGAACCTATTTTGGGAACCATCAACGGGATGGGAAACCGGATACCTGTATGGAAAAGACAACCGGGAAGTATATGGCAAACACACGTACACCACTCCTGGCACCTACACGCTTTCTATAAGGGTGGCTGTGTCCTGCGCTGACGATTGGTTCGACGCAGCTAAGGGTGAGTCCACGATTGTCGTGACGTAGGCGCTGGCTTGCTTCCTCTCGGTTCGACTATAGTGTCGAAGAGAATCTGACCACCCGGCTGAAAGCAGTCTTCCAGACCGTCGCCGAACTTTCTGGAACAGCTTTTAGTCACACGCCTCAATCTCGATGGCCTTTCAAAAAGGCTGCTGTAATGTGACCGTTCCCATACATTACGGGTTGGTCGGCTTCGAATCGCTCACGGCACTTTCCACGAGCTTTGGGCCCCTCATGCCGATCCGAGACCCAACGGGGCGCTCCTCGAATCTCAAGTCGCCGTTGTTCATTCCTATGATTCCTCTCCTGACGAATCTGGTTCTGGCGGCGGCGAAGTAAATATTTCCGGCTTCCACACCATCGGCGCAAACCCGAGGTCCGCTCTCGCCGCCACCTGGAAGTGATAGAGCGCCCATTGCACCTTGGCAATGTTGTAATCACAATCTTTTTCCCACCAAGCGGTGCCAAAGCGTACTTGGCGGGGCACGAACTCTCGCAGCGGCTTGTACGGCTCATCAGGGATGATTAGCGGAGCCGCATCCGTTGCATGATGCCACTTCTCAGTAGCCTCTTCTAATCCTCGAACCTTTCTCTTCCGTTCTTCCTCGAAGACTGTCCCATCTGGACGGGACGAGGCCCCTCGAAGGCGAAGGCGTTCCATCCCCTTTGTGTGAATGTAGGAATTCCGCAATTCTCCTAACGCTTCAGCGATGCTCACGTAAAGGTCCCGCTTGGCAAGCAAGCGAGTTTGGCGATCCCAAGTTTCATGGGAAAGTTCGGCCTTGATCTTCTCAGCCGCATCAGTCAAATGCCGGGTCTCCTCGACGAGCTTGTCCAAGTTCTGATGCCGTGCCACTTGTTTAGCGAACTCCTCTGTGTAGCTGTCCAAGGGCTTTGTCAGTCGAAGGACAAGCCACATTCCGAAAGCTGCGAGACCAGCGGACAACATCCCGGTCAGTGCGACAATCTTCAGGACCGTATTCCAAGCCAACGAGATTTCTTGTAGGTGTTCCATTAACACGAGGGTAGCGAACGCCAGGGGCCGACTCGTTAGCGTGCCATCTTCAGATTCCGAGTAGCGTTCGCCTAGCCTGTTCTCGATCAGGTTCAGTGAAAAGAGAAGGCAGATGATCGAGGACGATCCG
>PMUN01000137.1 GCA_003166875.1 Bryobacterales bacterium | reverse complement strand
CAGATCAACCTGCGCGACGCGGTGAACCGAACCATTCGCTTGGTGAGTCCCGAGGGCAAGAAGTACGAGCTGGCTGAACAGACCGCGACATTAATGGTGCGGCCGCGCGGCTGGCACCTGGTGGAAAAGCATGTGCTGGTGGATTCGCAACCGATTTCGGCATCGCTGTTCGACTTCGGGCTGTTCTTCTTCCACAATGCGTGGCAGCTTCTCAAGCGGGGGACAGGTCCGTATTTCTATCTGCCAAAACTCGAAAGCCATCTGGAAGCGCGGCTGTGGAACGACGTGTTTCTTTTCGCCCAGGAGCGGCTGTCCATCCCGCGTGGAACCATTCGGGCGACGGTGCTGATTGAAACCATACTCGCTACTTTCGAGATGGATGAAATCCTGTGGGAACTGCGAGAGCATTCGGCCGGGTTGAATTGCGGCCGCTGGGACTACATTTTCAGCTTCATCAAGAAATTCCGCAAGCGGCCCGAGTTCGTGCTTCCGAACCGCTCGCTCGTCACCATGGATCGCCATTTTCTGCATTCCTATGTGCAGTTGTTGATCAAGACCTGTCACCGTCGCGGCATTCATGCCATGGGAGGAATGGCGGCGCAGATTCCGATCAAGAGCGATCCGGTGGCGAACGAGCAGGCTCTCGAAAAAGTTCGCCAGGACAAACTGCGCGAAGTGCGCGCCGGGCACGATGGAACGTGGGTGGCCCATCCCGGCTTGGTGCCGATCGCCAAGGAGATCTTCGACAGACACATGCCGGAGCAGAACCAGATCGCTCGCAAACGCGACGATGTCAGCGTAAATGCCAAGGATCTGCTCGCGGTTCCTGAAGGCGAGATCACCGAGGCCGGCGTGCGCTGGAACATTGATGTGGGCCTGCAGTATCTGGAAGCCTGGCTGGGTGGCCAGGGCTGCGTTCCCATCTACAATCTGATGGAAGACGCTGCCACCGCCGAAATCTGCCGCGCCCAGGTGTGGCAGTGGGTGGAGTTTGGGGCGAAGCTCGCGGACGGCCGCAAGCTCACTGACAAACTGGTGCAGGAAATGATTGCTGAGCAAGTCTCGAAAATGGCACACGAACGCGGGCCGCGATCGTTCAGCAACGGCTCCTTCCGCTTGGCGGCGGATTTGCTCGAGAAGCTGATGACCGGCGTGGAATTTCCGGAATTCCTTACGCTCGCGGCGTACAGTTATCTGGATTGACTCTGAGTTAGTTGCTGCGCCGCCCTTCGCTCGAGGTGCTGCTTGGCATTGGCGCACATCGCATCGAGGATATCCAAGGCGTACGGCTTTAGAGTCGCTGTCCGGTCGCTTTGCCAGGTAAGTCCGTAATCAAAGATGTTCCAGAAATCTACGCGCACACCATCGCCAGGACCCTTGACGACCTGTTGTTGTGGATCCGGCTTCGGTCCGTGGGCTGCCAGCATCTCCTCAACCACCTTTCTTGGCAGCGGTCCATCGGAGAACCGCGCTACATCGGGGCACCAGCGCAGGACTTCGCGGCTGTCTTCGTCCCTCACCGCGACCATGCTGGTAAAGCCCTCCGTGTTGCCCACCATGGTCTCGTCGTCGAAGATGATGCCGGCCACTTCCACGCGGAGGCCAACCAGTTGTGCACTCTCAGTGTGCGGCTTGTCGAACAAGAAGGTTGATTCGCGGGTCATTTCCGGCATAAGTGCATCGAGATTATTCGAGTCCGTTCCGGGCCCTGCCGGAATGATACGCGCCAGGCCAAGGCCTTTGAAGTAATCGATGCTTCTCGCGCCACTCAACTTTTCTTCGTCGGAATATGACGAAACCAACGAGATGCTGTAGGCCGTAATCAGCTTGCCGCTCGCGTTACGAACGACGATTTTCGCGCGAAAGGCTTCGGCGTCGATACTCACGGATGCGACATCGAGCCCGAGTTTATTCGGCACCTTCGTAACGGTCTGGCCGAAAGCAGAAATGACGCCCACAACTATTGTTACTAAAATAGGCTTCGCGCGCATATTAGATTCAGTATACGCCCGAAGATCACGGTATTTAGCGATGCCCCGCGTTGGATTTCGGAGCGCTAGAACTTGAGAAGCGCTCCGTACTCTCAAGCGAATGTGCAGAGCAGTACAATGAGCTTGATTGAGCGCGATTCCCGATCAACTGCTGGCGGAACTGAAAGATTGCGTCGCCCAGCGCCGCATCTCGGACGGCTTTGCTCTTCTCGACTCACACGCAGCTCTTTTTGACTCGTTCGATGCATTCTCGCGTAATGCTCCGGCGTTTCTCGGCTATCTGGCGCAATGGGTGGACATCGGCTATCGCGATTCTGACTTGGTGAAGCGGCTGCTGGCCTGCTACAGCAAAGAATCGCGATCCGGACTGCCGCTATTGAGCTACGCGCATCTCCGCATGGCGGAAGCGATGTTGGCGATGTCCCAAGAAGAAGCCGAAGCCGCGATTGGCCATCTAAACGTAGTTTTGACGCTGGCCGACGATGTGAATGACCCGGAGCTGGTGGCCATTGCACACTACTGGAAAGCACGCTGCCAACGTAAGAGGGGCGAATACGATCACGCTTTAAGGCATGCCACCAAGGGCCGCGATCTCGCCCTGCAATGCGGGCAATCGTCGATGGCGGCGGTAATGCGCGTGCTCGAGAGCTGGATTCTTTTTCAAGAAGGCAGGCCGAAAGAGGCGTTCCAGACGCTCTCGGAAGCCCACGCGGTGCTCAGCCAAACCGACGACTACGTTACGTTGGGAAATATCGAATCCACTTACGGCCGGATTCTGCGGCGCGAGGGCCGCTATGGACCGGCCATCGAGCACTTCACACGTTCCATCGAACTGTTCCAGAAGCGCGACCCGGAGCATCGCAATCTGGCGCGGACGCTGGCTAATATGGCGCATGTGCAGCGTTTGCTGGCGCAGCAGTTCCGGAAAAAAATCGACGCGGACGCTGCGCATCGGCGCAAGAGCGGAACCACTGGACCCGCAACTCCGCAGCTCTATCGGGAAAAAATGGAGCAGCTCCGGCAGGAGGCTCTGCAAAATCTGGATCAGGCGGCGCGAATCTATGAGCAGCATCCCAATCATCGGGGCATGGGAACCGTTCACCTGAATCGCGGATATCTGTACCTGGATGAAGGTCAACTGGATCTGGCGGGCGAGCAAGCTGACGGTGCCTACATCTGCGGTGAGGGGAAGCAGGATCTGATTCTGATGGCCCGGGCGCGAATTCTCCAATGCGCGGTGGAAAATGCCCGGGTGGAAGAAGGAATTGAAGAGCGCCTGGATGCGCGGAGCCACGCGCAGGCCGCCCTGGACTACGCACGCGACGCCGTGGAGATGGCCAAGCACACGCAAAACCGGCGGCTGCTGGCGCGTGTACATACCTGGCAAGGGTTGACGCTCTCGAATCATTTCTTCAACGCCCGCGATGCTGCGCGGGAATCCATGAATCAGGCGGCGGCATTTCTGGAGCCGGGAATCCACGATCATGTTTGGGAGGATTTCCAGATCCTGAAAGGCCGCGTGCTGGAGGGCGCCGATATGAATGCGACGTTGCTGGCATGGTCCCACGGACAGGTAGGCGACAAGACGTTCCAGCAACTTGAAGAGGATTTCGCCGACATCGTGATTCCGAAAGTATGGGAGCAGGAAGGCCGCAAGGTGTCGCGAGTATCCAAGCGGCTATCGATTTCACCCAAGAAAGTGCGACGAGTGCTCGAACGGCTGGGATTGCGCCCTGCCGACGCGACGGAAAACGAGCCGGATTAGTTGCCAACGGACGGCCCTCTGGTTTCGTCTATAGTGTGCTTATGCTGCTACAGGATTTCCGCTACTCCTTGCGCGTCCTGCTTCAGAATCCGGGCTTTGCCGCGGTGGCTGTATTGTCGCTGGCGCTCGGGATCGGGGCTAACACCGCCATTTTCAGCATCGTGGACGCGGTGCTTCTCAAATGGCTGCCGGTCTCATCGCCGCAGGAACTGGTTGTGATCGCGCGCAATCCCAAGGAACCCAGCGTCGGGTTTAACTATCCCGACTACGAATACGTCCGCGATCATAATCAAGTGTTTTCGGGCGTTCTGGTTTCGGGCGGAGGGGGCGGCGCGTTTAGTATGACAATCCCGGACGAGGGCGCGCACGGAGGGAGCCAACTGGTGCCGGGGACTCTGGTTTCCGGCAACTATTTCCAAGTGCTGGGTGTGACGCCGGCCATCGGACGGCTGATTACTCCGGATGACAACAAGACGCCGGGCGCTCACCCGGTCGCGATCCTCAGCTACGATTTCTGGAAGAATCGGTTCGCCAGCGATCCGCGCGTATTGGGCAGAAAAATCACGCTCAATGGCTCTCCGTTCACCATCATCGGCGTATCCAGGCAGGGCTTCGTAGGGACCAGCGTTGGGAACTCGACCAGCTTATTCGTGCCCGTCATGATGCTGCAGCAAGTGGATGCCAATGCCCGCAATTGGAACACACGCCACTACTGGTGGCTGACTCCGCTCGCGCGCTTGAAGCCGGGAGTCAGCATGCAGAAGGCGACTGCGGACGTCGATGTCTTGTTCAAGCAGATTGAGCAGAACGACCCCGAACGGCGGCCCACTCCGGAGTTCGACAAGAAAGAGCACGAGCTGAGAAATCAGGCAGTGCTGCTCGCGGGAAGCGGCGGCTATTCGTATCTGCGAAACCGGTTTTCGAAGCCACTTGCAGTACTTGGCGCGGTGGTGGGTTTGGTTTTACTGATCGCGTGCGCGAACGTGGCTAACCTGCTGCTGGCCCGCGCGGCGTCACGGCGAAAGGAAATTGCGATTCGAGTGGCGATTGGCGCCGGGCGCTGGCGCCTCATTTCGCAATTGGTCACCGAAGCGGTGATTCTGGCGGTGATCGGCGGGCTGGCTGGCCTGGTTTTCGCATATTGGAGCGAACGGGTGCTGCTGAGCCTGCTACCGACCGGAACGTTCCCGCTGGATCTGCATCTGACACCCGATGCGCGGTTACTCGGTTTCTCGTTTGCGGTTTCTCTGCTCACTGGTTTGATCTGCGGCATCGTGCCCGCGCTCAAAGCTACCCGGCCGGACGTGGTATCGGCTTTGAAGAGCGACTTCTCGCAGCGGTTCGCGCGATTGGACTTACGGAAAGCGTTGGTGATTGTACAGGTGGCGCTTTCGTTATTGCTGCTGGTGGGAGCTGGATTGTTCGTGCGGAGCCTTGAGAACCTGCGCGATCTGGATCCTGGATTCGTGCGTGAGAACGTTTTGATGGTGGAGACTTCCGCCGGATCAATCGGGTATAAGGGGCAACGCATTCGTACTTTCGAAGACCGCTTGCTGAGCGCGGCATCGAGACTGCCGGGCGTTCGGGTGGCCAGCCTGGCGATGCTCACGCCGTTGCAAGGCTCGCGCTGGAATTCGGGAATCGTTGTGGAGGGGCATCCCTGGAAGCCGGACGAAAAGCCTTACTTAGACTTCAACGCGGTGAGCCCGCATTATTTCGAGACGTTGGGCATATCGATTCTGCAGGGCCGCGACTTCCGCGATCAGGATAATCCGGCTTTTTCTCCCGATCCGCCGGAGAAGCCTTATCCGCCCGGCAAAGAGCCGCCCGAGCCGCCCGGTCCGCCCAAGGTCGCGATCGTCAATCAGACCATGGCGAAGACATTCTTCCCCAATGAGAATGCGCTCGGCAAGCATTTTTCCATGGGCGACAAATTCAATATCGAGGATTCCTACGAGATCGTCGGTGTCGTGAAGGATACCAAGTACTTTGGATTGCGCGAGGCAGTGGAAAGCATGATCTGCGTGTCCAGTTGGCGGCAGGGCGCCGGCGACAGGGTCCTTTGCATTCGAAGCACCGGCGACGCGAAGCCATTGATCGAAGGAGTGCGGCGCGAGGTACGCAATCTGGATAGCGCGATCCCGGTGAGAGAAACAGTGACCATGGAGCAGCAGTTGAACAATCACATTTCGCAGGAGCGGCTGATCGCGACGCTGTCGAGTTTCTTTGGTTCGCTCGCGCTGTTGCTCGCTGCCATAGGATTGTACGGGCTGATGGCTCACACCGCTACTCGCCGCACTCGGGAGATCGGGATCCGGATGGCGCTGGGCGCGCAGCGGACCAATGTGCTGTGGTTGATCCTGCGGGACGCCGTGGTGCTGGTGTTGCTGGGAGCCGTGATCGGTCTGCCGGTTGCGTTTGGCGTGACGCGATTCGTCAGTAGCTTTTTGTATGGGCTTACCGCGCGGGATCCTGTGACAATGATCGCCGCCACGGCGGTGCTGGCGCTGGTTACTGTGATCGCCAGCTTCTTGCCGGCGCGGCGGGCGAGTAAGGTGGATCCGATGGTGGCGCTGCGGTATGAGTGATCGTGGTCCCGCTTTGTTGAGGACGCGCGGTAGCGCACGCAATCTTGCGTGCCGTGTTCGCACTCTTGCGAACACCCGTAGCGGCCGAACCCAAGCGTTCACAGGAGTGTGAACGCGGCACGCAGGAGTGCGTGCGCCATGGGGCGTCTTGTGGAATCAAGCGATGCCCAGTTTTTTTTGCAGCTCTTCGAGCGAAACACCTTTTGTTTCCGGATAGAGCGACAACACTACGAAGAACTGCACCACCATCATCGCCGAAAAGAACATGAACGGAACCGCGCCGGAGCGTTTGGCGAGGATCGGAAACACACCGGAGATGGCCGCGTTCATGACCCAATGCGTAGTGCTGCCCAGGCTCTGGCCTTTGGCGCGCACGCGATTGGGAAAAACTTCGCCGAGATAAACCCAGATCACCGCGCCTTGCGAGAAGGCGAAGAATGCGATGTAGCCTACCAGCAGCCAAACCAGCCAGTCCTCGTGTTGGGCGGTGGAGAAAATGAATGCCACTCCCGCCAGGCATATTGCCGTACCTACCGCGCCGACCAGGAGCAGCGTCCTGCGGCCGAGTTTGTCGATGACCGACATCGCGATCATCGTAAACAGCAAATTGGTGGCGCCGATCGCTACAGCTTGCAGGTCGCCCGAGACTTTGCTGAATCCAGCTTTCGCGAAGATATCGTTCAGGTAATAAAGGATGGCATTGATCCCCGAGAGCTGGTTAAACATGCCGATGGAAACGGCCAGGAAAATCGGGAGCAGGTACTTCCGCTGGAAGAGGGGTTCGTCCGCGTGGCCATGGTCGGCGTCAATGGACGCTACGATGTCCTGGAGCTCGCCTTCGGCGTTCTCTTCACCGATCTGTAGCAGCACGTCGCGCGCTTCCGCCGTGCGGCCTTTCTTTGCTAGCCAGCGCGGGCTCCGCGGAATACCGAATAGCAGCAGGAAGAAAAGGATGGCGGGCGCGGCCGACACTCCAAGTTTCCAGCGCCATTCCGCGGCACCGAACCCCCCGAGGCCCATCAGGTAGTTCGAGAGATAAGCCAGCAGAATACCCGCGACTACATTGAACTGAAAGAAGCCAACCAGGCGGCCGCGCCATTTTGCAGGAGCAATCTCGGCAATATACATCGGTCCCAGCACGGAAGACCCACCAATACCGAGGCCGCCAATGAGGCGGAAGAATACCAGCGAATACCAATCCCACGCGAATGCGCAGCCCAGCGCGGAGATGACGTACAAGATGGCCATCACGCGCAGACTATCGCGCCGTCCATAGCGATCACCGGGGATTCCGGCAAACAGCGCTCCGAGGATGGTGCCCCAGAGAGCGCTAGCCACCGTGAGACCAAGCGCGGCGGGCGAAAGCTGATAGGCGTCCGTCAGCGCATGCGTGGCGCCGGCGATCACCGCGGTGTCGAAGCCGAACAGCAAGCCGCCCAGCGCGGCTACTCCGGTGCTTCTCAGCAGATAGGAATTTATTTTCATGGAGTGATCACCAGATTGAGCCCATGGTCCAGAGTTCGGACTTGACCGCGCCAGGTTGGCCGCCTTTCGAGTAGAATTCAATGCCGCGTGCGCTTTGCGGTGGAAACACGAGATTCGTGATGGCGATTCGTCCATCATCGGCGAAGACTTCGATGGAACTTCGATCTACCAGCACGCGCAATCGAAGTTCGCTGCCATCGAGCTGAAGGGGCGCGGTAGTGCGGGCAGGAAAATCCTTATTGAACGATGTGTCGCCGGAGTGCGTGCGGTCGACGAAGAGCTGCTGTTTTTCGCGATCGAATCCGACTAGCGTGAACGTTCCGCCGGCGGCCAGCAGCTTCCAGCCAACTTCCTTCGCATTCCCCAGTGGCACGGTTGCTCGCAGTTCGAAGCTGTCACTTCCCGGCTGCAATGGTCGTCGAAGTTGTTCTAGAGAATCGATCGGATTCTGAACCAGGCGGAGTCCCTCCGGCGTGGTGCGCAACGCGAGCTTGCGCGGCACCGTCATTTGTCCGCGCCAGGGCTTGGTGGGGACGTCGGCGGCGTACTGCCAATTGTTCATCCAACCGATCATAACCGGAGATTGAGTGTCACGCAGGTTATTGAATGTCAGTGCGCAGTAGCAATCCTTGCCGTAGTCGGTCCAGAGAGTGAGGGTGGATGGGTTGTCATTCGCAAAGCGCGTGCCATCAAATTGACCGGTGAAATACTGCTCGCCCGATCCTCCCTGCAATGCTCCCGGATTCAGTCCCACCTTCAGCACCCAACGCGTCTGGCCGGGTTTCGAGTCTACCGGCAATTCGAAAAGCTCGGGACATTCCCACTGGCCGCTGGTGGCGCCCGCGGGACCGAAATCACTCAGCGTCTGCCAATGCTTCAGATCGGAGGATCCGTAGAAACGAACTTTGTGATCGTTCGGAAGCGAGACAGCCATCACCCACCGCTGGGCGCGATCGGACCACAATACTTTGGGATCGCGGAAATCCGACATGTGAAGATCGAGGACCGGATTCTGAGCGTACTTGGTCCAGGTGCGTCCGCGATCGTTGCTGTAGGCAAGGTTCTGAGTTTGGAGGGATGGTCGAGATGCGGCCTCGGGAGTGTATGCGGTGTAGATGGCGACGAGACACGGTTTCGCGCCGGCGCAGAATCCGCTCGAGTTGTGTTGATCCACTACCGTGCTGCCGGTGAAGATCATGATGCCGTTCTCTTCCGGAAGAGCGACCGGCAATTCGCGCCAGCGAACCAAATCGCGGCTGACGGCGTGGCCCCAACTCATGTGACCCCAGCGATCGCCGAACGGATTGAATTGGAAGAACAGATGATACTCGCCCTCGAAGTAGACCAGGCCGTTGGGATCGTTGGTCCAATTGCGGGCGGGAGAAAAATGGAACTGCGGGCGGTAGGGTTCCTGATAGCGTCCAGTCTGGCAGAGAAGGGTCAGCGTGGCGATGAGGAGAGATGCGGCGAATCGCGGCGGCAAGATCCTTACAGTCTATCTCGGTCGGCGGTGTATGCTAGACGACTGTTATCTTAGTTCGTATGCCATCTCATTCCGAAATTTCCAGCGCCCTGATTCAGGATCTGGGGCTCTCTCACCCTCCTATCGCGGTTTGCCTGACCGATAGCGTTCCAGCCGGTGTCGAAGCGTGGTCCGGACCGATTCCCGCCGGTTGCCGCTTCTGGCAGGAGGCTGGAGCCCGAGTGTTTGCGACATCGGCTAGCGATCATAGTTCCTGCGCGATCGGGCAGTACACGCATAATCTCGAGATGAGCCCGGCGTCGAATACCGATCTCATGGACGCGCTGAAGGTCTTTGCCGATTTGACTTACGTTCGCGAACAGGACCTGCAGATGATTCCGGTACTCGCATCCAAGCCGAAATATGTGATTTACGGCCCGCTGGCGGAGATCCCTCTCGATCCAGATGTCGTATTGCTGCTGGTGCGCGCCGACCAGACATTGATTCTCTCGGAAGCCTCGCAGCAATTGGAGAACGGACTGCCTCCCGCCATGGGGCGTCCGGCGTGCGCGGTTATTCCACAGGCGAGGAATACGGGACGTTCGGCGCTGAGCTTGGGATGCTGCGGCGCTCGGGCTTATCTGGATGTGCTTTCTGAAAACATCGCGCTGTATGCGATCCCGGGCGCGACGCTCGACGCCTTCGCGGAGAGAATCACGGCGCTTTCGAAGGCCAACGGGATTCTGACTAAATTTCACCAGATCCGCAGGAAAGATATCGAGGCAGGGAATGTTCCGACCATCAAGGAATCTTTGGTGGCGCTCCAGTCCGCGTGAAGTACACTGACTCTCTCAGGCAAGGCACCGACTCCCTTGAAGACGTCTGTTCAGAAATATTGATTCTAAGGGACCCGCTTGTGGCGCACGCACTCATGCGTGCCGTGTTCGCACTCTTGCGAACACCGGTGGCGACCGAACCCTAGCGTTCACAGGAGTGTGAACGCGGCCCGCATGAGTGCGTGCGCTACGGCGCGCCTCCATGGCCCATGGGAACTCCCTCACGGTCGCGGTTCGGTAGCGCTTCAGGTATACTGTTGTCAGTTACTGAGAGGAGCTTCTTGAGCAAACCTACCGATCTGGTGCAAGGCACGTTGGACCTGCTGGTGCTAAAGGTGATCGCGTTGGAGCCGATGCACGGTTGGGCGATTGCGCAACGCATCCGGCAGATCTCCGGCGATGTGCTGCAAGTGGGGCAAGGCGCGCTTTATCCATCACTGCACAAACTCGAGCAGAACGGATGGATCAGCTCAAAGTGGGCGATCAGCGAGAACAATCGGCGTGCCAAGTACTACACCCTGACAAGAGCCGGGCGTAAAGCGATGGACCAGGAAGCGGCGCAGTGGGAACGCTTGTCCACCGCGATCGCGCTGGTGGTCGGGAAAGCTTGAGAGAAGGTAACCGCGATGCGTTTGGCCAGTATTCTCTATATGCGGTTTCGATCACTCTTCTCGCGCGCGAAGGTGGAGCAGGATCTTGACGAGGAGCTGCAATATCACCTGGAGCGGCAGATTGAAGAAAACGTGGCGGCCGGGGTGAGCCGCGAGGAGGCGCGCCGGGCCGCGCTCAAGGCTTTCCAAGATTTGGAACAAAGGAAAGAGGAGTGTCGCGACATGCGGGGATGGAATCTGATTGACAACTTGACGCAGGATCTGCGCTTCACGCTGCGGCAGCTCCGGAAAAATCCCGGATTCACTTCGACGGCCATCCTGATGCTCGCGCTCGGTATGTGCGCGAGCGTAGCGATTTTCGCATTTGTGGACGCGGCGCTGTTTAAGCCGCTGCCGTACCGGAATCCCGCGACCTTGTTGGGCGTATATGAGCACATCGATCTTTGCCCGCGATGCAATCTTTCCTATCTCGACTACGTGGATTGGAAGAAGCTCAACAAAGTCTTTAAGTCGCTCGAGCTTTACCATGGCGGCGGTTACATCCTGACCACGCCCTCGGGCGTGGAACCGGCGCCCGCGGTCCAAATATCCGCCGGATTTTTCCGCACGCTAGGCGTTGCGCCCGCCCTTGGCCGCGATTTCTATGCTGGCGAGGACCGGCCAGGCGCGCCTCGCACGGTGATGCTCAGTCACGATTCGTGGATGAAACGGTACGGCGGGAAATCCGATGTGATAGGCCGCAGTGTCACTCTGGATAACAACCCCTACGTCATCATCGGCGTGTTGCCCGTGGATTTTCATTTCGCCCCGCAGGGTTTGGCGGAGTTTTGGGCCATGGAGGACGGCACCGGATCCTGCGAGAAGCGGCGTAGCTGCCACAATTCCTTCGGCATCGCGCGCTTGAAGGATGGCGTCACGATTCAGGCAGCGCAAGCGGATACTTCATTGATAGCAGCTCAGTTGGAAAAGCAGTATCCGGATTCCAATCACGGCCAGGGTGCACTGGTGCTGCCGCTGAGTGAAGTAATCGTGGGGACAATCCGCCCGATCCTGCTGGTGCTGCTGGGCGGCGCCGGATTGCTATTGCTGATCGCATGTGTGAACGTCGCCAGCTTGCTGCTGGTTCGCGCCGAAAGCCGCCGGCGGGAGATGTCCGTACGAAGCGCGCTGGGCGCCTCGCGCGTGCGATTGATCCGCCAGTTTGTGACCGAGGGTCTGGTTTTGGTCGCAGCCGGAAGTTTGCTGGGCTTGGCGTCGGCGTCGTGGGCCATGCAGCTACTCACGCGTTTGATCCCCGCGGGCATGCTTGCCGGGATGCCGTTCCTGCAGGGCCTGGGGCTGAATCTTCGCGTAGCGCTATTCGGATGCGGAATCGCGCTGCTCGCCGCAGTGCTGTTCAGCGGAACGCCCGCGCTGCGTCTCTCTTTCGCGGAGATGCGCGAAGGGCTCGGCGAAGGAAGCCGAGGTTCGGCGGGAAATACCTGGCGCCGTCTAGGTTCGAAACTTGTTGTTGTGGAACTTGCCACCGCCATGGTGTTGCTGGTAGGCGCGGGCTTGCTGGGCCAGAGTCTCTATCGCCTGCTGCATGTGGATCTTCAATTTCAGCCCGACCATATGGCGACGCTGATGATTGGCGCACCCGATTCCACCTATGGAAAGGATCCGCAGTCTGTGGCGCTGGCGCGGCAGATCATGAATCGCGTCTTGAGTCTGCCTGGAGTAACATCGGCCGGAACGTCGAGTGTTTTCCCGGTAAGCTTCAACGGCAACACGGATTGGATCCGATTCGTGGGCCGTCCCTACAATGGCCAGCACAATGAAGTGAATGAACGGGAAGTGAGCGCCGGCTACTTCGCGGCCATCGGCGCGAAAGTGCTGCGTGGCCGTTACTTTACCGAGACCGAGGATGATACCAAGCCCAAAGTCGCAATCATCAATCAGGCTCTGGCGAAGAAATATTTTCCCGGCGAGGACCCGATCGGCAAAGTCATCGGCGATACCGAGCTGACGCCTAAATCGCTGAGGCAGATCGTTGGAATTGTGGACGACATTCGGGAAGGCTCGCTCGAAGCAGAAATCTGGCCGGCCGAGTATCTTCCGTTCAATCAGAATCCGGGCACGTATATGTCCTTGGTGGTTCGAACGTCGCAGTCCGAGCAGACCACACTTCCTGCGTTGACGGCGTTGATTCGCGAGATCGATCCCAACATCGTCACGTTCGACGTTCGCAGCATGCGCGACCGGATCGGCCACTCGACTTCGGCGTACATGCACCGTTCCTCAGCCTGGCTGGTGGGAGGTTTCGCGGTTCTGGCATTGTTGCTGGGCGTCGTGGGGCTGTATGGGGTGATCGCCTACTCGGTGAGCCAAAGGACGCGCGAGATCGGGGTACGAATGGCGCTGGGCGCGGAGCCAAATAGCGTGTACGCGCTCATTTTGAAAGAGGCAGGATGGTTAACCTGCGCTGGAATCTTCGTGGGCATGATTTGCTCGCTGGCGGCGACCACGCTGATGGGCAAGCTGCTATTCGGCATTCGATCCTGGGATGTGCCGACGTTGATCGCTGTCGCCGCGGTACTGGGTGTTTCGGCGTTGGCCGCGAGCTTCATCCCGGCGCGGCGGGCTGCGTCGGTGAATCCGGTGGATGCGTTAAGGGCGGAGTGAAAAACCGTTTCTCGTTTCTCGTTTCTCGTTAGGGGCGGTCGGTAATTGGTAACGAGAAACGATGAACGAGAAACGTTTTTTTTTATCGCTCTCCGAAGTTATAGCCGACCCATATCGATCCGCCCGGAACTACGTCGCTTCCGAACTGGTTCGTTAAGCCGGGCACGTAGTGAAAGTCGAACTGGGGACGAACGAATATGTGCTCGGTCAGGAAAATCTGTACGCCCGCGCTGAAGTTGATATCGAAATGATTCGCGGCGCCCACCGGCTCCGTCGAGGTGGAACACACGGCCGTTCCGATACAGCCGCTTTGAGTGTACGAGAAGCTGGTCCTGGCTTCGCCGATGCCGCCCATCAATTGCAATACTGCACGCTTCCGATTAATTGGCGCGTAAATGCCTTTCACGTCGTAGAACGCCTGACGAGATTGGAGCGGGCCGTAGTTGCCCTGGGCAGGTTGGATATTGGCTTGGAACCCACCGCCGAAATGCTTGGTGAACATAATGTCTCCGCCGAAGCCTAAGAAGAAGCCGCCCAGGCCGCCCGTGGCTTGACAGTTTGTGTCGGTGGATCCAGGCGTGCAGGTCCCAAACGGAACCAGCGCGGATGAGTTATCCAGACCGCCTCCGGTGGATGAATCATGCAGACTGCCGAAACCCAGATTGATATCAAATGCGCTCTGTGCGGCGGCGAACGGCAAGCACAAGGCGAATAGAGAAACTACCGGCAAATAACGGAACATTCGTTTCACTTAAGCAACCCCTTTAGTTGCGCCGATAAACTGCGCATGTCCGTTGGACGTGATTCGGCGGAAAGGGGTTTCAACCTATGCTTTTTTAGTACAAGACAAACGACCAGATTGTATCGGCAGTGGCCGCGATTACATATTGGCGGCCGTCCAGCATGTAGGTTTGGGCGGGATTCGTGACCCCGCCGATGCGCGTATTCCACAGCGGCTTTCCGGTAACCACATCGTGCGCCACCAGATTGCCCGCGCCATCGCCCGCAAAGAGCAACTTGCCAGCCGTGGTCAACATTCCACCGCCGCCGCCCTGGCCATAATAAGGACGCCGCCACTTTACTTCGCCGCTCCTGTAATCGATGGCCGTCAGGAAGCTGCCGCCGGACCCAATGTCGACTTCGTCCTTGCCGCCCAGGCCCATCGACCCCCGGGGATCTACGTCGGTGAGGTAGAAAATGGAATATTCGTCGGATTCCGCGACATAGAACAGACCTGTGTCGGGAGAATAGGAGGGCGGCTCCCAGTTGGTGGTGCCGTCAGAAGTGGGCGATACCAGCGAGCCCGCAATCGTCGCGTTCTTTCCGGGATCGGGAAACGGGCCACCAGCCTTGGTCAGGCGGTTGGACCAATTCGTCAACAGCCCGTATTTGCTGGTCACCAGATGCTCGCCGGTCACGCGATCCAAGGTGAACCAGTACCCGTTACGCGCCGCTGTCAGCAGCATCTTCCTCATTTTGCCGTTGAACATTCCGTCCACCAGCACTGGCGTCTGAGCGGAATCGTAGTCGTGCATGTCGTGCGGCGAGGTGGAGTAATACCAAACCATTTTTCCGGTATCCACGTTCAACGCAACGATCGCGCAAGTGAATAAGTTGTCCCCCTCGCCGCGTGTGCCAGTGGTGAATGCGGGCGTTGGATTACCGGTGCTAAAAATGTAGAGTTTTGTTTCGGGATCGTAGACGCCCGGAACCCAGGCTTGACCGCCGCCGTGCCGGGCCGCGTCGAGGCTGGCCCAAGTGTCCAATCCGGGATCGCCCGGATTCATCGGCACGGTATAAAACTTCCACTGCAGGTCGCCGGTCTCGGGATCGAATGACTGCAGCATGCCGGGCGCGTCAAGATCGTTCCCGGTGCCGACCAACACATGATTCCCGACAACGACCGGGGCCGGTGTCGAGAAGTATCCCTGAGCGAGATCGGCAATCGGCTTGTGCCAGCGTTCCTTGCCGGTCTTGGAATCGAGCGAGACCAGGTAATCGTCCGGCGTCTCCATGAACAGGTAGCTGTTCCACATTCCCAGGCCGCGATTGCCGATATGCGTGCCGCCCTTGGTTTTCCAGAAGTAGTGCCACAGCTCGGTGCCGTCGCGCGCATCCACGGCCCAGGCATTGTCGGGCATGGTGAAGTAGAGAATCCCATCCACCTCAAGCGCGGAGGCCTTGATGCTGCCGCCTCCCACATTGATGTCGCCAGGTCCCTCGCCGCCGACGATGACGGGTGCGCCGCCGCGGCCACCTCGGCCTCCACTGCTAGGCGTTGAGCCCGGCGTCACGCGAGTCATCCAGGCCAGCGTCAAGTGCATCACGTTAGTCTGATTCACCTGCGTTAACGCGCTATAGCGTTTGCCGGAATAATCGCCACTGTAAGTCGGCCAGGAGTCCTTGAGCGGCTTGAGAAGCTCAGCGGGAGCCACGCCGTTGCCTTGTCCGAACGCAATGAGTGGCAACACCGCTACGCACAATATGAGTTTGTTGAATGTCATTTCAATGTCACCAGGTATGCAGTTACATCGTGAATGTCTTTGTCGGTGTACACCGCCAGTAGATCCCTGTGGGTCTTCATCGGATCGTGCACATCCACCTTCGGGACGTCACCTTCCCGGCGGACGGTGCGCGACGTTCCGTCGGCCAGCGCGAGCGTGACCAGGAAATCGTCGATTCGAACCAGCCGGCCTTCCACGCTTTCACCTGTCGGTTGAGTGATGGTCACGGTGATGGTGCGGCGAGAACCGGGCGCGCTCACCGTGGGTCCGAAACGGCGGCCACGCCCACCCGCCACCCAGGTATTCTGCAGCAACTTGGGATCGGAGATGCGGGTCGCGATCCCTTGCAGGTCACCGGTGGGAGAATGGCAGCTACTGCATTTCGCGGCGAAGTAGGACTGGCCGGCGGTCGCGTCGCCGACAAGAATGCTGGGAGCCGGTTTACCGATGGATGGCGGTTTACCTTGTGATCCGATATTGCCCACTTCGCTCCGGATATACGCGGCCACCGCTTTCGCATCCGTGGGACTCATGGGCACCGCAGGCATGCCTGAGTTCTGACGGCCGCCCTGTATGATGGGGACAATCAATTCGCCGTCCTGATCGCTGAGAGCAACCTGCGATCGCAACAGGTTCGGTCCGCCCAGATCGCCGCCTCGGAGATCCGCGCCGTGGCAACTGGTGCAGGCAATACCATACAAGGTTTTCCCGCGTGCGATTTGCACGGGGTCGCCTGGTGGACGCTTTTGGCCTGGAACCAAACCTCCGGGCCGGCGCACCGGCTGCGTTGGAGCGCTGGCCGCCGGCGGCGTACTAGCCGGTGGTGTGGTCTGCGCCGCGGCGCGATCGGCCACGGCAATGGTCAGTAATATTGGAAGCGCAATCAGCAAGCAGTTCTTCACCTGTACCATTCACCTCGGAATCAAGTTGGACGTCTCCGTATGGGAAACGTCTTCATCTTAGATTAGTTCAGTTTTTCTGACGGTGTCAGCACGGTCAAAGGTTGTGCGACATAAATGTTGAGCCCTTCGAGGGTGTGACCGAGCCGCGACCGCGAGGGAGCCGTAGTAAGGATGGCGCTAGTTATCGAGTTCGTGGTAGCGCTTCCTTCCGGTCGCGGCTCGGTTTTCGTACGTCGTGCACCCGCGATCAAGCTGGCTACTTCTGGTCGCGCGGCGGGACAATCCAGAGGAAGATCTGGTGACTAAGGCCGAGGCCATGCTCAGAGTCGCCGGTCTTCAAAGTCTCTTCTTTGTCCGGCTTCCAATCGCCCATGTCGAAAGTATTGGACACGATCCGCGTACCCGGTTTCAGTTTGAGCAACTTGGGACGCAGACGCAAGTTGACTTTTTGGAGGAGAAACAGAGTCACGACACTGGCGTCGCGAATGTTGGCCTTGAACAGGTCATTCTCTTCGAAGCGGACCAGATCTTCCACCCCCGCCTTCTTGGCGTTCTCTTTCGCATCGTGAATGCGCTGTGGGTTGATGTCGATGCCTACGCCGTGCGCCCCGTAGATCTTGGCGGCCGTAATAACGATCCGGCCGTCGCCGCAGCCGAGATCGTAAACCACATCGGTGGACTTCACGTCGGCGAGTTTCAACATCGCCAAAACTGCTTCATCCGTGGTTGGTACGTAAGGAACTTCAGGTCTGCTGGTTTGAGCGGTAGCCAGCGAGATTGAAAAAATGAGGAGCGCAACACGGCGGCAGGTGTTCCGCGTTTGGAAGCGCATCATCGTCTTGAGCAATGGCGCGCCCGGAGGGACNNTGGATGGGGGGCTTCAGGGGTGGGGGTATGCCCGTTTTCTGGTTTCGCTCGGAGAAATGAAACCCGACTTGCCTGTCAAGCAATCGCTGGTATAACACAGAATACCGAGTCTTGAATCCTTGGAAACTCTGGTAGCGCCTTCCCACGGCGGTTGCCGCGTGGAGAGAATTCAGCACAGAAGTCGGTGGGCCTGGCAGGCTGCCACTTCAACGGTTCGCGTGTGACACAGCCACAAGTAGTGTTCGTCAGCCCTGAAGTGGGGCTCCCGTGAACGCAATCCCGCCGTTGCTGGAGTGCCCGATCACACTTTCGATTTGGGACATGTCGAGAGCGATTCCGCCTTCAGGCTTTCACCCTATGTGACGCCGAACAATTTTCAGGGGACGGCTCTAGGGAATCAACGAATGCGGGTTGAGATTCGGGCGATAGCAGATAACGGAGAGTCCGAGCCATTGTTCCTCGAAATCGCTTGGGACGGTATATGGAGCGACGACACTGTTGAGATGCGGCGGCATCTAGTCGTCAAACCTATAAAGTCTATCGATGGCAACTGACCGACGGGTAGAGGTTCCATCTAATCTGAGGTAGCGTCCGGTAGTCGCCTGGTGGACGACGCCTGCCGATCAAGAAAAATTTCGCCGCGTCTACTTTCCATTCTTCAATGGGCGCGGTTTGGGGTCTCTTGGATTCGCTCCTGCCTCAGGATCTCGGCCTTGCATTCTTTGCCGGTTCTTGATTTCATCAGGCCCAGCAGCGCATGATGTGGATTGAGGATCATGTCATGACCAATCCGCAAACTTTCCCGCGGAAGGCCGCCGATTTCCACAAGATTCAACACCAAAAGAAGTTCCTCGCTGCCTTTGCAGCGTGCGGAAGCATCTTGCCGGCTTCACGGTCCGCGCAGATTGACCGCGGATCACATTATTCCTGGATGCGGACGGACCCTACATACCCGGAGCGGTTTCGACAAGCAGAAATTGAGGCTGCCCGAGCGCTAGAGGACGAAGCAGTGCGGCGCGCTCGCGCAGGAATCCGCAGACCGGTGTTGCACAAAGGCAAACAGGTGTACGTTCCGGGAGAGCCGCTGTTCACCACCGAGTACTCCGATTCCCTGTTGATGTTCTTGCTCAAGGCGAACAACCCCGACAAGTTCCGGGACCGGATCGAGCAAGTAAACACTCAGGATATTGATATCGACAGACTTAGCCCTGAGATACTCGATAAACTGGCTGATCATCTGATTCAGAAGGCGCTGAAAGAGAAGGGCTTGAATAATCCGGCTGCGGTGGCTGAAGTGACGAAGCGCCTGGAGGCTGGCGAGACGGTGACGGTTGAGGAGCTGGAGCGGGAGCAGACGGAGGAGCCGGGGAAATGACCCCGCTGGCGGTTCTCGAGAAGGGCAAGCGGCCACGGGTGGGGTGCCGTGAGTGTTGCTCCGCTCCATCATCCCCGAGCAACCTTCCGCCCTCCTGTACGCCAGCCACATCGAACGAAATGGCATTGAGTTCTTTCGCCTGACCTGCGAGCAGGACTTGAACGAAGCCGAAGC
>PMUN01000377.1:789-3786 GCA_003166875.1 Bryobacterales bacterium | reverse complement strand
AGCTCATGGTAGTGCGTGGCGAAAAGCGTGCGGGCGCGAATGCGCTGATGGATGTGCTCGATCACGGCCCAAGCCAGCGAGAGTCCGTCGTAGGTTGCGGTTCCACGGCCGATTTCGTCCAAAACCACCAAACTTCGCGACGTTGCGGTGTTCAGGATCACTGCAGTTTCGGTCATCTCCACCATGAAGGTGGAACGGCCGCGCGCGAGATTGTCCGCCGCACCGATGCGAGTGAATACGCGATCCACCAGCGACAACACGGCAGAATCGGCCGGCACGAACGATCCCATCTGCGCCAGAATTACGATGGTCGCAGCTTGCCGCAGATAGGTGGACTTTCCGCCCATGTTGGGACCCGTAATCACCGCGATGAACTGCGAATCGGTGTCGAAGTAAAGATCATTGGGAATGAAGCGGGCGGCTTCTTTTTCAGTCAACTTTTCGATCACTGGATGGCGTCCGGCTACGATGCGGATCTCGCCGGAATCGGAAAATGCCGGCCGTGTATATCGATTTTCGGCAGCCACCTGTGCCAGCGCGCAGGTGACATCCAGCTCCGCAACGGCAGCGGCCGTTTGCCGGATTCGCGTGGCGTGCTCGGCGGCGAACAATCGAAGTTCTTGAAAAATCTGGCGCTCCAATGCCAGCATTTTTTCTTCCGCGTCCAGAATCTTGCTTTCGAGTTCCTTGAGCTCCGGCGTGGTGAACCGTTCGGCGTTCACCAGCGTCTGCTTGCGCTCGTAATCAGCGGGCGCGTGATGTAGATTGGCCTTTGAGATTTCGAGGTAGTAACCGAATACGTTATTGAAGCGGACCTTGAGCGACTGAATTCCAGTACGGGCGCGTTCCCTCGTCTCAATCTGGGCGATGTATTGGCGGCTGTTGCGGCTGATATCTCGCAGCTCGTCGAGCTCAGCGTGGAAGCCTGCTCGGATGGTTCCGCCATCGGCGAGGTTTGCCGGTGGCTCCTCTGCAATCGCCGTCAAAATGCGGTCGCGCACTTCGGGGATCTCATCCAGCTCAGCGCAAATCGCTAGCACTCGAGCCGATTCCAGCCCTACGGCCTGAAGCTTCAACTTGGGAACCATCGTTAACGATCTGGCTAGCGCCAGCAATTCCCGCGGTCCAGCCGTTCCGAGCGTGAGTTTGGCGAGCAGCCGCTCCAGATCCAGCACACCCGCCAGCAATTTTCGAATTTCCGTGCGCGCGATGGTGGCTTCAAGGACTTCCTGGACCGCGTCGAGTCGGGCCTCGATCTCCGGAAGTTGCAAACACGGACGCAGCAGCCGATGCCGCAACAAACGGCCGCCCATCCCGGTGCAGGTTTGATCCAGCACGTGGATTAGCGTGGATTCTTTGCTCTCGCCCGCGAACAGCGGCTCCAGCAATTCGAGGTTGCGGACCGTGACCGAGTCTAGAATCATCGAATCGCTGCGATCGTAATACGACGGGCGGTCCAGATGATCCAGCGCGGATTTCTGCGTGTCGCGCAAGTAGTGCAGTATCGCCCCGGCAGCGGAAACGGCCAGCGGGCGGCCATTCATGCCGCAACCGTCCAGCGACAGGAGCCGGAAGTGGTCGCGCAAGGCCCGGTCGGCATAATCCAGGTTGAACACCCAATCCTCGATTGCGGTATGCAGCCCCACGAGCCCCGTCACGGATTCCGCGGCCAGCACCTCGCGGACATTAAGGTTTTCGAGAGCGGCGTTCACTTCGGCGCCATCCATTTCCGTGGCGCGGAACTCACCGGTGGATATATCGACATGCGCCACTCCTGCGCGCTCTCCGCTACGGCAAACGGCGGCCAGGTAGTTATTCTCGTGCGAGCGCAGTAGCGACGATTCGGTAGCTGTGCCAGGCGTGACCACGCGAGTCACCTCGCGCTTCACCAGCTTTTTGCCGGCGCTCGCTTCCTCCATCTGATCGCAAATGGCTACGCGATATCCTTTTTGGATCAGGCGCGAAAGATAACCTTCGGCCGCGTGATAGGGCACGCCGCACATGGGAATCGGCTCGCCCTTTTCCTTGTTGCGCGCGGTCAATGTAATTTCGAGCTCCCTCGCCGCGGTGATGGCGTCTTCGTAGAAAAGCTCGTAGAAGTCGCCTAACCGGAACATCAGCAGAGCCTGAGGAACTTGCTGCTTGATGGCGTGATACTGCCGCATCAGCGGCGTGGAGTGGGACTCGGGCGCGGCCCGGTCCGCTCCCGAATCAGGCATAGATGCCGCGCGTCTGGAGGGCGAAGGCCACGCGATCGATAGCCAGCATGTAAGCGGCCAGCCGGTTGTGCACGCTATGCTTGTCCGCGTAGCCAACCACGTCCTTAAAGCTGTTCACCATGATTTCTTCCAGACGCCCGTTCACCAACTGTTCGTTCCAGAAATAACCCTGCCGGTCCTGCACCCACTCGAAGTAAGAGACAGTGACGCCACCCGCGTTGGCAAGAATATCCGGTATCACGAAGATTTTCTTCTCCGCCAGGATCGCGTCCGCTTCCGCGGTGGTGGGTCCATTGGCGCCTTCGCAGATGATCCGGGCCTTGATCTGGTCCGCGTTGGCGGAGGTGATAACGTTCTCTTTCGCGGCCGGCAGGAACACATCGCAATCCAGGAAAAGCGCCTCATCCTTGTCGACGTCTTCGGCTTCCGGAAAACCGAGAATGGAGCCCGTCTCGGTGCGGTGCTTCATCAGAGCTTCCACATCCAGCCCATGAGGATTGAAAACAGCGCCGTCGTACTCGATGACGCAGACGATTTTGAAGCCGGCGCGCGTCATCAGCTTGGCCGCCATGCCGCCCACATTGCCGAAGCCTTGCACCACCACTCGGGTAGCGCTTGGTTCCAGACCAAATCGCCGCAGGGCCTGCATGGTAACGATCATGCAGCCACGTCCGGTGGCTTCCGGCCTTCCACGCGATCCGCCCAGATCGAGAGGTTTACCGGTGACCACGGCCGTGCAAGTCTGACGCTTGTGCATGGAGTAGGTGTCCATGATCCA
>PMUN01000377.1:0-760 GCA_003166875.1 Bryobacterales bacterium | reverse complement strand
CGCGCACTTCGTCCAGCGTCACGTCCGGAGCGAAACGAATTCCGCCCTTGGAGGGACCGCGAGCAATGGAGTGTTGTACGCGATATCCGGTAAAAACCTCGAGCCGGCCGTCATCCAGCTGTACGGGAATGTGCACGGTCAACTCGAGAGCCGCAGTTCGGAGAACTTTGCACAGCCCTTCGTCTAGATTCAGACGCTGGGCGGCTTCATCGAATCGCGCAGCGGNNCAAGCCGGAGGCTTGCTCTACGTGGATCGTTTCCTGCGGCGCCGTGCCGGCACTTTGCCGATTCGAGAATCCCTGGCGACAACCAGCTCGCAGGCGCGCAGCGCTGCTTCTTCGAAATCCGGCGCATCGGCGGGCAGAACCTGCCAGCCCGTTACCTTATTCCGGAATATACGAATGGACCGCATGTTGGGAAATTCCCGTCGCAGACTCTCGTGATGCTCTTCGGTGGTCGCAAGCCATACGCCGTTATCCGCATCCTCGCCGCTCTTGTCGCGCAATATGAGAACGATCTTCTCCTCAACGTAGATCGCGAGACACCCAAACATGGAACGGGTCCGCGGCGAGAGCGCAGAGACCGCGCTCAACACGAACTCATGCGGCACTCGCTTGCGCTGCTTGACGCCGAAGTCGAGCGCACGCGCATTGCGGCGGCCTTTCGGCTTCGAACCTATCGCCATTGAACCCAGGATACGGGATTTCCAGGCGTGTGCGACATAAATGGAGAGCCTTTCGAAGGTGTAGCCGAGCCGCGA
>PMUN01000461.1 GCA_003166875.1 Bryobacterales bacterium | reverse complement strand
GGAGTTGGATGAAACATAAACGGTTCGGCAACTCAGTGAGTGCATCATATTGGAGATTCACCGCATACCCTTCTACCTTGAAAGTAGACTCCGGCACAATGACTAGAGCACAAAATATACCCGGTAGCCGTACCGGTACCTACGGAGCGTGTATACATACCAACGCCGTCCAGTGCTGGTAGCGCTTCCTGCCGGTCGCGGCTCGGAATGGATGCTCGAAAAAAAATTCATCTCGCGCACGCCCTGAACACGCGGCCTGATAAGATTGTTGCCGATGCGGAACAGCGCAATTTTCTTCCTGGTCACGTGCGCCGCGGTTTCCCAAAATATTGCCCAGGAGCCTGCCGGCCTTGGCGCGCGTGCCCAGCGTTACCTGGTGGACCTGATTCGGATAGACACCACCAATCCGCCCGGCAATGAAACGCGCGTGGCGGAGTATTTGAAGCGCGTAGCGTCGGCCAATGGAATCAGCGCGGAGCTTCTAGGCGACAAATCCGCGCGGCTCAACTTCGTCGCTCGGATTCCCGCCGCGGTCCACTCGGAGAATTCGAAGCCGCTGCTGCTGATGGCCCACAGCGACGTGGTTCCCGCCGACCGATCGCAATGGACAGCTGATCCGTTCTCGGCAGAGCTGCGCGACGGCTATATCTACGGCCGCGGCGCGCAGGACGACAAATCGCTGCTGGCGGCGGAACTGGCCGTAATGGTGGAGTTGAAACGGCGAGGCGTGAAATTGACGCGGGACGTCATCCTGCTATCCGAATCCGACGAAGAGGCCGGCTCGACAGGTATCAATTGGCTGGTGAACAACGCTTATTCCAAGATCGATGCCGCGTTTGCGCTGAATGAGGGCGGCGCATCCTTGGATGTCCGCTCCGGCACGCACATTTTCCAGATTCAAACGTCGGAGAAGGTTCCAACGCGGGTGGTTCTTCCGGCGAAAGGCACGGCCGGTCATGGATCGCTGCCGCGTCCGGACAATCCGGTGGTACATCTGGCGCGCGCCATCACGGCGCTAGCGGCCGCGTCTCAGCCGGTGCAGCTCAATACCACCACGCGACGCTACTTTTCCGAAATCTCGAAGCTTCCCGATTACGCCTGGCTCGCGCCGCTGCTGGGGAGGCTGGAACAAGAATCGACCGCTGGGTCGGCGGCCAACAAGATTGAAGCCACGGATCCGGAATTGAATTCGATGCTGCGCACTTCCGCCACGCCCACCATGCTCAGCGCAGGGCTGAAGGTGAATGTGATCCCTAACAGAGCGACCGCGCAGGTGGACGTCCGCCGTCTGCCTACGGAAACGCGGCAGGAGATCGAGACCAGGTTTCGCAACATCATCAACGACCCGGCGGTGACCATCTCGCCCGAGCCCGGCCAGGAGATGCCGGCCACGGAACCAAGTTCGCTGACCACGGAGTTGTTTTTGGCCATGGAGAGGATATTCCGCGAGAAGGATCCGAGCGCGTTAGTGGTTCCCTATATGTCGCGGGGCGCCACGGACGGATCGTATCTGCGTCAAAAAGGAATGGCGGTTTATGGGGTCCCGATTTTCGTGCGGGAGGGCGGTGAAAGCCGGGCACATGGTAACGATGAGCGGATTTCGCCGGGGAACCTGGGGCGGGGGACCGAGCTGTTATGGAAGATTGTTTTGACGGTGACTGGTGGCTAGGGACTGGGGACTCGGGACTGGGGACTGGTCAGGAGCGAAGTGTATCGCAACAGTCCCTAGCCCCTAGTCCCTAGTCCCACGACTTTGCTTCCCAACAGGTCCTCTAACAAAGGAGTGTCGGGGAACGGATGACCTTTGTATCGCCGAAAGCCCTCGCCGAAATCGATTCCAGCTAGTTTGCCGCGGGCGCGCGTCCAGCGCTCCATTACTTGAAGTGGATCGTCGATGCCGTGCTGGCGCTTCAGCCACTCGCGCTGGCTCTCGTGCGCGGCCAGCATCTGGCGCTTGGTTTTGAAAGTGGTCTTGACGTTCACTATGAAATCCGGCGCAATGGTGGCGCCGAAGCGATCTACGCCTCCGAGCGAATCCACAAAGTAGAGATGCCGGATGGCATGCAGCGGCGGGGCTGGATCTTTTGCATTGGTCGTGTAGTTGGGCACCGACGCTGCAAAGCTCGCATCGCGAACCAGGACGCTGGTGGCTTCGTGATCGCAATGATAGTCAACGGGTGAGGCGGTTAGGATAATATCGGGGCGGGTCTTGCGAATCAGCTCGGTCACGCGGCGCCGGGACTCGTCGTTGTTGAAAATGGCTAGGTCGCGAAACTTCGCGCATTGATAATCGGCTCCGATTAGTTTGGCGGAAGCGGCGGCCTCTCGCTGCCGGATTACTGGAATCTCCTTGGAACTCAGCGAGCTTGAGCCGCAGTCGCCCACGGTCATACTGATTATGGTTATTTTGTTGCCGGAAGCCGCCAGCAGCGCGAGCGTACCTCCAGCTAGGATTTCCGCGTCGTCGGGATGGGCGTGAATGCAAGCAATATGCATTCTCTAAGATTATAAGGCGACTCGGTTCCAGTACTTGGATTCTTGAGCGGTTTCCACGCGGGCTACCGGCTTCCTTATGACCATACCCACCTTGCGCTTCACCCTGCTGATTGGCACATGCAGGACGATAGATAGCACCGTAAACCACAGCGATCTACTACGTACCACTACCTTCATGGGGGAGGTGACCTGCTACATTCAGTATAGCCCACATGACGGAGAAAAAAAACGACTTCTTCGACGCCTTTGCGGGGCGACGTACTGGTACTGAGCCTAGGTGGCCGGCCGTTTTGGCGATTTTGGCCGTAGGTGGGTTAAATGCCGCCCTGCCGGAACCACTCAGTTTTGGGCCTTGGTGGCTGCTGCTGGTTGTCGTTTCAGTGCTGCTGATTCCCACCGTAATTACTTATCGGACGGGGCGGCATGATATGAATCAGGTGCTGGGGCACCTTGTTCTGGGAACGGTAACAGCTTCGATGATCTGGTCGCTGGGGATGCTGATTACGCGATTGCCTGCGCACAGCGATCCACCCAAGACTCTGCTGCTTTCGGCGGCGGCTCTGTGGTCGGCCAACGTGCTGGTGTTCGCGTCGTGGTATTGGCGGCTGGATGCCGGCGGGCCCAACCAGCGCGATCTCCGGAAGGATCATAGCGACGGGGCTTTTCTTTTCCCGCAAATGATGTTGCAGGGAGAGCAGGATCGCGACTGGCGTCCAGGATTCGTGGATTATTTGTTCCTGGCGTTCAATACCAGCACGGCGTTCTCGCCGACTGATGTTCCAGTGCTATCGCGTTGGGCGAAGCTGATGATGATGGTGCAGGCGTCGATATCGTTGATGACGGTGGCGTTGATTGCGGCGCGCGCGGTGAATATTTTGTAGTGAAAGCACCGGCTCCCTTACGGTCGCGGTTCGGTAACACGGCGGGGAGCGTTACACTGGTTGTTTCCAATGAAACTGAATAGCTATACGATCACGCAGGGCAAGGATCGCGCGCCGGCCCGTTCCTTCTACAAAGCCATCGGGTTCACCGATGAAGATCTGAAGAAGCCCATCATCGGCATCGCGAACACCTGGATCGGCACCATGCCGTGCAATTTTCTGTTGCGCGAGCTGGCCGTGAAAGTGGCGGAAGGAATTCGCAACGCGGGCGGGACTCCCATGGAGTACAACACCATCGCGATCTCGGATGGGATCACGATGGGCACCGAAGGCATGAAGACCTCGCTGATCAGCCGGGAGGTGATCGCCGATTCCATCGAACTGGTGGCGCGGGGCTACATGTTTGATGGCCTGGTGGCGCTGGTGGCTTGCGACAAGACCATTCCGGGCGCAGCCATGGCGCTGTTGCGGCTCAATATCCCTAGCCTGGTACTCTACGGAGGGTCGATCATGCCCGGCCGTTATAAAGGCCGCGACCTGACGATCCAGGACGTCTACGAAGCGGTAGGGGCGAACGCGGCCGGAAAGATTTCAGACGACGAACTTCTGGCCATCGAGAACAGCGCTTGTCCGGGTGCAGGCGCCTGCGGCGGCCAATTCACGGCGAACACCATGGCTACCGTGATGGAGCTGATTGGGCTTTCGCCGATGGGCACGGCCTCGGTCCCGCAAGTTGATCCGCGCAAGCGCGATGTGGCTGAGCGCTGTGGCGAGTTGATCCTGAATGTGGTGAAGCGAAATCTGCGGCCGCGCGACATTGTGACACGCCAGTCTATTGAGAACGCGATTGCGTCTGTAGCCGCAACCGGCGGATCAACCAACGCGGTGCTGCATCTGCTGGCCATCGCGCGCGAAGCAGGGATTCCGCTTAACATCGACGATTTTCAAACCATCAGCGAGCGCACGCCGCTGCTGGTGGATCTGAAGCCGGCCGGAAAATTCGTGGCCGTGGACGTGGACAAAGCGGGCGGGATTCCAGTGATCGCGCAACGGCTGGTGGATGGCGGTTATGCGGACGGCTCGGCCATGACGGTGACGGGACGCACTTTCGCCGAAGAAGCGGCGGACGCCAAGGAAACGCCGGGGCAGGAAGTGATCCACGCGTTGAACAATCCGATCAAGAAAAGCGGCGGGCTGGTGATCCTGCGCGGATCGCTTGCGCCGGAGGGCTCGGTGATCAAGGTGACCGGAATCGAGCGCACGGAGCAGCGCGGGCCGGCGCGCGTGTTCGATTCCGAGGAAGCCGCCATGGCTGCCGTGATGGAAGGGCGAATTCGCTCGGGCGATATTATTGTGATTCGCTACGAGGGTCCGCGGGGTGGTCCTGGGATGCGCGAGATGCTGGGCGTAACGAGTGCGATTGTGGGCGCGGGGTTGTCGGAGAACGTGGCGCTCATCACGGACGGGCGGTTCAGCGGGGCGACGCGCGGATTTTGCGTGGGCCATGTGGCGCCCGAGGCCGCAGTGGGTGGACCGATCGCTGCCATTGAGGAAGGCGACATAATTCGCCTGGACATTGCGAAGCGCGTTATCGACCTGGAGATTCCCTCGGCGACGCTCGAAGCGCGCCTCAAGAAATGGAAAGCCCCTGAACCGCGTTACCGGTCAGGGGTTTTCGCGAAATATGTAGCTTTGGTTGGATCGGCGGCTGAAGGGGCGATTACGACGCCGGGCGTTTAGTTGGCCCTCCAAGCGTCGGCATGAGTGCCGACGCGGCACGCTGAGAGCGTGCGCTACGATGGCCCTAGCGGGTTACCTGCTTCAGGTCTCCGCTGGCGGCGGAGTCCGGTTGACCGTTGACGTGCGCGTCCAGCATCTTCTGTACGTCGGCCTTTCCAACTGCGCCGACTTTTTGCTCCACCACTTTACCGCCCTTGAAAAGCAGGAGCGTCGGAATGCCGCGAACGTTGTAGCGCATACCGGTCGCGCCATTATCGTCGACATTTAGCTTTCCGACCTTCGCTCGGCCGGCGTAGGCATCGGCTACGGCGTCTACCGTGGGCGACATCATGCGGCAGGGGCCGCACCATTCGGCCCAAAAGTCTACCAGCACCGGAAGATCCGAATTCAGCACTTCGCTGTCCCAGGTCGCATCAGTGAAAGTCAGCGTGTTGACACCAGACATGTTCTTGTAATCTCTCCCCTCAATAGATGTTATAACTGCGAAAAAGATTCAGCCAGCCAAAAGCCGTTGATAGAGCGCCACATACTCCGCGGCGGCGGTGCTCCAGGAGAAGTCCTTCCGCATGCCGCGCTGCATCATGGCCGTCCAATCGTCCTTACGACGATAAACCTTTATGGCCGAGCGAACGGCCTCAAGCAGCGCGCTTCCGGAATAATCCCGGAACTTGAATCCTGTATCTTCATCAATGGTATCATCCAGCCCGCCGGTGGCGCGAACCACGGGGACGGTTCCATAGCGGAGGCTATAAATCTGGCTGAGTCCGCACGGCTCATACCGGCTCGGCATGAGGAACATGTCGGCTCCGGCCTCAATGCGGTGACCTAACGGGTTATCGAAACCCAATCTTATGCCCACTTTGTCGGGGTGCGCGCTCGCGAGCTGGCGGAACATGGCTTCATAATCCGAGTCGCCCGAGCCAAGCACGGCCAGACTGATATTCTCCTCCAGCAGGCGGGGCGCAATCTGCGCAATCAGATCGAAGCCTTTCTGCGAAGCAAAGCGCGAGACGATTCCGATCAGGGGGCGATTCAGGTCGGTTGAAAATCCGTATTCGGTTAGAAGCGCTTTCTTGCACAGGCGCTTTCCGGAAAGATCGTTCACGGAATATTTGCGGGCGATGAAAGGATCGTCCTCAGGGCTCCATTCCTGGTAGTCCACACCGTTCACAACGCCGTAGATGGGCGCGCGCTTGCGCAGGAGTCCCTCCAAACCGAAACCGTATTCGGGGGTCTGGATTTCTCGCGCATAGCCCTTGCTGACAGTGCTGATAGCGTCGCTAAAGGCGATGCCGCCTTTCAAAAGGTTTAGCTTGCCGAAAAACTCCAGTTGGTCCGGGTTGAAAAGCTTGGGCGCCAAACCAATTTCTGAAAGAGCTTCCGGCGGAAAGATGCCTTGGTATCCGAGATTGTGAATGGTGAGGAGCGTCTTGACGCCGATGAATGTGGGGTCGGCGTTGAAATGATCGCGAAGATAAACCGGCGCCAGCGCGGCCTGCCAGTCATGCGAGTGGATGATGTTGGGAGTGAACAGATAACGCGCAACGGCCAAGCCGGCCATGGAGAGCACGGCGAAGCGAAGATGATTGTCGGGATGAGCAACGCCCGCGGAGGAATAGATGCCGGCCCGGTCGAACAACGGCGGGCAATGAACAAAGTAGAACGTGACGCCGCGCTCAGTGGTTTGATACAGGTCCGTCATGAAACCGGGACCGATTGGGATCCAGAGATTGCGGTAAGCGATGGCGGGCGGATTCGGATAAAAGTTCTCGCGGTAGTCGGGAATCACGACGGCGACTTGTTCGCCACGGGCCGCGAGCGCCGCCGGTAATCCGCCAATGACATCGGCCAACCCACCAGTCTTCGCAAAGGGCGTTGCTTCGGAAGCGATCATTAAAACGTTCATCGTTTCTCGTTTCTCGTTTCTCGTTCGCGAGCTCGAAACATGGAATCAGCCTTTGTGGACCGCATCGAGAATTCCATTGATAAAGGAAACCGATTCTTCGCCTGAAAATTGACGCGCCAGCTCCAGCGCTTCGTCGATCACCACTGCGGCGGGCGTTTCCTGGCGGCTCATCTCGTAAATGGCCATACGCAGGATGTTGCGATCCACCGTGGGCATGCGCTCCAACCTCCAGTTTTCCGATTTCGACGAGATGCGATGATCTATGTCGGCGGCCATTTCCGAAGTTCCCTTGGCCAGCTCCTCCATGAACTCGTCGCGTCCGGGCTTGTCGTCGCTGTCGTCGGGGCTATCGCTCTCGTCCGAATACAGCGTGTCATAAAACGAGGCGATGGCTTGCTCTACGGGCTGCTTGGTCATGTCCCATTGATAGAGAACCTGCAAGGCTCGTTGGCGGGATCGATGACGGGCGGCCATAGCAGCTAACTGCTATTTTCCCAGCCGGCGAAGAAGATCGGCCATCTCGATGGCGGTGATGGCTGCGTCGTAGCCTTTGTTGCCGCTCTTACCACCCGCGCGATCTATGGCTTGCTCGACGGTATTGGTGGTGAGAACCCCGAAGGCCACAGGTACGCGGGATTCAAGCGCGACCGCGGCCAGGCCGGTCGCAGCCTGGTTGGCCACGTGATCAAAATGCGGAGTGTCGCCGCGGATCACCGCGCCTAAGGCGATGATAGCCGCATAGCGATTGGTGGCGGCCAATGTTTTCGCTGTCAGCGGCAATTCCCAAGAGCCCGGCACTTTCACGATGTCGATGGCGGCCTTGGGTGCGCCCGAACGTTTCAAGGCATCGAGGGCGCCGGACAGCAGCCGATCGGTGATGAAGCTGTTGAAGCGGGCGACCACGATGGCGAATTTTTGGCCGCTCGCATCGAGATTTCCTTCCGTCACTTGGGACATATGGGATAATTTGGTTTCAGGTCCTCATTCTACCTCAATGGATCCAGCGTTCATCCGCAACTTCTCTATCATCGCGCATATCGATCACGGCAAATCGACCTTAGCGGATCGTCTGCTGGAGGTGACGGGAGCGTTGTCGAAGCGCGAAATGATGGAGCAAGTGCTGGATACGATGGACCTGGAACGCGAGCGCGGCATCACCATCAAGGCGCATGCAGTCCGTTTGAATTATCTCGCGAGCGACGGCCAGATGTATCAGCTCAACCTGATCGATACGCCTGGCCATGTCGATTTCACCTACGAAGTTTCGCGCAGCCTGCAGGCGTGCGAAGGAGCGCTGCTGGTGGTGGACGCATCCCAGGGCGTGGAGGCGCAGACGCTGGCCAACACCTATCTGGCGTTGCAACACAACCTCGAAATAATTCCTGTGATCAACAAAATCGATCTGCCGTCGGCCGAGCCCGAGCGGATTCGCGAGCAGATTGAGCAGGTGATCGGGCTTCCGGCCAAGGACGCGATCCTGGTGAGCGCTAAGCAGGGCATCGGAATCACGGACGTTCTAGAAGCGATCGTGCATCTGGTGCCCGCGCCGCAGGGGTCGCCCGACGCGCCGTTGCGTGCGTTGATTTTCGATTCCTGGTTCGACCCCTATCGCGGCGTGATCATCCTGACGCGCGTCCTGGATGGACGCTTGCGGATGGGACAAAAAATCAAACTGTGGTCGAACGATACCATCCATGAAGTGGAGGGCCTGGGATATCAATCGCCGAAGCCGATCCCGTGCGATGAGCTGGCCGCGGGCGAAGTTGGATTCCTGTTCGCGAATATCAAGACCGTTTCCGACGCCAAGATCG
>PMUN01000164.1 GCA_003166875.1 Bryobacterales bacterium | reverse complement strand
CCACGATGTTGATCTTCACGCCGTGGTAGTGGACGCCAGTAGTTTTGGCCAGAATGGTGATACCGCGCTCGCGCTCGAGTTCATTGGAGTCCATCATGCGCTCCACAGTATGCTCGTTGGCGCGGAACAGGCCGCTCTGCGTGAGCATGGCGTCCACCAGCGTGGTTTTGCCATGATCGACGTGCGCGATGATAGCGATATTGCGAATAGTCTGGTTGTGTTCCAGCGCTTCGCTATGATCAGTAGTGTGAGTCAACACTTCGGGTTGCATCGGTAATTTCCAATCTGTGAACTTCTATGGTCGCACGCCCAGATCCTCCAACTGAAATCGCCCCGTTGCCCGTGGTAGTGATAGTCGGCCGTCCCAACGTCGGCAAGTCGACTCTTTTCAATGCCATCACGCGTACTCGCCGGTCAATTGTGGGCGACGAACCGGGCATCACGCGGGACCGCATCCGTGGCGAGGCTGAATATCTGGGGCGCCCGTTTGCCCTCATCGATACCGGCGGAATCATTCAAAACGACTCCGAGCTGATACCCAGCGAGATTCTGAAGCAAGCCCGCGTGGCGCTGGATCGGGCCGCGCAAATCATTTTCCTGATTGACGGAAGGACCGAGATCACGGGCGCCGATCGCGATCTGGCGAAGATGTTGCGGCAGATTGGCAAGCCTGTCACCCTCGCGGTGAACAAGATCGACAGCACTTCGCGCGAGGATCTCACACACGAATTTCATTCGCTCGGATTCAAGAATCTATTTCCCGTTTCCGCGGAACACCGGATCGGTTTGGACGACCTGCTGGAGCACGTGACTCAAGGGTTCGAGAAGAGCGTGGAATCTGAAACGCCTACGGTGGAGCGGCTACCCATCAAGGTGGCAATCATCGGACGGCCGAACGTGGGCAAATCGACGTTGCTCAACGCGCTGGTGCATGAGGAGCGCGCGATTGTCTCACCGGTAGCCGGCACCACGCGCGATGCCGTGGATGAGAGTGTGATGCACAACGGCGTGGAGTTCGTGTTCGTGGATACGGCAGGAATCCGGCGCAAGGGCAAGACCAAAGCCATGGCGGAGAAACTGAGCGTAGTGATGGCGCGCCGCCACATCCGCATGGCCAACGTAGTGCTATTGGTTCTAGACGCGAGCGAAGGCGTGGTGGGATTGGATGCCACCATCGCCGGTTACGCACACGAAGAAGGACGCGCACTGATCCTGTGCATCAACAAGTGGGACGTGAGCAAGGAGAAGAACAAACGCACGTTCACCGAGAATATGCGCGACGAACTCAAGTTCCTGGACTATGCGCCCGCGGCGTTCATTTCAGCCAAGACGGGCGCGGGCGTGGACCGGCTGTTCGGCAGGATTCGCGACGCGTTCACATCGGCCTCAAAGCGCGTGACCACGGCCGAATTGAATCGTTTCGTAGAGATGCTGGATTTCGATCGCGATATCAAGGTCTACTACATGACGCAGCAATCGGTGCGGCCGCCGTCCTTCATCGTATTCACGGACAAAGCCAAGAACATGCACTTTTCCACCGAGCGTTTCCTGATGAATCAGCTTCGCAAGCGCTTCGGCTTCGAAGGCACCCCCATCGAGATCAAAACAAAGCGCCGGTGAGGCGCGGGGCTAGGGACTAGGGGCTAGGGACTGGCGAAGCAGCGCGACCGCACCTAACGAGAAACGAGAAACGAGAAACGGTTTTATTCCGGCGACGCCTGCGTCCGCCCCCGCAGCATCGGCGCGCCCACCGGATTCGGCTCGCGCACTTCCACCGTCTCCGGCTCCGCTCCGAATTTGGCCAGCAACGCGTACACCACGAAACCCACCACAAAGCTGTAGACCACCGCGGGCTGACTGTATTCTTTCACTGACGCGGGCACCGGTAGGAATGGAATGATCCCCACCAGGAATCCGAGCGCCCAGGCGGAATAACCGGCCCAGTTGATGCCGCGCCTGGGTCCCGCCCATTTCCTTCCGGATAGCAGATAGTCGGCGGCCATCGCGCCACAGATTGGACCGAAAGAAGCGCCCACAATCTGGAAAAATGGCACCAGGTTCGCCGCCACGCCGGTGATGGCCAGGATAATCGACACCGTCACGCCCGTCATGGTGGACGACATGCGCGGCACGCCGGGAATCATCGTGGAAAAACTGTTCCCCGCGATGAATGCGCAGAAACAAGCGGGCGCGATGGACGCGATCGCAAACAGGAAGAAGGTCGCGCTCGAGAGCCATCCGCCGATGGAGCCGATCACCGAGCCGTAGTCCCAATTCGCGAGCGATGGATCCAGTCCTTTCGCGCCAGCCACGGCCAGNNGCGTTGCGGCTGTTCATCCCGAAATCCGTGCCGGCCGCGCCCGCAGTTGCAAAAAATCCGATCACGATGGCGATCAAAGTTCCAAAAGCTAGCGCCGGCTGCGGATCGGGCACGGTGTATTTGGAAATTCCACCAGCGGTCTTGAGGAACACGATCAGAATCATCAGAAACGGAATAAGGTTGAGATAGAGCGACGCCTTGGCGACATATTGGATGCCCTTCACGCCGACGTATCCCATGATCAAGCCCCACAGCACGGCCACGATTCCAAAATTCAAGGTGCCAGGCTTCGCGTCCATTTTGAGCCCACTCAAGATGAACGTCGTCGAAAGATACGTGCTGACGGCGAACCATCCGATCTGCAACAGCCCCATCAACAGGCCCGGCATCAAATATCCGCCCAGCGTGCCGAACGTCGAGCTGCCCACCACATAAAGCGGATATCCGGTTCGCATGCCCAGCATGGCAGGAACGTAGTAGTAGAGGCCGTAGCTGAGCAATCCGGCAACGGCTAGCGCGGCCAGGCAGAGGAGGGGTCCCGCATGCACCAGCGTTCCTTGCGCGATGGATTGGTAAAAGCCGATCCACAGGAAGACTCCGGCGTAGCTCGGCGCGGTATTGGCATACCACGGTGCGCGGTTCGAAACCGGGTTTGGCGCTGTTTTAGCGATGTAGTCGGGGAGAGTGGGCATGGGTGGGAGCCAGTATATCGAAGTCGTGCCCGTAGCGCACGCTCTCAGCATGCCGCGTTCGCAGGAGTGCGAACACGGCACGCAAGTGTGCGTGCGCTACGGTTTCACTACTACTTTGTCCACCGCTTGATTGTCGTATTCGTCGTTGACCCGCACCGCGATCACTTGTTCGCCCTGCCCACGATCGATCACAAGATGATAATCTTCCTCGGGCGAATCCGACAGCTTGGTGACGGGTTGGATTAGCAGCCACTCGCCGCCATTCACGGAGTACTCGGCTTTATCGATGTTGCTGCGGGCATCCCGAGCCTTCCAGCGAACTTCAATCTTGTTGCCGGAAACCGCCGCGGCTAGCTTCAGAATTTGCGGAGGCGTGTTGTCGATCAGGAACGGATCGCCTTCGAGCGATCCCTCCAGCGCCTGATCGCGCGGGTTGCTAGGCGCATCCGAAGCCGTCACTCGGATCACGTACTCGCCATCCGGAAACGCCGTGCTGTCCCAACTCAGATATTTTTCCTTCACCGCGTCTTTCAAAAGCTTCCAGCCGGACTCCTTCACGCCGCGAATTTCAACCTTGTAGATCAAGGAATCGCCATCCTCGTCGAATGCGGACCAGCGCGCCCCAACGTAGCCCTTCGCGTAGTTCAGCGTCTGCGAGCTTCCGATATCGATCCCAGACGAAGAGGAACTCCGATGCGGCTGCCCGATGGGCGGAAGCGTAATGCTGGTGGACGGCGTAATCGAAAGAACGGGGCTCGGGAAGCGATAGTTGGGCGGCGTGATTTCGACATCTTCCACGCTGGGTGCCTCATTCTTCGCCAGATATGCAATCTCGACGTACGATACCTCTGCCGCCGACCCGGCGAGCTCAACCTTGTACTGCAAGAAACGCGCTGGAGGGGAGCTAACGCGCCCGCCTCCGCAGGAATCGCAAATGGCTTCGCCGCCCGAGTCCGCTGCGAGCCGCGCCCAAGGGCTCCAATTGCTTTCGGGCCGGTTGAGATTTCCACTGCGCGTGGACACGGCAATGTTTCCCTTGCCCCGGTAACTGATCCGGCCCCAATAAGAGAACGAAGAGGCGTCCAGAATTTCGCTCTCAAACGAACCGGATTTCTCGACATCAGGTCCCAGGCGATAAACCCGCCCGATATTGCCGGTGACGGCGTACAGCTCGCCTTTCGAACCCTTCCCGAATCCAGTCACTTGAGTGGGCGACGCATCCAGCAGTTCTGTGCTGATGACGTCGGAATCCAGCCGATAGATTTTCCCGCGGTTCCCCGTTCCTAACAGCGGCTGGCCGTTGGGATCGAAGGCAATGGCATACACAATGTCCTGCGTGTTCGACCAGGTCTTCCGCGGCGATCCATCCGGATTGATCCGGTACACTTCAGATCCACCCGAGATGGTGGGGCCGCCGCCGGTGGCGAAGGTAGGCGGCGGATTCGCATGTTGGGGAATCGTTGCCATGGTTACGCCCGGAGAAGCCGTGATGACCGCGGGCACGGGCAGCAGTGTGGGAGCAGGCGCAGGGACCGACAGCGTTTTGTTGCCCACCCCGGCCGCGTAGATGGCGCCGTCCTTCGCCACGGCCACCGCAGTGATCTCGCGCTTGGGCGCTTGATACAACACGAACCCTTGGCCCGACGGCGACACCCTTAGAACCAGACCGCCCGGCTCAGTACCAACGATCAGGTTGTCCTCGGCGTCAATTGCCAGCGACCGTGCGTGGGTCTCCTCGGTCTTGAAGAACACCGAGCCCTTGCCGTTCGGGCCAACGCGATGAATCTCGCCTTGATTTCCCGTGGCGATGAAAAGATCGCCATTGCGGTTGAATGCCAGCGCCCAGATGTATTTCTGATGGGGATCGTAAAAGACCTGGGGCTTCGCGTCCGGCGCGATCTTGTACACCTTACCGTCCGGATCCGTGGCCGCGTAGACTGCGCCGCTCGAATCAACGGCGATGGCGTGGATTTCTAGTCCCTCAAGCTCAGCGAGGGTACTGCTCTTGCCGGTTGGATCGATCACGAACAACTTCGCCGATCCGCTGCCGGAGCCCCCGCCTCCCGTGTACAGATTCCCTTTGGAATCCGCGGCAATGGCCCACAAATAGGGAGTGGATGAATCAAAGATCTCCGTGAAATCCGGCGCCGGAAAGATGCGGCCATCGCTGCGCAGCGAGAGATGATGGAGGCTTCCTTTTTCGAAATCGGAACGTTCGCCCTGCTCCCAGAAACGCGTTTCGACGGCGAAGCAGACGCCAAGGGTAGCCAATGCCACCACTGAGGATTTTAGGATTTTCATTACCAGGTTTTACTTCACTGTCACTCGGAGCGAGTAGCTCCCGTCGATCATCAGATCGAACGGAATGCTGCCCTGCTCGACGGCGCTCTCCGCCGAACTAACCAGGTGCCGGCTGGCCGTGCGGCCCGTTTGCATCACGTTTATAACCGAAGCGGGCAAACTGGGAAGCGTTTTATCTTCGTAGAAGACCGTCGGGCGCGGTTCCACCAGTGAAATATAGAGCTTGTTGTTGCTGCGTTCCTGATTGATCAACGATATGGTTTGCGGGATGTCCATAAAGCGGTCGGACATGCCGGCCACACTCTGCATCCGGTTCAGCGTGTCGGCGTCGCTCAATAAAATTCGGTGTTCGCCTTTGGGAAGATCCGTTGGAATCTTCAACGTAAAATTGCGTTCCAGCCGTTCACCACGATAGGGCCGCAGGAATACCCGCAGCGGGACTTCCGAGCCGGCTTCCACTTCACTCGATGGAATCCAGGCGTTCTCGATGACAGCCACGCGGCGCTCGGGAAGAATGTCGATGGTGGCATCCACGCTTTTCAGCTTGGGCATCTGCACTGAATTCAGAAACAGTCGATTGAACTTGTCGCCCCACCATCCGGCCAATTGGATGGGCGCGGGCGCCGGCGCTTCGCTCGAGGCCAGCATGGTGGCGATGGAGAGCCCCGGCTGTCCGTCGAACTCCACCTTGCCGCTCAAGCGATAGGTGGTCTCTTCGGCGAAATCGTTCAAGCCGGAAATGGAATTGAACAACGTCAGCATCATCAGGTACGGCGTCCACTTTTGCTGCACGAAGACGCTGAAATGCAGATCCTTTTCCTTGCGAACGGCGTTGTTGTCGCCGAACGAGCGCACTCTCACCGTCACTGGAACCATCGCGGCCGTCGCGCCCAGTTCGCCCATGATGGCACTGTGCCGGTCCTGCCGCAGCGCTCCAACTATCTCTGTGGCGTTGCCGAATTTGTTGGGCTGGAACTGTGATGCCAGCGTCATCAGCACTTCGGATTTGGCCATCGGCATATCTACCGGGCCCAGATTGAAGATGGGGTGGCCGCAGGCCAGCATATGTTTCCCATCGTTATAGGTCACAGTGCACATCCCGCTGACGCTCATGTCGCCAGTCACCAGAACAGCGCTGACTGCATCACCGGGCTGAAGCGAATGCTGCCAGCCAGGAGCGGGCTTAGAATCAGTCAGTGTGCTGCTCGCGCCACCTGCCGCCACAGTCATACCCATCTGTTGGAAAAACGGGCTGAACTCGCGCAAGACGCCTTCGTTGAATCCCGCAAACGTCAGCGGCGTCTCAATGGGAACCATGACGCCGTTGGAAGGGAAGGCGCCGGATGCTCCTGCCGAGACCACCTGCGCCAGCATGCCGGAAGAAACCGGGACCGATTCGCGTACCGCGACTTTGTCGGGGGTGCGTGCGTCGGAGGGCCGCGATTCATCGAAGTCGTTGACTTCCAGCATCAGTTCGATGGGCGTGATGCCGCAAATGGCGTCCGGCGAAAATACGCTGAACCGCAGCGCCACCGCTCCCACCAGCTTGCCGTCAATGTAAACCGGGCTCCCGCTAAATCCGCCCGCCACGTTGGTGCGAATGGCCTTCCCACCCATCTTGCCGAGAATGATGTCCTGGTGGGGTCCCCACTGATTCTTAAGGATGCCGACGATTTCAACTGGAATGGGCTCGGGTTCAGAACCTGAGAGCACGGTCCAGGCGTAACCTTGCATTCCAGGTTTCAGATCGGCTTCTTTGAAAATCTCGACTTTTCCAGACTTGGGGCGGACGGGCGCGGGCTCTTGCGCAAACACGACATACGAGCACGCAAACGCCACAACGAGTGCGGCAAACTTCTGCATGGAACTCCTTCTGTATACCTTATCGACGCGAAGCACCGGAGTGCTGTTCCCATTATGACCTGGATTTTTGACTCTTGGGGAGGATTCTTTGGCGGGCTAATTTTCGCGAAAGGGCGCGCCCAGACTGGATGCGCCCCGTACCGCGTTCTCAGGGTTGCGGATCGGTACCGTCTGGATTGTATCCGCCGCCTGCGTCTTGATCCAACTCGGCGGGCTTCAGCGGCCCTTCGCCGGGTGGCGTCCCATCCTCCTTCGGCTTCTTCGGTACTTTCATTTCATCAATCATCGGCTGAATGATCTTTTTTTGGCCCACAGTGCATCTCCTTCTACCTGGATTTTAGGGACCAGCTGCTTGCGCGCGTCCGGAGGATACTCGCAAACGGATGAAAACGGAGCAGCTAGAGCGAACGGAGTGGCGTAACCGGCGGCTAAGTCGCGCCCCAACGGCACGATCGCGAGGCCTCCCGGTCCATTCGAGGCCTCGCGTTCGGGGATGTGGAAAGTTGTCGAACAAGGGGAACGAATCAGGCGAGAATTTTACCCAGCTAAAATCCCTAGGCTTGCGGAGAAATTGAGCGTAACCCGGCCACTACCCTGGCGAGTCCCGTGAAGGATCCTCTTGTTGCGCCCCTCCTGGCGCTCGCTGGCGGCATTCTGGCCTCGCATTGGGTCCGATTCGAGACCGGTGAGCTGCTCATTGCCCTCCCTCTTCTTGTTGCACTAACCTTGCTGGCCGCAAGACGCTCCCGCAACGTCGCCTGGGCGGGCGGCTTGGCGGCCTTATTATTTTGCGGTGTCCTTATAAGCGAACTACACCGGATCGGACGGACTCCTGAAATCGACGCGGGTTCTCGCGAGACCGTGCTCTTGAGCGGCTGCGTAGTGGAGCCCCCGGCATTCTATGAAGGACGCGATCAGTTCACCGTGGAACTGGCCGCCAAGGCGCGCGCACGAGTGACGTTGACAGTCCCGGACGGCCAAGCGCCTCCGGATCTTCGATACGGTCAGAAAGTGGAGTTCGAGGCGCGTGTGCGCCCGCTGCGCAATTTCCAGAATCCTGGCGCATTCGATTACCAAGGCTATGCCGCGCGCAGCCACATCTATTGGACTGCATCCATCGCCGGGGACCGTTCCATCACGGTTCAGCCCGGAGGATGTGGGTCCAAATTCCTCGCGGGGATTTTTGCGTTACGTACGGCTGCGCTCAATCGTATCGAACGCCTGTATCAAGGCAATCCCTACGCGACAGGGATCATGGAAGCCACACTGATCGGCGAATCGAGCAAGCTGGAAAAGATTTGGACCGACCATTTTCGGCGCACCGGCACCTATCACATGCTGGTTATCAATGGGTTGCACATTACAGTACTGGCTGCGTTTCTGCTGTTTCTGCTGCGAATCTGTTTTGTTCCCGAGCTCGGCGCACTGGCATTGACGGCGTGCGGCGCGTGGCTCTATGCGCTGGTTTCCGGATTTAACGCTCCAGCCGTGCGCGCGGCCGGAGGGTTCACGCTTTACCTGGCCTGCCGATACTTCTATCGCCGCCGAAGGCTGCTGAATCTACTGGCCGGCTTAGCCATCGTTTACCTGATCTGGGACCCGAGCCAACTGTTCGATGCCGGCTTCCAGTTATCGTTTCTCTCAGTTGCGGCGATCGCGGCTTTGGCGGTCCCGCTGCTCGAAGCCAGCTCTTTGCCATTTGTCCGGGGACTTACCGGGATCACGGAGGCGAGCCGCGACCCTAGGCTGCCTCCCGTAGCCGCCCAATTCCGCGTCGAACTGCGATTGCTAGCTGAAACGTTCTCCTGTTACCTCAAAATTCCGGCTGGCTGGCTGGTGCGGGCGCTGGCCTTGGTGGCCCGGCTGGCCCTCTGCGCTTATGAGATGGCGGTCATCTCCACTGCCATTCAGATCGGGCTCGCTTTGCCGATGGCACTCTACTTTCATCGCATCTCGCTCTCCGGATTCTCGGCGAATGTACTGGTTGTTCCGCTGCTGGCGCTGGTTGTTCCCATCGGCTTTATCGCGATCTTCACCGGCTGGCATTTCGTGGCGATGATGGCCGAGTGGCTGCTCGACGCGGGGCAAAGAGTAGCCGATTGGCATCTGCGTTTTGAGCCGGCCTGGCGTGTGGCCGATCCTCCGCTGTGGCTGAGCCTGGCATTTTCGGCCGCGCTGGTGGCGTTCGCAATGGCTTGGCGGTCTAAGTCCGTGGCGCACGCACCCTTGCGTGCCGTGTTCGCACTCTTGCGAACACTAGTGTCCAGAAAAGCTGCGGGCGTTCACACGAGTGTGAACGCGGCACGCAAGGGTGCGTGCGCCACGCGGTGGCTCTCTGGCTCCGCTGTGCTGGCACTATTCATCCTCCTGTTCTGGCATCCTTTTCCACCCGAGCTTTGGGCCGGACAGCTCGAGCTGACTGTCATCGATGTCGGCCAGGGTGACAGCCTGCTGGTAGCGTTTCCGGACGGCAAGCTGATGCTGGTGGATGGCGGCGGAATTCTGACTTTCGGACACCACGCCAAGTCCAAAATCGATATCGGCGAGGATGTGGTCTCGCCCTATCTCTGGAAGCGCTCCATCCGCAAGGTGGACGTGGTAGTGCTGACGCACGCTCATGACGATCATGCGGGCGGGTTGCCGGCTCTCATCGAAAACTTTCATCCCGCCGAACTGTGGACCGGCGCCATGGTCGCGAGCGAGGCCTGGTCTCTGGTGCGGCAGAAAGCGCAGGCGCAGGGCGTGAAGATCGTCGCCATGCAAAGCGGCCGGTGCTTTGATTTCGGCGGCGCGCACATTGAGATCCTCTCGCCGCCATCCGACTACGTGCCCTCCGCCAGCCCCAAAAACAACGACTCGCTGGCCATGCGTCTCACCTATGGCCAACGCTCTTTCCTGCTCACTGGCGATATGGAGAAGCCCATGGAACTGCGTGCTCTCGCCGACGGACAGCCGCTGGGCGCCGACGTCCTAAAAGTGGGCCACCATGGCAGCAACACGTCCAGCACGGAGCCGTTTCTCAACGCTGTCTCACCTACCTTCGCGGTGATCTCAGACGGATTTGAGAACTCTTTTCATCATCCTCATCCGTTGGTGCTGGAACGGCTGGCTGAGCATCGGGCCGGCGCGTTGCGCACCGATTTGCAGGGACTGATCACCGTTCGGACCGATGGCCGGCGAATCTGGGTGGAAACCTATCGCCCACCCACACGTCATTAATGCACGGCCTGAATATGGAATCTTCCGATCCCGCAAACCGAGCCGCGACCGGAAGGAAGCGTTATGAAATCGCAAAGCCCTAGGGCGGGTATTGGTAGCGCTTCCTGCCGGTCGCGGCTCCGAATGAATTACTGATACCATGGTAACGTCAGAGGTCTTCACAAAAATGCGCATCTCCCGCTGGTGCCCGCGGTTCGCTCTGCTGGCTCTTTTCTACAGCCCGATACATTCCAACCTTGCGGCTCAATCCGAAGCGGATGTGAACGCGAGCATCAAGAAGTTCACCCAAGTCTACGAAGCAGTGGAGACGAACTTCGCTGACAAAGTGGATCCGGACCGCTCCGTCTACCGCGGGGCAATTCCGGGCATGCTTCGTACCCTCGATCCGCACTCGAATTTTTTCGACCCCAAGGCGTATCAACTGCTGCGCGAAGGCCAAGCCGGCCACTATTACGGCGTAGGAATGTGGGTGGGCGCGCCCCAAGGCAAAGTGATCGTGATGTGGCCCTTCGAAGGGTCTCCCGCATTCCGCGCCGGATTGAGACCCGGCGATGAGATCATCGCTGTGAACGACACCAACACGGAGCACGCCACCGTGCCACAGGTCTCCACCATGCTGAAAGGTCCGCGCGGAACTCCGGTGACCGTGACCACCCGGCGGGTGGGAAGCCCGGAGCCGCTGCACTTTTCTTTATCCCGCGATAACGTCCCCCGTGATAGCGTGACCACTTTTTGGCTGCGTCCCGGAATTGCGTACATGAAAATAGAGGCCTTCAACGAAACCACCAGCCACGAGGTGGACAGTGCGCTGGCGCGTTTCCCCGAGAGCCAGATCGAAGGGTTGGTTCTGGATCTGCGCGAGAACGGAGGGGGCCTGGTGCAGGAATGTGTCAACGTGGCCGATCATTTTCTGCGCAAAGGCCAACTGGTGGTGTCGCATCACGGCCGCGCATCGGCTGATACCAAGTTTGTCGCCAAGCATGGCGAGCGGGGCGGACGCGAGTACCCCATGGTGGTGCTGGTGGACCGCGGGACTGCCTCGGCGTCCGAGATCCTCTCCGGCGCCCTGCAGGATCATGACCGGGCTTGGATCCTGGGTGAGAGCACTTTCGGGAAGGGCTTGGTGCAGGCGCCGTTTCCGCTATACGGAAATAGCGCGCTGCTGTTGACCATCGCCAAATACTACACCCCCAGCGGCCGCCTCATCCAGCGCGACTATGCCCATCAGGGATTTTACGAATACCTCAGCCGGAATGAGGGCCACTACGATCCTAAGGACATGAAGAAGACCGATAGCGGCAGGATCGTGTTCGGCGGTGATGGGATCACGCCGGATGAAAAATACGAGACTCCAAAATTGACCAAGCTCGAAGCGCAATTGCAATTGATGGCCGGGAACACCTCCGCCTTCTTCTTTTACGCGCCCGAGTTCTTTGCTACTCACCCCAACACTCATGTCACCAAGGAATGGAAGCCGGACACTGAGGTCGTCGATAGCTTCCGGTCGTTCATTACCAAGCAAGGCGTTCAGTTCACGGCCGAAGAATTTGACCGCGATCGTCCCTGGATTGCCGACCGGCTACGCGAAGAGCTTCTGGTCACCGCCTTCAGCAAGGATGTATCGGAACAGATCGCGCGACGCAACGATCCCGAAGTGCTAAAGGCTGTAGATTCGATGGGATCTTCGAAGGCGCTGCTGGATAGGGCGCGCGAGACTCTCGCGTCCAAGAAAGCCACTGCTGCATCCGAAGCACGCTAAGACCTCTGCCCATCCGCTACCGCGATTGGGATCTACATGTGGGCTAGCCCTCACTACGTATCAGTTCCGACTGCGGCGCACCCAGAAATAGCCAGCCAAGTACCAGAGAAACGCCTCATCCCAATGGTACTATTTTGGCTCTCTGGTACTTGAGATTTTCCGCCATCGTTGAGATACTGACTGTGGCCTTCGGAGGGCTCTAATAGAGATTATGAAGCAACGAATAGCAGTGTGCGCCGGGATGTTAGTACTCCTCGGCTCGGCAGGCTCGGCCCGCGCCGATTACATGTTTAACTTTAACTCGCTTGCCGCGTTCACAGGAAGCAGTGGGAATAACGACACTGCCATAGCAGACTACATGGACGGCGTGCTCGGAGGTTCTTGCGCCACCCACCTCAACTGCGTAACCGTCACCGGCGCGGTCACGAATCAATCGTACAACGGCGAAAACCACGTAGTGGGCCCCAATGGTGTTTCCCTTACCCTTGGCGACTCGAACGGCGCGACTAGTAACTCAAGCAAGACGCCGGGCGCGGCGGACACGTTCATCAGCACCATCGAGGACGGAACCAGCAGGCAAATCTCCACCGAGATCACAATCACTTTCTCACAGGGAATCGTCCTAAATGGTCCGATCAGCTTTGATTACGAGATCTTTCCGGACAACGGTTGCCAAAGCAAGAGTAACTGCCCCACGACGCCCGATTTCAAATTCGCGGTAAATGGGGGCACTCCCACTTTGCTAGCCGATGGCGTCTTCCCCTCAGCAACTGGCACCGACGGTAGCTCCACTAAGTCCCCTTTGGGGACAGAACTGAGTTCTCAGTATATCGGGGTTTACAGTGGAACCCTCACCAACGTAACTGAGCTCCAGTTCATCGATTGGCCGGCTGCCATTGGGGTCGACAACCTGGACGTCTCCACCAGCACACCGGAGCCTCGCGGCGTCGCGCTCCTGTTGGGTGGCCTGATGCTGGCACTCTTCGCAGGCAACAAACTGCGTAACACTTTAGCAAAGTCGTCAAACTAGCAGCGCTCTCTTCGGTTTCACATAACGCCACTTCTTCGCAAGAGAAGTGGCGTTTTGTGTTTAGCTCTCTCCTGAACGTTCCAGTACTACCGTAACGTCTCAAAAACGCTGGACTGTGCTATATTCCAAACGTGAAAGGCGTTGTTCTAGCGGGCGGCACGGGCAGCCGCTTNNATCCTGGTGGTCACCGGCGGCCGGAATTCCGGGGACTTCCTCAGGCTGCTGGCCAACGGCCGGGAATTCGGGCTGAAACACCTGGATTACACCTACCAGGAGGGCGAGGGAGGCATCGCCGACGCGCTGGCGCTGGCTGAACACTTCGCCGACGGCCAAAAGATCTGCGTGGTTTTAGGCGATAACATCATCCAAGGCAACGTCCGGGAAGCTGTCGAGGAGTTCAAGCAGCAGCCCACGGGCGCCAAGATCCTGCTCAAGGAAGTACCGGATGCCGAACGGTTCGGCGTGGCCGAGATCCGCGATGGCCGCATCGCCAGTATCGAAGAGAAACCCAAGCACCCCAAATCCAATTACGCCGTGATCGGCATCTACATGTACGACGAGACCGTGTTCGAGAAGGTTCGCGTGCTGGTTCCGTCCGGGCGTGGGGAACTAGAGATCACCGATGTCAACAACGCCTACATCCGGGAAGGTTCCATGAGCTACGGTCACCTGGACGGCTGGTGGACCGATGCGGGCACCTTCGAGTCGCTGCTGCGCGCGGCCAATCTGGTGGCCGAGACGCGGACCAAGAATTCTGAAGCCGTGCTGGTGAAGCCATGAGTTCCGCAGTCAGCGATCAGGCAGCAATCGAGATCGCAACACCCGAGTGCGAGAAAGGTCTGGGCCAGGTAATTCTCGCGCCGGATTCCAAAGACCTGATTCCCGGCGTCCGGATCAAGCCCTATCCGTTGTGGCCCGACGATCGCGGCTATTTCCTGGAAGTTCTGAGGGTGGGCCAAGGCTTGGCCGCGGAGTTCCCCACCGAATCGACGCAAGTTTCCGCCGCGCTCAGCTATCCAGGCACCATCAAGGCGTTCCACTTTCACCGCCATCAGACCGACTGCTGGGTGCCCGTCCAGGGCATGTTCCAGGTAGCCCTGGTGGATCTGCGCAAGCAATCTCCCACATTCGGAGCACGCAATACGATGTATGCCGGAACGTTGCGTCCTTGGCAGATTTTGATTCCACCAGGAGTGGCGCACGGCTACAAAGTGATTGGAGCTGACCCCGGCTTGCTGGTTTATGTGACGGACCGGTTCTACAACCCCAAGGACGAAGGCCGCATCCCTTACAACGATCCTCAGATCAAATACGACTGGGAGACGCAGCACAAGTAACGTGGGGCAGACGCTTTCGCCTGCTAGCTTTACCTTACGCCGTCGCCGATGCCTGCGACATCACAACTTCTTCGACAATCCGGCCGTCGAACAGCGTGATACTGCGCTCAGCACAGCGGGCGTAGCGCGGATCGTGCGTCACCATGCAAATGGTTGCGCCTTCCTTGTGGAGCTCGCTCAGCAGTGTCATCACGGCTTCACCGTTCGCTGAATCCAGGTTGCCGGTGGGCTCATCGGCAAGCAGGATGGACGGATGTCCTCCCAAGGCTCGCGCCACCGCGACACGCTGCTGCTGGCCGCCGGAAAGCTGCGACGGATAATGCTTCATCCGGTGGGACATGCCCACCCGCTCCAGCGCATCGCGCACCAGGTTCTTCCGCTCTGAAGAGGGCATGTTGCGATAGGTGAGCGGCAGTTCGACGTTTTCGTATACCGTGAGATCGCCAATCAGGTTGAAAGCCTGGAAGATGAAGCCGATCTCGCGATTGCGCACACGGGCGCGCTCGGAGAGCTTCATTTGATCTACACGAGTATCGTTCAGAACGTAATTACCATCCGAGGGCGTGTCCAACAAACCCAGGATCGCGAGCAAGGTGGACTTGCCGCAGCCCGAAGGGCCGGAAATGGAAAGATACTCGCCCTTGCGAATATGCAGTTCAATGCCCGCCAACGCGTGGGTTTCCACTTCGTCCGTGGTAAAGACTTTCGAAACGCTCGAAAGCGATATTAGGGTTCTACCTTCTGAATTCACATCAGCTCCTTAACGGAAACGCTTGCTCATCACTTGGACGTACGCTCTTCGCCCGAGTTAGGTTCCAGGAATGTTTAGAACCTAAAATACCGGCTGAGCGCTCCAAGCAGTCTATACCGGCACTCCGCGCGATGGTTACATTTGCAACTCGGCTATTGACACGTCGCGGCATTTCCTCTATTATGTAGAAACCGTGGCGAAGGGCGACCTTCTAGGCGAGTTTGAGCACCTGATTCTGCTGGCGGTATTGCGTCTTTCTGACGGTGCCTACGGCATGAGTGTGCGGCGCGAAATCGCGGATCGCACTGGCCGCGACGTTAGCATAGGCGCGGTCTACGCGACACTCGACAGATTGGCAGCCAAAGGATTAGTGACCTCCGCGATGGGGGATTCGACGCCGGAACGCGGCGGACGCGCCAAGCGTTCTTTCCACCTGACGGGCGCTGGAATTGCCGCAGTGAATCGGACGCGGCAGGAGCTGTCGAAGATGCTGGAAGGCTTGGAATTTCCGGCGCCAGGAGCTGCCCGATGAAGCCGCCGCTGCTGGCTCGAGCGTTGCTCGCGGCCGTTGCCGGCGAAGCCGAGGCCGAGTGTGTGGCAGGTGACCTCGAGGAAGAATTTGGCGAACTGTCCCGCAACCGAGGCTGGTATCTATCGCAAGTAATGCGGTCATTGTTGCCGTTGCTGCTATTGCGGGTGCGGTCGGGCGAGTTAAGCCGGCTCTTGCTCGGCGCAGTTCTCGGCGCGGCTCTGCCGCTGCTTCTAATGGATCGATTATGGCGCCTGGTTTATTCCCAAATTCCTCTTAAAGACGGCGTGGATCGTGCGCCGGAATTCCTAGCCGTCAATCTACTGGCGCTATGCGTCTCGGCCGCCATCAGCGGATCACACACGCGGTCCATGCGTCCAGCTTTCGTGAAAGCTGTTGTCGCCTGTGCCGCGGCTGGAGTCGCGATGTGGGCTTCGGCTGGTTCGACTCCGGCCGCCTATGCTTTCCTGGTGTTGCTGCTTGCGCCGGCCGGCTCAATGTTCGGTTGCTTGCTAAGGAGGCTCACATGAAATGGATCCTGCGGATCGCCGGCGGATTTGCCGCCCTGCTCATTATCGCGGTAACAGTGTTGCTCGCTTTAGGACATCGCGCCAATGCGGGGCGGGTTCACGTCTCCGCCGAACTCAATGCGTCCCCGGACCAGATTTGGCCGTGGCTGAACACGAGCGACAAGCTCAAGCAGTGGATAACCTGGCTGGTGGAGATCCGGCAGGATCAGCCCGCGACTCGAGTAGGCACCAAACAGGTGTGGGTCATGCGAGACGAAAACAACGGCGGCCAACTGATGGAGATGGAAGGCACCTTCACCGAATATCAGCCTCCGGCGCGCGAGAGCGTGCACATCACATCGGCCGGCATGTTCGACGGGCAGCAGACCTATAGCGTCGAGGATCTCGGCGGAGGTCGAGCGCGCCTGGATATTGACGGAAGATACAACTATTCACAATGGTTCGCTGCCCTGCTGGAGCCATTGATCACGCCCGCCGCGGAAAAGAAGCTGGTGCGGGACATGGCGCGTCTGAAGGCGCTAGTAGAAAAGGAGAAGAATGGGACAGCCCGTAGTGCATTTTGAAATTGGATGCAAGGATATGGCGCGGACACAGGAATTCTACGCGCAGCTCTTCGATTGGCAGATTGTGCCGGCGGGCCCGGCTGCAATGATCGAGACCGGAGGGACAGGCGGGATACCCGGGCACATCACCGCGCTCGGTCATGAGCCGCACAACTTCGTGACGGTTTATGTCGAAGTGAATGACATCCCCGCGTATCTTGCCAAAGCCGAGCAGCTAGGGGGAAAAAAGATAGTGGGCCCGATCGATATCCCTACCGGAAGCTTTGCGTGGATGGCGGACGTCGAAGGCACTGTGATTGGGTTGTTCAAGCCTAAGGCGTAGAGGACCGAACCGCGACCGTGAGGGAGTTCCGATGGGCCTGCTGGCCCACCAACGACAATGAAGACGTGCCGTGGCGCACGCATTCCTGCGTGCCGCGTTCACA
>PMUN01000270.1 GCA_003166875.1 Bryobacterales bacterium | reverse complement strand
TTATCCCGGCGCTATCCAGACCTGGGGGTCTGCCCCACGACTGCATCTGGATCCCCGGCTTTGGGAAAACCAAGTGACATTGGGATGCCATCCTGCTCCACAACCGAACTCGGTTAAGGCGCGCAGGCGCCGCGGATGGCCCGCGCGAGTTCTTCTTCTTCGGCCGGGAAGACCGTGCGGAGATCGAACAACAACTGGTTTCGCTCGATCCTTGCGATTACCGGCGGATCGCTGAAACGCAAGCGCCGCTCAGCATCCACCACATCCGCCGATTCCACCGCGATCAGCCAGCTACGAAGCGGCTGCTCGGGCGTAGCTCCTCCGCCAATTACCGAACTTCCCTCCACGACGCGAGCGGAAATGCCATCCAGCCGCGCAGCAAAGCTCAGCGCACGCGCGCGCAGTTCGTCCAGCGAAAATGAAATCATCCGCAGTGCCGGAATCTGATCCCAGCGTTCCAGCAAAAGATTCCGCAATGTTGTCTCCAGCGCTTGATAGATCAGCTTGTCCAATCTCAGAGCGCGGAACATGGGGTTACGCCGCAGCCGCGCTACCAGCCGGCGATCACCAGCCAGGATGCCCGCCTGCGGACCGCCCAGCAATTTATCTCCGCTGAAAGAAACCAAGCTCGCACCCGCGCGAATGCTTTCTGAAACCAGCGGCTCGTCCACACCAAACGCTCGAAGATCCGCAACGCATCCGCTGCCCAGGTCTTCGTACACCGGAACGCTGCGCTCCTGACCCAGCGCCACCAACTCGCGCAGCTCGGGACGGGCCGTAAAGCCTTCCATCCGGAAATTACTGGGGTGCACCCGCAGCAGCAGGCGAGTGCGCTCATTGATGGCATCTCGATAATCCTCAATGCGGGTACGATTCGTAGTTCCCACCTCTCGAAGAATCGCTCCCGAGCGCTGCATGATTTCGGGAATCCGGAACCCGTCGCCGATCTCGATCAGTTCGCCGCGCGACACCACTACCTCAAAGCCCGATGCCAGTTCGTTCAGCGCCAGGTAAATCGCCGCGGCGTTGTTGTTGACCGCAATTCCCGGCGCTCCCACCAGACGCTCCAGCAGTTCGGCTGTGTGAACGTCGCGCTTCCCGCGCGAGCCTTGGGCCAGATCGTATTCCAGGTTGGAATATCCTAACAAAGGCTCGAATCGAGCCAATGGAGCGCGGCCCAGATTGGTGTGTAACACTACGCCGGTGGCATTGATTACCCGCCGCAGCGATGGTGTCTCAAACCTGGCCAGATTTCGTTCGACGCTGGCTGCGACGGATTCCCCGCTCAGCGCAACTCCGGCGCGAATCTCGTCGCGCATAGCCTGCAGCGCGCGCCGCACTTCATCCACAATCAGGCCACGCGGAAAGCGGCCTTCCAAATGCGACAGACCGGACACCACCTGGTCCACGGCCGGCAACTCGCGAAGTTGTTCTTTATCCACCAACCCACGATGTTATCCCAGATTGGCTGCTACTTCCCCGGACCCGTTCCATTCTTTGCCACCACTTCCTCCACGACACGTTTGAAAAGGAAGATCTGGATGGCACCAACCCGAAGTTCGTGGTTCGAGATGAAAATGGAGTGAAGTGGAAGGTAAAGCTCGGCGAGGAGGCTAAGCCCGAGACGGTAGCTTCAAGGCTGGTGTGGGCTGTGGGCTATTACACGAACGAGGATTACTTTCTTCCGGTGCTGCGTGTGAAGGACATGCCCGCACATCTCAAGCGCAGGAGCGCCGCTAAGTTTATTGAAGCGGATGGATCTATGCGCAATGTGCGGCTAAAAAGATACCTGGAAGGGGAAAAGAAACTCGGTAGCTGGAGATGGCGTAACGACCCGTTTGCGGGATCGAGAGAGTACAACGGATTGCGCGTGATGATGGCCGTGATCAACAACTGGGACCTGAAGGACGTGAACAACTCTATTTACGAAGAGAAGCGTTCGCGAGGTGAAGAAGGCAATGAGCGCGTCTACATGGTGAGCGATCTGGGAGCCAGCTTCGGATCTTGGGGGTTGGAGTGGACCCATGAGGAATCAAAAGGCAATCTGGATGAGTACACGCGTCATAAGTTCATCCGGAAAATCGGATCCGAATTCGTGGATTTCGAAGTGCCTCACCGGCCCACGCTTCTCCTGCTACTGAATCCGCACGAATTCTTCATGCGGGTGCACGTGGAATGGATCGGCCGGCATATTCCGCGGACAGATGCCAAATGGATAGGGCAACAGTTGGCCCAGCTCTCGCCTTCGCAGATTCGCGATGCGTTCCGCTCGGCCGGTGGAGGGATTTTCGACCGTACTGGAATCCAGGATCGCTGAGCTAAAATAGGTTGCGATCGAGAGGTGGTAGCGCGCTACCGAACCGCGACCGTAAGGGAGTCGGTGATCGAACTTAGTGAGCTTTTTCCAGATACTTCCCCGTTGAGGCATCCACGAAAACGGAATAATCGCTGGTGCTCACGGATTCACCCCAGATCACACGCCAAGTCAAGTCGGGAAACCGGCGAGTCTGTTCCATCAGGTACGTGATGGGCTTGTCCGGATTTTTCTTGATATAGTCCGCGCTCTTCTCCGCCGCGACGTCGTAGGCTTGATCGGAATCGGTCTTGATGGCCTCGACAGGAAAGGGGAATGCGCCTCCTTGCGGCCCCGAGTAACCCTCCTCAAGTCCGGCGAAGACTCCCTGATGCAGGTTCCCCTCGGCTTCCACGATTGAGTAAGTGAAGGTCTTGGATTTGGCAAGCGATTGCGATATGAAGACCGCTTCCCACGCGTCTGCCTTGCCCTTCTGGGGTTTGGTCGAAAGACGGACGCTTCGCAACCGCAGAGGCGATGCATCGATCACCCAGGCGCGCGCCTGCGGATACATTTTCTGGAAGGCCTGGCGCCCGGTTAACGGCTCGGGAGCTTTCTCTGCCTCCTTGGCTTTCTCGGTTTTGGGCGCGTCCGAACACGCCGAAAGCAGCATCAGGATCGACAGCAGTAACTGGAGAGAAGAGGATTTCAGCATCCCTTACATTCTGCCGCAGACAGACGCAAACTTACAACTTGGCAAAAGCTACCTTGCGTTCAGGCCCACGTGGAGTCCGAATTCAGTCAAAGCCACACCCGCCAAGCTGGGTTGCGATTCCAAAAGGGCGACGCGCTGGCGACGCAATGTCGCAGTCTCTTGCGCTACAAACTCAGCGGGCGGGAACGGCCGTCCGGGCGGCTCGTCCGGCAAGTTCATCAGTTTTCCGGCCATGGATTGGTAGAGATCGCCTGCTATCTGTTGCTCGGTAGGAAGATACCAACGGCGCACGGAATTCGCCATCTTCTGGAACTGCTCCATCAGTTGATCTCGAGGCACATTGCGTCTGCCGGCATCGGACAACGTTTCGAGCGTCGTCTCTACTGCTAGAAGCATATTGCTTCGCCTCAGCATCAGCCGCGTAAGCAAAGCCGCTCCGCCAATAGTGGTGCCATCGGCTAAAATTCCCGCCGCGGCTATGGGCTCCTCCAAGACACGTCTGCGAACCGCACCTCGCAGTATCACGCGGCCCTCGCTCTCGAGCAACGGTCTGCTTGCCGCATCAATCAAAGGATCGGAATAGAACACAATCGGGGGATTGCCAGAGGCGTCGGCTTGGCTCACAGTTACTACAAATGCCGCCAAACTCTTCGCGGAATTGTTCCGAATTCTGACTTCTACCAGGCCCTTGGGCAGGCGCTTTAGCGTGGCGGCGATTTGTGCATCCAACGAAACGGCGCACGCCAGTATGGACGCAATTGAGATAACGGTATTCATTCCGATCTCTCCCTGCTGATCATTCAAATTATCCCATCACTCACAACTGACTCCGGCTGCCTCGATAGCGTGCATGATAAACTGAGGACATCGCGTCCACGACCACTGAGTGGAGTTCTGCGCGGTGCAATCAAAACTCTCTTCCTTCTCTATTTGCTCGTTTCTCGTTGTTTCGGTCGCGTGCCTGTCGGCCCAAACTCTCACATCGAATACCTATGGCGGTTCGGGGTCGGATGCCGCAAACGGAGTAGCGACCGACTCCGCGGGCAACATATATGTGGTGGGTACCACGACCTCCTTCAACTTACCCTTGCTCAACCCCGCTCAATCCGCGAACTCCGGCACTCAGCTTCTGTTTAGTGCCGATGCCGGATCAACCTGGAAGCCGCTCGGGAACCTGCCCAACCCGTATACGCAATATCAGGGATCGCAGACGACCATTGCGGTGGATCCCACCAACGCGGCGGTGTTTTATGCAGGATTCAACGGCATGGTGTTCAAGACCATCGATAGCGGCCAGCACTTCTCCTCTGTTTTGCTTCCGCAGCCGGCTTCCATAATAATCGACCCCTCGAACCCCTCCACCCTATATGCCAACACCGGAGAGGGGCTTCCCGGCGCGCTTTTCAAAAGCACCGATGGCGGCGCATCTTGGACCACCGCAATGGTCCTTGGAATCCCTGCCTCAGTTGCGATCCAGTCATTGGTAATTGACCCCTTCCATCCAGAATCGCTATGGGCCGTAGCGGGAGGCGATGCTTACGTTTCAACCGATGGAGCAAACTCCTGGTCACAAGTGACTTTGCCTGCACCCGTCGTGAGCGGCGCCTTCGGGCTCATTGGGTTCGTTTTCGATTCGGTAACACCGGGCACTCTGTATCTGACCGGACAAGGCTTCGCTGGGCTTTACCTGTTGAAGAGCACGGACGGAGGCGCGAAGTGGATACAAGTGAGCGCTCCCTTCCAAGGCGGGCCACTTGTTGCGGATCCGGTCCACGCTGGCTACTTGTATGATCTGTCGCCGGGTCCGGCCGGGGGAGGGCCCGGTCTTTTCTATCGCAGCGCCGATGGCGGCGTCACTTGGCAATCCTTCCCGTTTCCAGCCTACTACGCGAGCTCCATGGCAGTAGATCCTGGAAATTCAAACATCATTCTCGCGGGATCGTATCGCAGCAACAACGGCGGCGAGACCTGGTCTCCCACCATGGTGTCGCGCGACATCCAAATTACTTTCGCACCTACCGGCAAAGGTGTGGTGTATGCTAGTGGGCCGATCACGTCCGACATCTTTCTGGCCAAGTTCGCACCGGACGGAAAGACATTGAAATTCGCAACTTACTTCGGAGGTATGGGAAACGAAACGGCTGCGGGCGTTCAATTGGATGCGTCGGGAAACATCTGGGTCACCGGCAGCACCAGCTCCTTCGATCTGCCGGTGTCTAAACACGCTCTGCTAAAACAACCGAAAGGCATCTCGAATATTTTCCTGGCGAAGTTCAGCCCGCAGGGACAATTGCTCGCCTCCACATATCTTGGAGGCTCCCAAACCGACACTGTCGTGGCCTTACGGCTGGATGCAAACGGTGATCCTTAGGATCTTCGGCCAAACGACCTCTCCGGACTTCCCGTTCACGACGGGGGCGTCGCCGGCATTGCAGCGGGGCGCGTCTTATGTGTTCCTGACCAAAATCGATTCGTCTGGGTCCCAGGTTCTCTATTCCGCGAGCATCCCCGGCGTCAATCAACCTGGCGGCATGAGTATCGACTCGGCCGGCAACATCCTGCTGACTGGCACCACGTCTTCATTGGACTTTCCAGTGACCGCCAACGTGGTCCACGGTCTGCTGCCTCCCAGTCCAAATTCTGTGCAGGCCTTCGTCATCAAACTGGATAGCAGCGGAAATACAATTTTCAGCACTTACTTGGGGGGGAGCATAGGGGTGGGTAGCTCAGGGATCGCAGTCCAGTTGCCTTCTGAGTCGCCGCAAAACATTGGTGTCGCTGTTACGGCGGACGACACCGGAATATACGTCACCGGCAACACATCCACAACTGATTTTCCTACCACCGCCGGCGCGTATCAAACCAAACTCAACTATGGCTGCACGTATCCCTCCTTGGCCTACGATACCGGACTGGACGGCATCTTCTATTCTTATTACTACGACGACGTCTTCGTAACCAAGCTCAGCCCCGACGCGAAAACCATGCTTTACTCCACGCTGCTGGGAGGATCCTGCTACGATCGCCCCACCGATATCGCCGTAACTCCGGCGGGCGCGGTCTTTGTTACGGGGGAAACCAATTCGATAGACTTTCCGCTCGTGCATCCTCAAGAAGGGGCTCCAGCGATCCAAAATTATGAGTCGTTCGTCTCGATGATCTCCGCGAACGGATCTTCTCTGGCGTATTCCTCGTACCTCTTGGCCGGTTCCGCGCCCACTCTCGCATTGGGTCCCGACGGAATTCTACATATCGCTGGCGATGTCGGCTTCGATGCTCAGACCCTGACCAACAGCGGCTTTCCGTTGCCGCCGCCAACTCCAAATACGAAGGCATACCTGGCCGCGTTAAATGTATCCAGTGCTCCGGCTGAGCTGAACTTGACCGGCGCTGTGAACGATTTCAGTTTGCTGCCCGGTCCCATCGCGCCCGGTGAAATCATCGCGCTCACGGTGCCCGATTTCAAACCCGCGCAAGATATCAATGTGGGAATCAATGAACTGCTCCCGCTGGGAACAGTGCTTGGGGGCACTCAGGTTCTGTTCGACGGGAAGCCGGCCCAGGTGATCAGCATTGCGCATGGAAAGATTGTTTCGATCGCGCCCCAGGCTTTTACAAACAACCAAAGCACCACGATTCAGGTGAATGACAATGGGACTCTCTCCAATCCGTTGGAGACGGACGTCGCTCCCGCTGCGCTTGGCCTACTATCGGCGGACGGTTCCGGGACGGGACTGGCAAACGCGCGCAATCTGGATGGCACGTTGAATTCTGCAACCAATCCGGCGAAACGGGGAACTACGGTAACGGTCTACTTCACAGGAGCTGGCGTGCCCCCTGCGGCCATCACTATTGACATTAACTTCTCGGACATCGTAAGAATCGCTCCTCTCGAAGGTTTCGTTCCAGGCATTTATGCCGCTTACTTCCGGGCGCCGACCGACTTGAGCTATACATCGCCGCTGAGCGTGACACTATCAGCAGTGGGATCGAGCAGCCAAACACTATCGAACAGCCAAGCTCTGGTGGTTTATATCAAGTAGCGCAGCGTTCATGATGGGGCTGCCTGAGGGGACTATAATGGCCGTAGCCGGGGAGATCTAATGCAAACCCAATTCTTTCGCCGCTGCCTGTTCGGGCTGGCGCTATGTACCGGTGTGTACTGGCAAGGTTTGTTCGGACAAGGCACCAGGGCGCCCGCGGGCGGCGCTGGTGGGACAGGCAGCCGGGGCTCGTCGCTGCCAAACGGTCAACCCAACACCGTCCCCACAACTCCGGACTTTTCACAGCATCCACTGTTCCTGTCCGGAAAAGTAAGCATGGAAGATGGGACCGCTCCGCCGGATTCCACGACGATACAACTGGTCTGTCATTCCTCGCCCAGGTCGATCGGCCGCACCGACTCGAAAGGCGGCTTCAGCATCGATCTCAATAATCGCGCGGCCATGGTGAACGTCGCTGATGCAAGTGAGAACTCACAGGGTTCTTATGGGGGGGCTGGCCCCGTTGGCCCCTCTAACAACGGATTCTCGAGCACTGTCGCCTCCGCCACAGGATCAGGGCCGACGCAGGGCGTCATNNTGCATCTCAGCAACCGCAGATCGCTGGATGATCCGAATGTCGGATCCCTGATCATGCACCGTCTCACCAATGTGGAGGGGACCACCATCAGCGTCACCAGCGCCCTGGCCCCCAAAGACGCGAAGAAAGCCATGGAAAAAGGACAGAACGCCGTGAAGAAGGAGAAGTGGGACGATGCCCGGAAGGAATTCCAGAAGGCCGTGGAGGGTTACCCCAAGTACGCGGTTGCCTGGGCGGAACTCGGACGCGTGCAGGAACGACTGAATGATCCGGATGGAGCGCGCAAGTCTTTCGCCATGGCATTGGAGGCGGATGGGAAGTTGGTTACACCATACCTGGAGTTGGCTACGATGGCCTCACGCGAGGAGAAATGGCAAGACGTCTCCGACTATACGGATCGCGCGTTGAAGCTCAATCCCGTGGACTTTCCGCAAGCGTACTTGCTGAATTCGATGAGCAATTTTTATCTGAAGAAGATGGATATCGCCGAAAAGAGCGCTCGTGAAGGGATAGATCATGACGCGGAGCACCGTTTTCCTAAAATGAACGAGGTGTTGGGCACCGTGTTGCTGGAGAAGAAAGACTTCGCGGGTGCTGCCGAACAGTATCGGAAGTATTTGCGTTATGCTCCCGAGGGCTCCGATACCGCGATGGCCAGAAAGCAACTCGCCGATATAGAGAAGTCTCTCTCTCCGGAGGCCAAGAAACAGTAGCAGGAGGCAGGCGGCAGGCAGCAGATATCACGCGGGCCGCCGATCGCAGAGGGGTTTTGCATCCTGCCGCCTGGCGCCTGCCGCCTTGTCCAGTACCAGGTACGGTTCAACCTGAAAGTACCGTTGTTCCGGTTGCCCCCTACGGTGAAGACTGGTTACTGGCAGATTCATGGAACGAGCCGACCTCGAGCAATGGAAGGCCCGAGAAGTCGCTCGACTTCTTCGGCTGGTTGAAACCGAACGCCGTTACTATCAGGAGATTGCTGCCTCCATTCCGGTTGGGCTGCTGGTGCTTTCGCCGGATTTGGCCATTATCTCCGCCAACCGGGCCATCCGGAAGATGTTCAGGCTCACCGCTTCGCCTCTACGATCCCGGCTGGACACGCTATTGCCCGCCTGGGTGCTGGATCGCGTCACAGAAGTCCTGAAAACCAACGTCCCTCAAACCAACGTTCTGGTATCGGAGCCAAAGACTGCCCGCCGTTTTCGGATCGGGATTCTGGCTATCCATAGCTGGGATGATGAATCCTCGCCGGAAGCCCTGATCAGCATTGAAGACTTAACGGGGCTAAGAGATGTGGCAGATGTGGAAGTACCGGTACCGTCCAGCAGCACTGGCTCTGAACTCGACAACCTGAACGCCGTAGTCTGGACGCTTGACTTGGCCAGCAACAGCTTCCTGTTCGTAACTCAGAACGCAAGGCGATTGCTGGGCTATCCGATTCAGCATTGGACCAACAACGCATCGTTTTGGACGGATCGAGTGCATGCGGCCGACCGCGAGTGGGTAACGCAAGCGTACCGGCAAGCTATCCAGCGCGGCGAAGCGCACTCTTCGGAGTTTCGAGCCGTGACCGCGGACGGCCGTGTGCTGTGGCTTCGAGAAAGCGCGCAGTTGCTCACCGATGCCCAGGGCCGTCCGCGCTACTTAACCGGTATCACGATGGACGTCACGGAACGGCGTTTGTTGCAGGACCAGTTAGTACAGGCCGAGCGCGTGCAGGCAGCTTCCAAGCTGGCAGGCCGGATGGCGCACGATCTGAACAACATGCTCATGATTGTGACGGGGCACAGCGAAGAGTTGCTGAACAGCCTTCCGGCGAATAGTCCTCTGCGTGCTGACGTGCAGGAGATCCTGAACGCTACGGAGCGCATGAGTGGACTGACGGGTCATCTGCTGGCTTTCACACGGCGGCAGAGCAGCACAGCCAGCGCGATTGATCTCCACACAGTTCTGCGCACTGTGGAGCAGCGTTTGGGTCTTCAGTTCAAGCTTTCCACCCAAGCGAATGTTGTGAGAGCAGACGCAGAGCGGCTGGAGCAACTTGTGACGTCGCTCATCGAGCATGAGCACCCGGTTGCCATCGAGACTTCGTACCTGGAGATCAAAGAGGATTTGAGGCAGGCGGCGGAATCGTTGCGGCCGGGCGCGTACGGCGTGATTGCCATCACGCTGGCTGACCGTGCATTTGATCCAGACGCGAAAGGCAGTTGGTTTGAGGCTGTTCTGCCGGAAAAAAACACTGCGGACGATTGGCCGTCCAATGTGACGCGTGCCTACGGAGTTATCCGGCAGTGGGGCGGCGATATGGATGCATCTGCCGCACCCGCCGGCGGGACGCTGTTACGAGTGTTCCTTGAAAGCGTACCGGAAGCGGGCAGGACGCAGCCGGGGCCAACGCTTGATCCAGCGAACCAGGAGCCAGGCCTTGAAACCATTCTGGTTGTGGATGACGAAGCCGGTATCCGCGAGCTGGTTCTCAAAATCCTGCGGCGCCATGGCTACCAAGTGCTGGAGGCCGCGAACGGCGAAGAAGCTCTAGCGATCTGCCGCGAACATTCTGGAGCTATCGATCTGTTAATTACCGACGTGCTGATGCCGCGCATGGGTGGTCCGGAGCTAGTGGACCGGTTGCAGAAGCAAGGGCTCAATCCAAAGGTTCTCTATGTGTCGGGGTATACCGGCGACGCGAATATCCACGTTGCCAAAGACCTCCCTCCTGGGACCGCGTTTCTCGAAAAACCGTTCACGCTTGTAGCGCTGCTGGAGAAGGTTCGGGAAGTGCTGAAGACACGTTTCTAGTTCCCGTACATCGCGCTATATCCGAGCTGTTGTTTCACAAAGTCCCGCGGGTAGGAGATTTCGACATTAGATATTTTTCCCTTGGCGTCGAAGTTCGCCTTGATCTCGGGATTGATGCCTGCCCAATACGTCGGCAGATCGAGCTTCTGATAGCGCGCGACTACTTGATCGCGGAGGACCGCATCAAAATGAACGCCGTACTTATCGATCAAAGCTTTGATTGCGTCGTAATCGCCCTCCGCCTTGATCCGCATCAGCTCGGCTAGAAGCTGGCCCACTCCCTCACGCATTTTGTCGAAGTCGAGCAGCGCCAGGTACGCTTTGCCGTTTCGCTGCTCTTCCACGATCGCGCCTGTTTTGTCCCGTATGTAGTTAACGATGAGCTGGCGGTCGCGTTCGTGATCTTCCTCGATAGTGTCGCCTTTGGGATTGCGTTGTAGCTGGGTGAGAGCCACTCGCACAGCGCTGTAGTACATGGTTTTGGCGACATCGGGATTGGAAATCAGCCCGAGCTCCTGAAGTTTCGGGTCCCAAATGTTCCAAAGCGCCATCAAGTCGGCTCGTGCTTCCTCGAGCGTGGAAAAATATTCCTTCAGATAATACGCGGGATCGTGGGTGAGCTTAGCGCTCAACTTGCCCGAGCCGTGGCCGATAATCTCGTGAAGCGCCGTCATCATGGTTTCGGCTTCGTCGCCGTATTTTTTCCCCAGCGAGATCTCTTCCGGTGAGGCCGCGAATTCCTCCAACACGGAATGGCCGGCCGCACTGTCGATGGCACGGGAACTGCCCGTGAACAGGAAGCTTTTGCTACCGTACTTGGCATGGATTTCGTCCTCGTTGGGCAAGTTGTCTCCAACGGTGGTCACATGGAAATCGCCGGTCTCAATTAAAGCTTCCACCGCTTTGGCGAGCGGCGGCTTCACTCCCTGCTTCTTGTATTCGGACTTCCAAGGCGCGCGATCTTCAAAATACTGCGCGTTCTCGGCGATCTTCTGCATCAGGGAATTCACGCGCGTATCGGTGACCGTGACGAAGCTCTGCGACGTGCCCTTGGCGCCGCGCGCGTCCCGATAGACTTCGATGAAGCCGTTCGCAAAATCGACGGAGGCCATGTTCTGGACCCAATCCACGTCAAAATGAATCCAGTCTTTCGGATCGCCGGTTTGGTAGAAGCGGATCAGGTCGCGGATGACCCGGGCTTGCGCAGGTTCGGCGGCTGCGGCAGCTTTTTGAAGGAACGAATTCGCTTTTGCCAGGTATTCCGCGTAAAGGCCGGGAGGCACTTTGCCATCCGGCGTGCCGGCGCGATACACCTGTTCCACCAGGCGGCCATCGATTTTCGCCAAGCGCGAGTTCAAAGGGTAGTGCTCGGTGAATCCCGCGAGGCCGGCGAGCTTCACGCCGAAGTAGAAATTGTTCGCGCTGGCTTCGAGGATGTCTTGGCCGCCGCGCGGGCTTTTGGTGGTGATTGTCGGCTCGAAGTCGGGATCGAATAGAGACGGCTTTAGTTCCTCCAGCTCTTTCAGGAATGCCGGCTCCGTGAATCCGCGCGCGCCGGCGGCGAGCGCCGCCAGACCGGTGTCCTTCAGTTCGTCGATGGTGAAATCGGGCAAGAACTTCTGCGCCGTGGTTTCGTTGTGGTTGCCGCGGTTCGCCCAAAACAGCTTGGTGAAGGCCAGGATCTTGGCATAGCTCGCCGGATTCACTCCTTCAGGATGGGCCGCAATCAGCTCCAGCACTCGCTTCTGGCGCAGGCCGAATCGCGAAAGTTGATCGTAGATGATCGGGTCGATCGCGATGGACGCTTGACTTAGCCAGTAGCCGAGCGCCTGCTCTTTCGGCGTCTGGTTACGAAAACTGGAAGCTTCCAACTGCAGAAATCCGGTAGCGCCGACGCGGTCCACCAGGGCGGTATGCTCCTGGCCGAAACAGAGGCACGCAACGAGACAGGCTAGGGTGAGTTTCATACCTACCAATACACGAAGGATTCTTCTTCGCAAACCAACAGCAGCGGAGGGCCGCCGGTGGAAATCTTGACGGCGTGGGCCACCACTTCCTGGCCGCCCTCGGATTGGAGACAACGTTTGAGCTCGTCCATCGAGGAAAAGTGCACCTCGGCGATGCGGTAAGCCGTCACTTTCCCCTGGGGCGAATTCAAAACTTTGGTGGCCACCAGCCTGGTCATGCCTTTGAGCTTGGCCTCGGCCAATGGTATGTGCTCGTCTTTGTAAACCTTCTCGAAAGCCTCCTCGTCGTGAGGCCGCGGGTAGATTACAACAATCTTTACGTCGCGTGTTCCCATTGTCCCGAACCACCAATCTTAACATTCCGCGCGGCTCCGCTCGGTGATGTTGATGTCTTTGAGATTGGGTAGAGCACGAAAAACTACTCAGAGACCGTCT
>PMUN01000064.1 GCA_003166875.1 Bryobacterales bacterium | reverse complement strand
GATCGGGATAGGGGGAAGGATCGCTCCTCCGCCCCTCCCACACCACCGTACGTACGGGTCCGTATACGGCGGTTCGATTGGTTGTGCTATCGACCTCCAAGCAACGACGGAAGTCCAAACGAGGCGAGATAGGCATTCGACAGGGCTTGGTCCAGAGCCGGGCTCTGACTCACACGCCACGGGCCGCAACGGGAGCTAGCAGTCTTCGCCGCCGACTCCCGACTCACGCCCCGCCGAACCAGTTCCGCATACCGCTTGCGGCCGGTCTTCCACTGTCGCCAGAAGGCGCAGCGTACGCGCCTCCGGATCCACGAATCCAACTGCTGCAACATCGAAGGGGTTTCACAGAAGCCGAAATAGCCTCGCCAGCCCCTCACATAGCGGGCCAACTCCTCCATCACTTTTTCCATGCTCCGCCCCCGGCTCTTTGCCGTGATTTCCCGAATTCGCTCTTTGAATCGGTCTATCGCTTTCGGCGCAATCTTGCGCTTCAGCTCCTTCCCGCCCGTAAAGCTGAATCCCAGAAACTTCCGTTCCTGCGGTTTCGCCACCGCACTCTTCGACTCGTTCACCTTGAGTTTCAGCTTTTCGGTGATGAATCGCTTCACGCTTTCCATCACCCGCTGCCCCGCTCGCTCGCTGCGCACGTAAATATTGCTGTCGTCCGCATATCTCACGAAGCGGTGGCCGCGCCGCTCCAACTCCCGGTCCAGTTCGTCCAGCACGAGGTTACTCAGCAGCGGCGAAAGCGGACCGCCTTGCGGCGTCCCTTCCACGCTCGGACTCACCAGCCCGTCTTCCAGCACCCCCGCATTCAAGAATGCCCGGATGAGTTTCAACAGCCGTTTGTCTTCCACTCGTTTGGCGATCGCCCCCATCAGTTTGTCGTGATTGACTCGATCGAAGAATTTCTCCAAATCAAAATCAACGCACCAGCCATAACCTTCGGCGATATACTGCTGCGCCTGTGCTACCGCCTGCTGGACAAACCTGTCCAACACCGTTGGGATACCAAGCTTGCGCATCCCTCCGTCCGGCTTCGGGATCTCCACCCGCTTTACCGGCTTCGGCTCATAGGTCCCACTCAATAGTTGTTCCCGGATCGCTGGCCAATGTTGTTCCAGATATCCCCCTAGTTCATCTACGGTCATCCCGTCGATTCCTGGGCTCCCCTGGTTGCCTCGGACTCGTTTCAACGCTTCTCTCCGGTTCTCTCGCTCACATACTTCCTCCATCACTCGCAGGTTTCCAGCCGGGTCCTCGGTTTCTCCCCTCACCATGCGCGCTTCGGTCCCTTCCCTCTCGCCTTGAGGAGCTTCACTCCCCCCTGCAAAAGCCAAGGCCAGTTGTTCCTGGTTTTTCTGCCGCTCTTCACTCATGAGATTCGAGCCTTATGGACCACTCCTTTCGTTCGGGCCTTCCTCCATCGTTCCCGGCTCGGCCTATCCGTTAACTCCACCTTTCGGTTCGGAGTGCCTCACTAGCCTTACCGACGACCTGGTCTACTATGCCCTCTGCTGACTTCTGCCCTGCGGTCAGGTCGCCTCCCGGCTCCCTCAGTCGCGTTACCGCGACACAGAACAGATCTCCTGGGGTAATTCCAGCCGCCTTCCACGCGCAATCGCCGGATCTACGCTTCCCGTCTTTGATGAATATGGACTTCGCAATGCAAAGCTTGCTCGTCCCACGTTGGCGCCTCATATCCGGTTTTTGTTCATCGACTCGCGCTTTTGCTCCACGCTTCTTTCAGACCCCGCCTCGCGACGACGCCCTTGCGTTTCGCTAACCCTTCACCTCCATCAGGTTGGGTAGAAGACTTTCACTTCCGGACTGCTGGACATGCCCAGCACACTTTGCCGCGTTCGCACTCATGCGAACGCATGGCTAGCGCGCTACCGAGGATTCCAGATCTCGCCGTAGCGCTATGAGGACCGCGTCTGGCTGGGATTTCAGATAAAAATGGCCGCCCTCGAATTCGTGCCGGATAAATGATCCCGTGGTCTGCTCGCGCCATCGATCGAGCTGTTCGGGAGTAATGCTGGGATCGGATGCTCCACCGTAAACTGCGATTGGAATTTCTAGCGGAGGTCCAGCTTGGTAGACGTAGTTGCGGTATAGCCGCGCGTCGGCGCGCAGGATCGGGAGTGCTAGATTGAGCGCTTCCTGTGTCAAAGCGCCCAAGCCGGCCAATTCCTCAATGAGCTCGGCATCGGACGGCTCTTTCTTCCGGGACGCTTCGGTCCTATCCTGCGGGGCGCGTGCGCTGGACACGATCAGTATTTTGGGAAGTGGAGCGCCGATGTTGCGCAACGATCGCACCAGTTCGAACGCAATGCCGGAGCCCATGCTGTGGCCGAAGAACGCGTACGGCGCGTCTAGCAATGGCCGAATCGCGGGAGTGAGAGCGTCGATTAATTCGCGCATGTTCTCGAAGGGGGCTTCGGCCAGGCGCGTCTCCCGTCCTGGCAGCAACACCGGAATCACTTCGACACCTGGCAGCGCACCGATCCATTTTCGATATGTCAGAACGCCGCCGCCCGCATGCGGGAAGCAGAACAGGCGTTGATAGCCGCGCGAACTTGCATCCAGCGTAGGAAACCACGTGCGGCGCTTCATGCGCAGTGCCAGCAGTTTCCGCTTGTCTTCGGAAAGCTGGGCGGGACGTTGAGCCTGCCGCCTTGGCCGTTGCAGTAGTTCAAGCAAAAGGTTCTCGAACGGCTCAACCGTGAGCGTCCTCGCGTAATTCAACGCGGCTGTGCGTGAGTGCGCCGCAATTTCTTCCCAGTGCGCACGGTCCCGAGTTAGCTTGTCGAGTGCTGCGAGCCACGGGCCGATATCCTGTTCGGGCACAGTAGCGACGGGCACCATGTTCTCGTCCAACGCGGATTGATATTGCGTTATCGGATTCACCGGCAGCAGATATGGAACACCGAGCTTTGCCTCCTTCAATCCGCCCACATCGCTCGCCACCACCGGGACGCCGCGGAGCATGGCTTCCAGCACAACGCGCGATCGCGCCTCAGCCCATAGCGATGGCGCCAACACAACGCGCGTCTGGCGGAAAAGATCGTCGAGATTGTCCACCGGGTCGATCACTGTAACATTGGTGAAGCGGCGTAGCGCTGCGAGATCCCCGGCGCTGGTTCCCCAAGTGGGCACAGCCGCGAATTCCAGATGCGGGGCGCTTTCTGCGAGCGCCAGGAATATAGAGATTCCTTTTACTGCGCAAGGATTCACCATAACCACATACGGATTGTCGAAGCGCCCGAGCTGCGGCGCCTCGTGTGACTCGAGCAGCGAAATGGGGACGTGGATTGCATCCAGGCCGCTCCATTGCCTTACGTATCCGGCTACGTACTCGCTGACGCCCACGATTCCGTCGGCATGGCGCAACATCTCTGTCTTCGCCCGGTTTGGGCTCGAGCTGTCCGGTCCGAACGGAACGGCAATGGTCGCGCGCACCAGGTACACCACGCGCGCCCGCACGGCACGCGCCGCAATTTCAAACAGAAGCTGTGCCGGGTCGTCGGTAGAGGTGATGATCACATCCGGATCGAACTGGGACAATTGCTCGGAAAAATATGCGCGCAACGCGGGATTGACGGTGAGCGTGCGGACGTCGACGCCGTTCAGAACAAACCGCACAGCGTCATCGGCCACCTCAGGCCGCACGCCGCGCGTTTCCAGATCCGCCAGCAACTGGGCGTGCTCCTCCTCGCCGAATTTCGCGATGCGCGCCACCACCCGGACTTCATGTCCGCGGGCGGTCAGCGCTTCCATCAGCAGCCGGTTGGATTTGTCGCCACCGCCGAAGCTTGGATAGTAGAGCGAGTTGTGGGCCAGCAGAATCCGCATCAGTTTTTAGCGGCGAGCGAAAGGAGAAGCTTCTCAAGGTCGGATGCATCCAGCCTGGCGACAAAGGCTAGCGCATGCGCCCGGCAACGTTCAGCTTCAGCTTCATACAAAGCCCGGTTCTGGAGCAACGAACCAAGCGCTTCCGTCCATGGCTCGAGGTCTTGCTCCGGAATAACTGGCCGCGGCATGTGCGTTTCGTCGAACTCAGAGAGATAGCGCTGGATGGGCCGCACAGGAATCACAAAGCCAGTGCCTTGCCTGGCCTCGCGAAGACCGCCGGAGTCGCTCGAGATCACTGGGATCGCCCGGAGCATCGCCTCCATCGCAATCAGTCCGAAGCCTTCATACCAGAGCGACGGCATGAGCAGAACGCGAGCCTGCCCGAGCGCCTCCTCGATGTTGTCTACGCTTTCGATGAGCTGGACATTGTTCAGAAGCGCCAACGTTTTTCGATCGGTAGTGCTGGTGCCCCAGCCTGCGAGCGCCGCGAAAGGGTATTGCCGAAATCGGCGAGCCAGTTCGATGAAGATGCCGATACCTTTCACCTGGCAGGGATTAATCATCATCACCGAACCGCGATCGAAACAATCTAGTCGCGCGAAGGGTGGCTGGCCGTAAATGGGAGGATGAATTACGGTCGGATGGACGCCCGTTGCCTGTTCGATATAGTCGGCCATGGAGTGGCCGATTGCAACCACGGCGCGCGCGGAACGAATCATCTCTGTGGCGCGCGCATTGGCGTTCCAGCTCTCGGCGCCAAACGGAAAAAATTGCGGCGTATGCGCCAGATAGATGATTCTATCCGGAGCAAGACGCGTGGCTTCGCCGAGCAACAAGTGGCTCAAGTCCTCCGACGACACCAGCACGAAATCCGGATTGAATTCGCGGATGTGGTTTTCAAGAACGTTTCGGCGTTGAACCAGATTTTTTACGCTGTGAATCTGAACCTTGCACATTGTATCTTCGGCGTCGTCGCCCAGCGAGGCGCACACCACGCGGCACGCGTGCCCACGTTCCACCAGATGGCGCAGCCAAACCAGGTTGCTGCGAGTGGAACCGCCGCGCGCCGGCGCGTACGACGCGTTGGAAGTCAAGAGAATTCTCATCCTGGAGCAGGGTCTCGGATCAGGGCAATGACACGCCTGGGTCCTCAGCCTCCAGCAGTTGCTTCACTTCATCGTCGGACATCGCTTCAATCTCGTTATACAAGGCCTCATATACGGCGCGGTCGCCCAGTTGCTCCCTTTCGATCTTGTTAGCCAGCTCGCCTAGAGTGAGATTGACCGAGTAGACATCGTCGATCGCGAGTTCCACGCCGAAAGTCTCCCGCACCCGCACGATCAACAGCACCGCGAGCAGCGAATGACCGCCCAGATCGAAGAAGTTGTCGGTGCTGGAGATGCCGGATTTGTGCAGAAGCTCGGACCAGATTTGCGCCAGGCGCACTTCCGTATCCTGGTCCCCTTGCTGACGCGTTGGGCCACAGCGCACCGCCTCTAAAACCTGGACCGGGGTAGAAAGCTCGCGGGCGATGCGCACGTAGTCCGGCCGTTTGTGCGCCAATGGCCGCGCGATCCAGGTCTTGACGGGGCCAACTTCCGGCGAAGGCTTCCATTGAAGATCGCGCAGTTCCGCGGCCGGCAAGCTGTAAGAAAATCCTGACTCGGTTGGCTGCTCAAAGCGCGCGCCGATTTCATGCAGGAACCGCCGCGCAGGCTCATTTTTCGCCGTAGACTCGAACGTTGCGATTACGGTTTCAAGACCACGCCGGAGAGCCTCTCGAGCGAGATGCGCCAACACACGATGCTCCACGCCGCGCCCCAGTACGCGGCAACTCAGCAATAGCGTATCGATCACCAGCGCGTCTTCGACCGTGCGGAAGAGCGCGACGCCAGTCAATCCATAATCGCCGAACCGGTCCGACACATCCATGGTCAGGCTTTCCAGCCTCCCATCGGCGAGAAGTGCAGCGATCTCCGCCTCGGTGCGTCGAATGGTTGTGAAATTGAATTGATTGGTACGCTCGGTCAACTGGGCGACGCGGCCAAGCTGGCTGGGTGTGCATGGTTGAATGCGGACTTGAAGGTCCAGCGCATTCATGAAGCTTTCCAGGTTCGAGGCTTGCTTCAACTCGCGTCCGAACTCCAGAGATGTTTTGTAGTGGGCGCTGCGGTTGCGATCCTCTTCTGTCACCAGTACGTGATCGAAGGCCCAGATATGCTCGAGAAAATGTGGGATCTCGTCTGCCTCCGCGGGCAGCGCAACAGCTAGCACCTCTGGAATGCTTTCGGCCACTTCGGCGCACTCCTTGGGATTGTCGTCAACCAGGATGAAGCTGTCGAGCGAGAGCGAAAGCTCGCTTGAGAGCGCCCTCAGGTTCGAACTTTTTGCATCCCAGTTGAGGCGCCACGCGACGAAATGGCGAAGCTGGAGCGGCATCTCCGGATGCGTGGCGAAAATCTCCAGTACATCTGGTTCGTTGTTCTTGCTGGCCATCCCGAGCAGCATGCCCGAATCGTGTTGCTCCTTCATGAACTCCTGCAGTGTGTGGCGCGCGGGGTCCAGCGTAACGCCCCGCGGTCCGTCCTCCCCGCAGATGCCCTTCCACAGCGTGTTGTCACAATCGAGCGCGATCACCTTGAAGGGTGGCGAATACAATCCGTGCATCAGCCGGACCAGGGCCGTGCCGAGCGCGCAGAAGTAAAGCTCGGTGTAAGGAATGTGCCCCAATCGTTCGCCTTCCGCGCTCGAAGGCTCCGCCACCGGATAGAGTTGCTGGATTTCCTCGTGACTGAGGTACAGAATACCGGGCGTTCCCTCCAGCATGGTTTCAATGCGCAGCGCCATCTCGTGAGCGAACTCGCGGCGGGCTTCCGAAGGGGGGCACAGCACGAAGATCAAAGGCACGCCCATGCGAGGAAGGGCCTCGCGGACCAATCGGATCACTTCATTGAGATTCGATTCCAGGCGATCCAGCGTGACAGTGTCCGGCGCGTCGAACTGCGCCAGATCTTCGAGGCGAACCAGCAGAATGTTGACCCCGTGCTGATTCGAGGCGAACTCACTTGCTGGGTCCGTCAGAGTCTGGGCGATCTGATTGTAAGGCGCGAACCGGATTTCGAAAGGAGTTTGTAGCTGGCGCCCCCAAAAGTTGAGAACGGGCTCAATCGGTTCCGCGGTGAAGGTGGCGCTTATGGCGAATCGGAACTGCATGCTTTCCAAATTTGAGGATAGCGCGGAGTTGCGGCACGCACGAGTGCGTGCGCTACGAGTTACACTCGGGTAAGCGATGCGGTTTATTGTCTGGGGCTTGATTCTCTCCTGCGGTGCGCAAACCAAAGCTGTCGATTTCAATCGCGACGTTCAGCCTATCCTCACCACACGCTGCTCGGGCTGTCACGGACCCCAGCAGCAGATGAAGGGGCTGCGCGTGGACCAAGCTGACGCGTTGCTCAACGTGGTGGTGCCTGGCGACAGCGGCGCGAGTAAGTTGATCCAGCGAGTTTCCAGCACAAAGAAGGGCTTCGGCATGCCGCCCGTAGGCGCACCGTTGACGCCCGCTGAGATCGAACTGCTGCGTGCCTGGATCGATCAAGGCGCGAAGATTCCCGCGCAGGCGAGTCACTCCGCAAATTCGAAAACGTCGCACTGGTCTTTTCAACCGCTCAGCCGTCCGCCCGTTCCTGATGTAGGCGATCGTGCCTGGCCACGCAATCCGATTGATAATTTCATCCTGGCGCGGCTCCAGGCGGAACACATTCAGCCGTCGCCCGAGGCCGATCGCAATACTTTGATCCGGCGTCTCAGTCTGGATCTCACCGGATTGCCGCCCACCCCAGCGGAGGCCGAAGCATTCCTGAATGACAAACATCCGGATGCCTACGAGCGGCTGGTGGACCGCCTGCTGGGCTCGCCGCACTATGGCGAAGAGCGCGCCCGCGCGTGGCTCGACCTGGCGCATTATGCCGACAGCGACGGCTATGAGAAGGATCTGGTGCGTCCGTGGGCATGGCGCTACCGGCAATGGGTGATCGATGCGTTCAATCGCGACCTGCCATACGACGAGTTCACGGTTGAGCAGATTGCGGGCGATCTGTTGCCCAACGCGACAGTAGAGCAGAAGGTGGCCACTGGTTTCCTACGCAACACCCTCACCAATCGCGAGGCCGGCGTGAATCGCGCCGAGGCCCGCTTCGAGCAAATTGTGAATCGAACGAACTCCGTCGCCACGGTTTGGTTGGGGCTGACGGTGGGTTGCGCTCAGTGTCACAACCACAAGTTCGATCCCATCACGCACAAGGATTATTACCAGTTCTTCGCATTCTTCAATCGCGCCGACGAGATCGATATCGACGCACCGCTCCCCGGAGAGATCGGCCCGTATCTTGCGGCCCGTCCCGAGTACGACAAGAAGCGCCGGGAAATTCTGGAATACTACGGCGTGGCCGAACTTCAAGCGCAATGGGAAGCGCGCATCCAGCAGGAGTTCCGAGAGCAAGGCAAAGAGCTGGAATGGAATTTTGCGGTGACGGAAATGCGTGCGTCTTTCGACGGCGCGGATCGATTCCTGAAAGGTGAATGGGCGAAACGAACCCAACGGCAGGCGGATCGGTTGACCGATTATTTCCTCGGAAATCACGGGCCTGATCTCGACAAGAACAAAGCAGTGTCGGCTTTTCTTAACGAAGCCCGGAAGAAACTTAAGGATTTGCGGGCGACTCTTCCCGAGATTACGCAGGCGCCCGTGATGGAGGAGCTGCCCAATCCGCCGCAGTCGAATATTCACCTCGGTGGCGATTATCAGGCGCTGGGCGCTGCGGTGGAACCCGACATTCCTTCGGTGTTCACTCCTATTTCCGCGCCGCACGCCGATCGGCTGACGCTGGCCCGTTGGCTGGTGTCGCGCGAAAATCCAATGACGGCGCGCGTCGCCGTGAACCGGATGTGGCAGGATTTCTTCGGGCGAGGCTTGGTGCTGTCGAGCGAAAACTTCGGAACGCAGGGCGACAAGCCGTCGCATCCGGAGCTACTGGATTGGCTCGCGTCAGAATTTCAGGATCACGATTGGAGCGTGAAGTACATTGAGAAGCTGATCGTCATGTCCGCCGCGTACCGGCAAAGCTCCACCGTCCGGAAGGAATTGGAAAGCACGGATCCGAATAATATTCTGATCGCGCGCCAGTCGCGATTGCGTTTGCCCGCAGAATCCATTCGCGATGAAGCGCTGGCCGCCAGCGGACTGCTCAACACATCGATTGGCGGAAAAAGCGTGAAGCCGCCGCAGCCTGCCGGAGTTGCCGAGCTTGGATACGCGGGCAACGTGAATTGGACGGAAAGCACGGGACCTGATCGTTACCGCCGCGGCCTTTACATCCATTTCCAACG
>PMUN01000209.1 GCA_003166875.1 Bryobacterales bacterium | reverse complement strand
CTGTTGCTGGAGCTGGCATATTGGGTTCCTGGTAGCTGAATAGCACGGGGTGGTGGGTGAGGATGGGGGAGGGGTGGGGAGGTTGTTGATTGGGAAGGGGAGATACTGGGCCGAAATGTGTGACCGCTAGGCCGGGTTGTCAGCGGCCTTGCGGCAAGCGTCGTAGACTTCGGCGGCGTAGAGGTCGCGAATCATTTTGAGGCGTTCGGGGTCAGATAACGCCCAGCTGACTATTTCTGGGTTGCGTTGCAGACGCTCGACGAGCAGGTCCTCAAACTTCCGATCATAGAGGAATTTCCAGGTGTCGATTGCGTTGACGGTGGAGGCCTGCTGTAAATCTGCGTCGGCTGCGGCATCTTGTTTTGCCTGCTCGAAGACGAGTTCGTCGGCTTTGCTGAAGCTGGTGCCAAAGCGCTCGTTCACAAGATCGATGATGGTGGATAGTTCAACTTGGGGCGATTGTTCGCGTCCGGTGCCGACTTCGGTGGGGCCTTTTAGCTCGCCGGTTCTTCCTTCGTCGAGACAGATGCGGCCTTCGCTGATTTTTTGCAGGCGGTAGTACTTGAGCTGGATGTCTTCGTCGAAGTCGTAGATTGGGCCGCCGCGTTCAGGCAAACGGCATTCGAGGAAGCGGAGATAGGTGTAGAGCTTTTCGAGATCGGTATCTTGGAACGGAATGACCTGGCTCATGAATCCGTAGAGCCTGCGGAACGCGCCGATCTTTGCACGAAATTCCTCTTGTTGGTCCTGTTCGAGCTTTTCGAATCGCGGTACGGCCTTGTCAACGATGGAGTAGAGAATTCCATTGTCGACTTTGGTGAGCGTTTGGCGCGAGCGGAAGAAGACTTCGCAGAGCTGTTCGACTTCTTGCGCGTAAAATACCTGCGGTTCGGTTAGGTCGTGCTGGAGTTGATACAACTGATGAAGGTCGGCCTCTTCGCCCAGGGTCGTCCCTTCGTAATAAGGTTGGAACGCCATCTGGATGCCTTCGGCGTCATTGACGAAGTCAAGGACGAAGGTATCCTCTTTGCCTGGTGCGGTGCGATTCAGACGCGAAAGCGTTTGAATCGCTTGGATGCCATCTAACCGTTTGTTGACGTACATGGTATGAAGCAACGGCTGGTCGAAGCCGGTTTGGTATTTGTCGGCCACCAGGAGGATGCGGTATTCGGGCCCTTCGAACCGGTCTGGCAGTTCTGTTTCGCGGAAGCCGTTCAGTTTGGGCTCGGTCCATTTTTCGCCAGTCGCTGGGTCAACGATTTCTCCCGAAAACGCCACTAGCAGGCCGATGGCGTAGCCTTTCTGCTCGGCGGCGCGCTGGAACGCCCGGTAATATTGATAGGCTTCCAGCCGGCTACCGGTGACGACCATAGCTTTGGCACGGCCGTTGATCTTGTGGCGGGTGTGACGCCAGAAGTGCTCCAGCATGACATCCACCTTTTGAGCGATGTGGTGCTCGTGGAAGCTGATGTAGCGCGCTAACGCTTTGGTGGCGGCGTGCTTCTGGACTTGCGGATCTTCTTCCGCCTTCTTGATCAGCTTGTAGTAGGCCTTGTAGGTGGTGTAGTTCTTAAGGACGTCGAGGATGAAGCCTTCCTCAATGGCCTGGCGCATGGAGTAGAGATGAAAAGGCCGAGGCTGAGCGTCGGGGGAATCCTGAACTCCGAAAACTTTCAACGTTTTCGGCTTTGGCGTAGCAGTGAAGGCGAAGAAGCTGAGGTTCGGCTGCTGGGAACGCTTGGCCATTTCGCGGAGCATGGTTTCCTGCCAGTCCTCGGTGAGGCCGCGCTCAGCCATCGCTTCCTCTGCTTGGTGTTCGATGTGATCCTTGGCCAGAACGCCTTTCAATTCCGCGGCGGCTTCACCGGATTGGGATGAGTGCGCCTCGTCGACGATGACGGCGTAGCGGCCGGTTTTTAGCTCTTCGGTTTTCTTGCGTACGAACGGGAACTTTTGCAGAGTGGTGACGATGATTGGTGTTCCGTTTTTCAGCGCTTCCGCCAGTTGGGTGGAATCCTGGTCGATCTTTTCGACGACGCCCTGCTTGTGTTCGAACTCGTAGATGCTGTCTTGCAACTGCCGGTCGAGGACGATGCGGTCGGTGATGACGACGACGGAATCGAAGACCTTTTGATCTTGCGCGTCGTGTAGACTGGCCAGGCGATGTGCGAGCCAGGCGATGGAATTGCTTTTTCCGCTGCCGGCGGAATGCTGGATGAGGTAGTTCTTTCCGGGGCCGTTGACGCGGGCGTCGGCTTCCAGCCGGCGCACGACCTGCAGTTGGTGATAGCGAGGAAAGATCATATGTTCGCTCTTCGCCTTCTCGTCTTTTTCGAGATGCTGGAAGCGAGCCAAGATGTCGAGCCAACTATCGCGCTGCCAGACCTCTTCCCAGAGGTAGGCGGTTTTGTGTCCGTTCGGGTTTGGCGGATTTCCGGCGCCGTTCTCGTGTCCTTTGTTGAAGGGGAGAAAGAAGGTCTTATCGCCTTCGAGTCTGGTGGTCATGAAGACCATATCCGGGTCGACGGCGAAATGCACCAGGGCACGTTGTCTGAAGCGGAAGATGAGCTCGTTCGGGTCGCGGGTGGTCTTGTACTGAGCGATAGCGTAGTGGACGTCCTGGCTGGTGAAAGGGTTTTTCAGTTCGGCGGTCGCGACGGGGATGCCATTGAGACTTAGGACAAGGTCCAGCGATTTCTCGCTGTTGGGGGAATAGCAGACCTGCCGGGTGACGGTTAGCCGGTTGGCTGCGTAGAGCCGTTCGGTCTCTTCGTTGAGCTGTGTGGCTGGTTTGAAATAGGCCATTTTCAGGGTTATGCCGAAGCACTTGAAGCCATGGCGCAGAGTTGCCAGCGAGCCTTGGATATCGAGCCCTTTGAGAAGGTCGTTGAGGATGACGGAGGCCGTGTTTTCGCCGTGGAGGCGTTCTAGTTGCTGCCACTGTTTTGGCTGAGTCGCTTTGAGGAATCGGATGGTTTCGTCGGGGAACAAGGCTTTGGTGGGGTCAAACTCTTCGCGATCGCCGGGGAGGTAGCCACCCTTTCGGAGCAGATGGTCTTCGATCTGATCTTCGAGGTGAATCTCCTTGTGGACGGGGATCATGCGGTGGGCTCCAGGACGGCTTCGGGTTCTTTGCGGTAGGTTCGGACGTCGATTTGGCCGGTGACGGCGGCGGAGATGAGGGCGGTGCGGTAAACATTCAAGGTAGAGACGCAAGATTGCATTTTTTGTCTAGCGCCGGTTACTAAAGCCTCGATCCGATCAAGTTTGTCAACGATCTGCCGCTGTTCGGCTATCGGAGGAAGTAATAGTCGGACTTCTCGGACCTTTGAGCATTCAAGATGAGGATGCATCGCGCCGGTTCTTATCGACTCAAGTATCTGCCTTCCATAAGAGGAGCGGAGGAAATAATTGACGTATCGGCCCGTGGCCAGGTTCGACTTCAACTTGACTATTATTAATGCGTGGCAGTGACAGCCGTCGAATTCTTGGTCGACCACAGCGACTCCACCAGTCCCTGCGCCAGTCTGGACAATCAGGACGTCGCCTTGGCTTACCCGGGATTTAGGGTTTGATCTCGCCCAATTGGCGTCCACAAAATAGGGTTGTCGGAATTGTATGCGTCCGTTCTTGATGTGCAAGGATTGAATGTAACGAACGCTATTCGTCTCGTCCGTCGTTAGTATGTCTCGTGTCGGGCCAACGTATCCATTGCCGATTCGATCAGTTGCACAGGCCAGTATCATGTCTTTCCAGTGCGATGGTACGTGAGCGAGCCAATCAGCACGGGATGCTCTAAAGACCGCCCCCCCATGGTGGTCAGATGTTGTCACGGCGTCCGTTATTGTCGCGCTCAGCTTCTCGTTGAGAAGGTGGATCAGCCGCTCCTTCCTCGCGACAAGCTCGTCGATGCGCGCTGTCTCGCGTTCGAGGAAGTTGGCGATCGCCCGCTGCGCGTTTGGCTCGGGCACGGGTACCCGCAGGTTGCCGATGAAATCCCAGTTGGCCCGGGGCATTTTGGCACCGTACGTCGAGGAGTTAACGACCTCAATCCAGTCGCGAGACAACATGAGGAATTGTAGGTACCGCGACTCCAAGTGTCGCGGTCGCAAGACTAGCAATTCCGATGTACATGCGCCGTCCCACTCAGCGCGGAGGCATTTCGCCAGGTACGGGCGAAGCTTCCCGAACAGAACGTCGCCGGATGCAAAACGGATAGAGGTGCCGTCACCACGGCTCTCAGTTTCGTTGTTTAGGTACCTGCCAGTCCATGATTCGATGTTTTCCAGTCCGACGTAGATTTGCGCGCCGGTGCCTTCGACCTTATCGTCAATCTGGCGGACGCAGTACTTCAGACGAAGAGTTCTCCATCTTGACGTAAGGCCCGCTGGAGGCGTGCTCACCCAACCACCTCCCTCAGCATTCCGACGATCTCCTTTTCCAAATGCGCGATTTCGGCCCGAATCTCTTCAATCGGCCTGGGGGGAATGTACCTGTAAAAGTGACGGGTCAGCGGAATCTCATAGCCGACCTTAGTCCTCTCCTCCTCAATCCAAGCGTCGGAAACGTGGGGTTTGACCTCGCGATCGAAGTATGCGTGGATTCCTTCTTTCAGCGGGACATTTTCGTTGTCGCGAAGTTCACTGTCGGGTTCGGGGTTGCCCTCGGCATCCCGGCAGATGTCGGCGGTTTCGTCGCGCTGGCCAAGCGCTGACAGGAGAGCCTTTTTGAGTGGCGACGACACTCCCTTACGGTCGTGGTTCGGTAGCGCGGCTTCGAGGACAAGCTCGAATTCGGCGCGGTCCCGCCAGATAGTGGAAGCATCTATTGTTTGGAGGGCTTCCAGGATCTTATGCTGGGTCGCCTGGCCGGCGGCGATCTCTGCTTCGGCAGCGTTGCCCTTCTTTTTACTGGTGGCCAGATTCTGGAAGGCGCGTTCGGTCTTGAGCCGCTCGATGCGTTCGGGCGTCGCGGCAAAATTCAGGCGCAACGGCCGCTCGACCGTGATCTGGCGGTAGCCGAAGTCGTCGTTGTCGAAGATCTTCGAGCCTTCGTTCTCAATGAAGGCGCGATACAGGGCGACGATCTCTTCGCGATGCGCTTCGGCGATCTCGTTGCGCTTGTTGCCGAGGCTCTTGCGCATCTTCGTGAATAGATCAACCGCGTTGATGAGCTGGACTTTGCCACGACGTTCTTTCGCCTTGCGGTTGGTGACGATCCAGATGTAGGTGTAGATGCCGGTGTTGTAGAAGAGCTGATCGGGTAGGGCGACGATGGCTTCCAACCAGTCGTGTTCGATGATCCAGCGGCGGATGTTGCTTTCTCCGCTTCCAGCGTCGCCCGTGAAGAGAGGACTGCCATTAAAGACGATGCCGATGCGGCTGCCGCCTTCCTTGCCGGCGATCGGCTTGCGCTTGGAGATCATATGCAGGAGGAAGAGGAAGCTGCCGTCGTTGATGCGCGGCAGGCCGGCGCCGAAACGGCCGGTTTCGCCTTCCTGCGTGTATTCGTCCTTGATCTTCTTTTCGTCGGCTTCCCATTTCACGCCGAAGGGCGGGTTGGCTAGCATGTAGTCGAACTTCTCATCCTGAAAGCCGTCGAGCGTGAAGCTGGAGCCGAACTTGATGTTTTCGATGTTCTGGCCTTTGATGAGCATGTCGCTGCCGCAGACGGCGTAGGCTTGTTCGTTCCAGTCCTGGCCGAAGAGTTCCAGCGTGGCCTGGGGATTGAGCTTTGCTAGATACTCCTGCGCGACGCTCAGCATGCCGCCGGTGCCGCAGGCGGGGTCGTATAGGGTGCGGACGATGCGGGGCTGCGTGAGGAGCTGATGATCGGGGGCGAAGAGCAGGTCAACCATGAGGCGGATGACTTCGCGCGGGGTAAAGTGGTCGCCGGCTTCCTCGTTGGCGGCTTCGTTGAACTTGCGGATGAGCTCTTCGAAGATGTAGCCCATGGCGCGGTTGTCGACAGTTTCGGGATGAAGGTCGATGGCGGCGAACTTCTTAACGATCAGGTAGAGCAGGTTGCGTTCTTCGAGTTTGACCAGCTCGGTTTCGACGCCGAATTTCTCGAGAATGTCGCGGGCTTGGCCGGAAAATCCTTTCAAATATTTGGTGAGGTTGGCGGCGATGTTGTTGGGGTCGGCGGCGAGGCGCTCGAAGGTGAACTTGGAGAGGTTGAAGAACTTCTGCTTGCTTTCCTTCTGGAGTAGCTTTTCGATGAGCGGGTCGGGGCGGCCCTTGAGCTCGGTGGCTTTGCGGAGGACCTTGTCTTTGGTGGGTTCGAGGACGCAGTCGAGGCGGCGGAGGACTGTCATGGGGAGGATGACGCGTCCGTATTGATTGGGGCGGTAGGGGCCGCGGAGGAGGTCCGCTACGTTCCAGATAAAGCTGACGTATTCGCCGAAATTGGTCAGTTGACGCTCCTGTTTTCGAATCTGTGGATCTGTTCAACAATTGTAGCTTGTGTGGCGGAATGTAGGTCCACGGAGTTGGGCGGGGCGGAAATCGGGGAATGGGTATCCTGTCACCGTATTTGTCAGCGCAAATATTTTTCTGGTAGGGGGTTGTCGGGACGCTCGGAATCCCAGAAGATGGTCATGACCTTCCAGGTGTCGCCCATCTTGACCAGTTGAAAGCTGTTGATGCCGCGGGCGAAGGGTTTTTCGCCGGGGGCGTGGCGTGATTCGTAGGTGCTGAAGGCGTGGGCGATGTTGCCGAAAGTCTCGAGGCGCCGGGCCAATTCGGTTTCGTAGAATGCGCTCTTTTCGAAGATTGGCTTGGCGTGCTCGGCGTAATCGTCGGGCGTTAACACGGCTGGTCCTCCTGCGCGAACCGGGATTAAGCGGGCTCCATCGGCGAACAAGGCCTTGAAGCGGACCCAATCGCGAGGGGTCCCGGCGGGACCGGAAATTACTTCGTAGACTGCTTTAATGACTGAGTCGATGGAGTCGGTATCGGCGGCCCTTAGGGAGGGCGACAAGATAACCAAGCTGGCGAGTAGCGCGGAGAATCGCATCTCAAGATCGTACCAAGTCCCCCGTTTGACGCGTGGGGCAGGTTGGTAACGGTTGGTGACCTGCGCGCCGATTGGCGAACGGCGGCAAAACAGGCGGGTTGGCAGCCCGCCGCAGGATGCCATCCTGCCCTACAACCAAGCTGACCCACTACCCCAAAGTCCTGTTTGATTCTGCTTTCGGGGTAGCGCTTCCTGCCGGTCGCGGCTCGGCTACACCCTACCCAGCTACACTGGAACTATGTCCAAACAATACTCAGCACCACCGGCCATGACCATCGATCCGGCGGGCAAATACACGGCTACACTCGATACAACGAAGGGGAGCATCATCGTCGAACTTTTTGCGAAGGAAGCGCCGAAGACCGTCAATAATTTCGTATTTCTTGCGCGCGAAGGTTTTTACGATGGAACCGTTTTTCATCGCGTCATCGCCGACTTTATGGTCCAAGGCGGCGATCCGGCCGGCACCGGCAGCGGCGGCCCGGGCTATCGTTTCGAAGATGAGACCAAGAACAATCCGAAGCGTCACAAGGTGGGGACGCTCAGCATGGCCAACGCGGGGCCAAACACCAATGGCAGCCAGTTTTTCATCACGCACGTTGCCACGGATTGGCTGGACGGCAAGCACACTGTCTTTGGCCAGGTGCAGAGCGGTCAGGATGTGGTCAACAAGATTCAAAAAGGGGACCAATTGAAATCGGTGACGGTGCAAGAAGGCTAATGGCTTTTCCGATTCAGAGAATGCGGAGGCTGCGCGCGAGTGAGGCGCTGCGCAGCCTGGTCCGAGAGACGCGGCTCGTCCCCACGCAGTTCATCCTGCCGCTGTTTGCTTGTCCGGGCGAAGGCGTACGGCGCGAGATCAGTTCGATGCCGGGTAATTGTCAGCTTTCTATTGACGAACTGGTGAAGGAATGCGCGGAGGCAGCCAAGCTCGGCATCGGCGGAGTGATTCTCTTCGGAATCCCGGCGGTGAAGGACGAGTTGGCGTCCGGCGCTTATGCCGATGATGGCATCGTGCAGCAAGCCGTGCGGGCGGTAAAGCGCGAGGTTCCCAAGCTCCTGCTGATGACCGACGTCTGCAACTGCGAGTACACCAGCCACGGGCATTGCGGATTGGTGGTGGATGGCGAAGTGAAAAACGATCCTTCGCTCGAATGGCTGGCGAAAGGGGCGGTTTCGCACGCTCGCGCGGGAGCCGATGTCGTTGCCCCGAGCGATATGATGGACGGGCGCGTGGCCGCCATCCGCGCGGCTCTGGATGCATCCGGTTTTCCGGACACGCCCATCCTGAGCTACGCGGCCAAGTTTGCTTCGGTATTCTACGGCCCGTTCCGCGAGGCGGCCGAATCCACGCCGCAGTTCGGCGACCGGCGCAGCTATCAGATGGATCCGGCCAATGGCCGCGAAGCGATGCGCGAAATCGAGCTGGATTTGGAAGAGGGCGCCGACATGATTATGGTGAAACCGGCCATGCCGTACCTGGATGTGATCCGGCAGGCGCGCGACCGTTTCGAAGTTCCGTTGGGCGCCTACCAGGTGAGCGGCGAGTTCAGCATGCTGGTGGCTGCGATCCAGAAGGGCTGGCTGGATCGCGACCGCGCGATTTTGGAGTCGCTCACTTCGATACGGCGGGCGGGTGCGGATTTTATCCTGACTTATTTTGCGAAAGACGCTGCGCGGCTGCTGGCTTAACTGTCGACGCCGAGACGAGTCTCGGCGCTGCAGACATGAGTGTCTGCGCCACATTTTACTGGCGGACAGAGAAACCACGGACGTGTTCGAGCGGCGCTTCGGATTCATCCACGCCGCGGACTTCCGCCCAGCGGGGACCTTTCCACAGCAGACCGGCCAGCTCGGAAAGCTGATCGGCGGTTCCCACGGCGTAAACTTCCACGCTGCCATCGTCCCGATTGCGCACCCAGCCCGCGAGGCCCAGCGCGTTCGCGGAATGCTCGGCGAAGTAGCGGAACCCGACGCCTTGCACGCGTCCGCGCACGTGATAAAGCCGCGCTAATTTTCGGGCGCTCAATGCTGTTTGGTCAGCGGATAGACAACCAGTTTCCGGAATTCCACCAGGCCGCGATCACCCTGCAGCAATATGGGACCGGGCTCGGATTCATTCGCGTCCATCGCGATCGCGGTTGGGCCATCAATGTTCAACCGGTCCATTACGCGAATCCCATTGAAGATTTCAGTGACCTGCCGTCCAACCAAGCGGACGGAGAGGGTTTGCCACTCGCCCGCCGGATAAGTGGGGTTCACAGAGGGCGCGATGCGTCCCAGAATCGCTCCGCTGCCGCGAACGGAAGGCGGCTTGTCGGCATCATCCACCAATTGCAACTCGTAACGGCCGCGCAACGCGATGCCGCTATTGCCGCGCGGGAGGATTCTGAATTCTACATCCAAAGTGAAATTCCAGAATTTCTTTTCCGAGATCAGATTAATGGCATTGGCGGCATTCGTCAGAACCCCTTCTTTGACTATCCATCCTGACGGATGGCCGGGCTCCACGGCCTGCCAGCCATTGAGATCGTGGCCGTCGAAGAGGACCACCGGGTCGTTCTTCTTCCAGGCGCCGTCGTCCTTGTCGGGGATCGCTGGAGCGCGAGTGCCGGTCCACTCGAGATAGGAAGAAGGATCGCCTTCGATTTCGAAAGTGCCTTTCAGTTTGCCGTCCTCGAGCCGCGCCCAGTACAGCCCTTTTTCGGGAGTGCGCTCACGGTGAAAACGGCCTTCCAGGGCGAAACGCAGCTCGCCGTCCGAGATGGAAAGCTTGGGGATATCATCCAGTTGACCGATGGGTGCGCCTACGAACTTTCCCTTCAGCGTGTTGGTGCCCGCGCCAGACACTTCCAACCACCACGCCCGCGGGGATGGCAGGCCATTGACATTGATATCCCAGCGGCCGTTGAACTGTTGGTCGTCGATGGAGGCAGCGCAGCAACCGAGCGCGCAAGCTGCTACGAATACAACTCTCACTGCGCCTACTTTACCAAACTTTACATGATCGAGCGATGCCAAAAAGGCACCGACTCCCTCACGGTCGCGGTTCGGTAACGCTCCGTTGACGACGCCGATCCGCTGGCGGCCTAATCCCAAGCGTTCACAGGCGACGACGAAGCGTCTGGCTACCTGGATAATTCGGCGCGCGTTTGGAGGAACTGGATCACGTTGGCGCGCGTTACGATGCCATCCAGATGATTGCCGCTGACGACAGGCAATTGATTTACATCGTCGCGGCCCATGGTCTCGAGAGCCTCCATCACGGGCGTGGATGGCGTCACCGTGTGGACTTCATTGAGAGGGCGCATGACGTCATAAAGAGTGGTGAATGGCCACCGCGCCTTCTCCAGATTCTTGATTTCGTGAGGAGTCACCAGGCCGGTCATTTCACCATTTTGTTCCACCACGAAACAGCGGCGGCCGGAGCGTAGCAGGTGATCCTCGACGAAGCTCTGCACGTTGAGGTTTCCGTCCACCGCGACGCAATCATGAGTCATGACATCGCTGACGCGTACATCCTTCAGGTTGGATGTCAGCGTTACCGTGCTGTAGCTTGATCCGGCGGCTTGCAGCAGAAACCAGCCGATAAATGCGATCCACAATCCGCCGAATCCGGCTCCCGCGAAGAAGCGGAAGATTCCCAGCGCGATAAAGCCGAGCGCTACTACTTGCCCCGTGCGAGCCGCTAGCTGCGTTGCCCGCGTGCCGTTCTTTGTGGACCACCAGATGATGGCGCGCAGGATCCGTCCGCCGTCCAAAGGAAATCCGGGTATCATGTTGAAGGCAGCGAGCATGAGATTGATGTAGCCGAGCCAGACCAACATCGCAATAATCGGCGTCTCGGGCGTACTGTTGCGATGCCACCCCGCCGCCCAGGCTAGACCCAGCGAAATGACGCCGATCACGGCGCTCGAAAACGGCCCAACGATCCCGACCAGGAACTCCGTTTTTGGATCCTCCGGCTCTTTCTCGATCTGAGCAACGCCACCTAATGCGAACAGCGTGATGGCGCGGGTGGTAAGACCGCGGCTTCTGGCCACTAGGGCATGCGACAGCTCATGCGCTAGCAGTGTCGCGAAGAAAAGCAGCGCCGTCATCAAAGAGGTGGTCCAAATCACGGCCGGACCCCAACCCGAATGCTCCGCTTGGAATTGAGCAGAGAGCGACATGACGATGAGCAGTGCGATCAGGAACCAACTGTAGTGCAGGCCGACTTCGATGCCGAACACGCGTCCGAGCCGAATGCTGGATTTCATGAGACCACCCCTCCGCTGATTAGATTACTCCAGAGCAGGTTTGGTTGCTATTCCGTTCAGGCGGGTTAACAACCCGCCGCAGGATGGCATCCTGCCCTACGTTGTCAGTAAGCCGGAGCGTTCCAGCAATGCATTCGGATCCGGATCGCGTCCCATAAACGTGCGATACAGCTCGGCCGGATCCTGGCTGTCGCCGCGCGATAGGATGTTCTCGCGGAAACGGGCGCCCACGTCCCGGCTGAAGATGCCGCTGGTTTGGAACATGGTGAACGCGTCGGCGTCCAGCACCTCGGCCCATTTGTAGGAATAGTAGCCGGCGCCATAACCAACCGGGCTGGCGAAAAGATGCGTGAAACTCGCGATCATCCCGTAATGCTGGGGCAATCTGGCCGGCGAGAAAGCCTGCAGGAGGTCGCGTGCGTAGGCCAGAACGTCTCCGTGTGAATATTCGCGATGCAGAGCCAGATCGACAAACCCGAAGCCGAGCTGGCGCATCTGGGCATTGGCCGCGCGAAAATTACGCGCCCGCCGCATCTTCTCGAACAGGTCGCGAGGCACCGGTTGGCCGGTTTGGTAATGCCGCGCGAAAAGATCCAGGGCCTCGCGCTCCCAGCACCAGTTCTCCATGATCTGTGACGGTAGCTCGACGAAATCCCAGGCAACGTTGGCGCCTGCCAGGCTCCGTACTTCAACTTGGCTCAGGCAATGATGCAGCAAGTGCCCGAATTCGTGGAAAATTGTCTGCACCTCACGATGCGTGAGCAGGGATGGGCGATCGCCCACCGGCGGAGTAAGATTGCCGCAAATGAGTCCAGCATGCGGCTCGAAGCGATTGCCGAACGCGACGCCGGTGATAAAGGCGTCCATCCAGGCGCCACCCCGTTTGGGTTCCCGTGGGAACCAGTCCGCGTAAAAGGCACCGATCAGGGTGTTGTTCGCCGGACGGCTTTCATCGTGAATCTGGTAGTACTTGACTTGGGGGTCCCACACTGGAACTCCCGGCTTCTCCACCACACGAATACCGTACAGCCGCTGAACGATCTCAAACATCCCCTCGACTACGCTCTCGAGCGGAAAATACGGCCGCAGCGCTTCTTCGTCGAAGTCGTAGAGCGCGGCCCGCTGTTTTTCCGCATAGTAGGCGATGTCCCACGGCTCGAGCTCGGCTCGACTCGCGAAGGCCGCCAGGTCATCGTTCTCCTTCTCGAAGTGCGCGTCCGTTTTGGTTTTCAGGTCGGCTAGAAACTCCTGAGCCCGAACGCCCGAGTGGGCCATGCGATCCTCCAGCACCAGGTCCGCGAAATCGCGATAGCCCAGAAGATTGGCCTTCTCGCGGCGCAATTCGAGGATGCGCTGGATAACGGGCCGGTTGTCGCGTTCCCCTTCCAATGCGCGGTTCACGTAGGCTTCGTATACGTGCCGGCGGATTTTCCCGTCGTCCAGATAGGTCATCAAAGCCACGTAGCTTGGCGCCTGCAAGGTGAAGCGCCACGACGGCGCGTCCAAGCCTTTGGATCGAGCGCTGTCACGCGCCATGGCGATAGCGCTTTCCGGCAGGCCGACCAGCTTGCTCTCATCGGCGATCACCAGTTCGAATTCATTGGTTGAATCCAGGACATTCTCTGAGAAGCGGATGGTCAACTTGGAGAGTTCCACATCGATTGCGGCGATGCGCGCCTTACCGGGAGCATCCAGTTCAGCGCCGTGGCGGCGGAAATTGTCGATGGTCTTTTCCAAAAAGCGCTTGCGCGCGCCAGAGAGGCTCTTGGGTTCTTCCGTTTTCGAGTAGGTTTGCACCGCTTGCCACAGCGATTCGTTGAGCGGCAGAGATGAATAGAACGCGCTGACCAGGGGCTGCACGGCATTGTATGCGGCGCGCAGTTCGGGTGTGGTGGCCACGGCCTCCAGATGCCTGGCAATACCTACCGCATAGTCCAGACGTTCCGTCAACGCGTCCAGAGGCTCCATGGTGTTGCTAAAGGTTCGCGGCCCGGAATCGGAGGTCAAGCCGTCCAGCTGGGCCCGCGCGTCATTCAGGAGCTCGGCCACGGCGGGTTCCACGTGTTCGACGCGAATTCGATCGAAAGGAATTTGAAATTCAACTTCCAGAAGTGGATTTCGGACGTTGCCAGAAGACATTTTGTTTGGGGTCTCTATAATTCTATGACAGTTCATGGCTGCTCTCAAAGCCAATCTTTCCGGATACGCGTTTGCTGCCTGGCCCCGCGCGTCAGAGTCAGAGTCGGGACCCGTGAAAAAATCAGCGCCAGGCACCGACTCCCTCACGGTCGCGGTTCGGTAACACTCTCTAAACACGACGCATCGTTCCGGCCGGTCCACTAACTCGGGAACAAACCGCTGCCATTCCCGCGTATCCTATGGATGAGTGCCCTCCGAATACGCTATCGAGACCTCCGACTTGGCCAAAGTGTATCGCTCCAGGTGGAAACGGCGGGAGGTGCGCGCCGTGGACGGAATCTCACTCAATGTTCAGCGCGGCACCATTTTTGGATTGCTGGGCCCCAATGGGGCGGGGAAGACCACTTTCGTCAAGATGCTGCTGTCAGCGGTGCATCCCACGCGAGGTAGCGCGCTGATCTTCGGCCGCAATGCCCGCGAGCCGGAAGCGCGCCGTCCCATCGGTTACTTGCCGGAGAATCATCGCTTCCCTACCTATTTCACTGGCGCAGGAATGCTGGATTTTTACGCGGCCCTCTCAGGGATGGAATCGGCCGAGCGGCGGAAGCGGATTCCCGAAATGCTGGAGGTGGTGGGCCTGGAGCAATGGGGCAGCATGCGCATCGGAAAATATTCCAAAGGCATGTTGCAGCGCCTGGGATTGGCGCAGGCGCTCATCCATTCGCCGTCCATGTTGATTCTGGACGAGCCCACGGACGGCGTCGACCCGGTAGGACGTATGCAGATCCGCGAGGTGTTGACGCGCTTTGAACAGCAAGGCGTCACCATTTTTATCAACTCCCATCTGTTGGTGGAAGTAGAATTGTTTTGCCGCGAGGTGGCGATACTCGACAAGGGCAAGGTTGCGCTGAGCGGCAAAATGCAGGATCTCACGGCCGGAAAGGGTTACCGGTTAACCTTAGCTGAAGCGCCTGAAGCGCTGGTGGAGGAGTTGCGCACGAAGGCAACATCAATGGCTTCCAGAAACGGATTCGTCGATTTCCAATTCGCGACCCGTCAATTGGCCAATGAAGCTGTGGATCTGCTGCGGGCGCAACGCTGTGAGATCGAGTCGCTCGCGCCCACTACCAGTACGCTTGAGGAAGTGTTTGTCCGCACGGTGGCGAAATGAAGAATTCGTTGACGGCTAGCGTCGCCTTGATCCGCGATACCTTCCGCGAAGCGTTCGCGCGAAAAATATTCTGGGGTTTGTTTGGGCTCTCCACGGTTATGATTCTGTTCTTTCTGTTCCTGCTGCGGATCGACCTGGTGGAGGGTGGCCTCGCGGCTGTCAAGATGTTTGGACAAACGGTTAGCCCCGCCACCGACGTGGACCGGCTGGTGCGCGGTGTCTATGGTGGTATCGCAACCTTCCTCTACACCTGGGGTATGTTTCTGGCGGTGTTCGCCTCGGCCGGATTGATTCCGAGCGTGCTGGAACCGGGACGCATCGAATTGCTGCTGTCCAAACCCGTTTCGCGCGCGCATATTCTGCTGGGCCGCTATGTGGGCAACGTGCTGGTGGTTTCGTGCAATATTATTTATCTGGTGCTGGGCGTCTGGGCCATCCTGGGCATCAAGACCGGAATCTGGTCGCCCATGTTTCTAGTCTCCATCGCCACCACGATATTCGCCTTCTCGGTTCTACTGTCGGTGGTGATTTTGATCGGCGTGCTGTTTGAAAGTGCCGCGCTAGCCACCATGGTCGCGGCCGCGCTGATGATCTTGAGTCTCATTCTGGCGCAGATCAATATCATGCTGCGCCTGCTTTCTTCCGAGTGGTCGCGCCAGATCTGGCGAACGCTTTATTACGCGCTGCCGAAGATTTTCGACCTGGGCAAGATGACGTTGGATGCCATCCGGAACCGAACGTTCGACGGATTCATGCCCATTTGGACTTCGGCCTTATTTGCCGCAGTGGTGCTTACGGGGGCGCTGCTGATCTTTGCGAGGCGGGATTTTTGATGCGTCCGTTTTGGGCGGCTATTCTGTGTCTGGCCTTGTCGGGCTGCGCTGTGAAAAAGCCGGGTTCGGTACGCATTGACCCGGCGCTCGAAGCGCTGATTCCCGCCGACACCATGTTCATTGTGGGCGGCAACATCGATGCCATCCGTGAAACCCCGGTCTATCAGAAGCTGCTCAGCCGTGTGCCTCTGGTGCAGTTGGACGAATTCACGCGGCAAACCGGACTCGATCCGCGCAAGGACTTGTCGCAGGTTCTTTCCTGCTCCAACGGTAAGAATGGCGTGCTGATGGCGCGCGGGAAATTTAACGTTGCGGATCTCGATACCCGTTTGCAATCGCGGGGCGCCGCGCGCTCCAGCTACAAGAATCGTGCCATGTTCGGATCCGAACGGCTCAGTTTTGTTTTTCTGAATTCATCGACCGCTGTTGTGGGCCCGGCTCCCGAGCTACGTTCGATCATCGATCGAGGCTCGGGCGGCGGATTGCCTCCAGCTCTCAGGGAATTGGTTCGCACCATTCCAGCCAACGATCAGGTTTGGGCGGCTCTGACCGGTGGTCTCCAAAGCTTGAATCTGGCCGTGCCGCGGGACAGCAACCTCGCGAACATTGTGAGCGCGCTGAAATCCATCGACACCGCGACTATCGGAATGGACCTGCGCAGCGGCATCGGATTGACGGCTGAGGTGGCATGCAAATCCGAGCGGGACGCGAAATTCGTGCACGACATGCTGAAGGGCGTGGTGGGGATCGGGCGGCTCAACACTCCCGACAATCACCCGGAGCTGTTGCGGCTTTACGACGCGATCCAGGTGACACAGCAGCAGAACCACGCGCAGGTGACCGCGCAGATCCCCGCGGATTTGGCCGATCGGTTTCTGGATCTGTGGTTGAAACGATAAAGCCGTTTCTCGTTCTGCGTTTCTCGTTGGGTGATTGGGCCTAACGACGAACGGTCTCTATTCTAACGGCCGGTACCAGATGTTGCGGTACCGCACGGGCGTATCGCCGACTTTCGAATCCCAGTGATCCTGCAAGCGCAGCGGGCCCGTTTCACAATTGTGTGCGTTGCTGGAACCGTCTGTGGTGCCTTTGATCGTCACATGATCTTGCACCAGCACGCCATTATGCAGAAGCGTCAGCGTACCTGGCTCAGAGATCTTACCGCCGGAACTGCACTTGGGCGCGTGAAAAATGATCTCGTAGCTCTGCCATTGCTCCGGTGGGCGGCATGCGTTCACCAGCGGAGCGTATTGCGAATACAATGCTCCGCACGATCCATTGGCGTAGGTCGGGTTCTGATAAGAATCCAGCACCTGCACTTCGTAACGGCCTTGGAGAAAAACGCCGCTATTGCCACGCGCCTGGCTTTTGAATTTCGGCATGTAGGGAGTGGAGAATTCGACGTGGATTTGCGCGCTCGCGAATTTGTGCTTGCTGGAGATGTCGCCCGTGCCGCTTTTGCAGATCAGGATGCCGTTCTCAACGCGCCACTTCGCCGGACTTCCGTCGTCGTGTACCCATTCGGACGCATCCTTGCCGGAGAAGAGCACAATCGCATCGGACGGCGCTTCGCCCGGCTTACCCGGATCCACGACGCGCGGCTGCGGGCCGTCCTGACCGCAGCAGCAGAGCATGGAGCCTACGAAGAGAATCGAAAGTGAGCGGGACATTTATTTATTTCTTGCCAAAACTATTTCTTGCCTACCGGGATGGCGTCGCCGAGATTAATGGAGCCTCCACCTTCGCTGACGTAGTTGATATTCCAGGATGGGATCACCACGTCGACATCGCCCAGCACGATACACTGGCAACCAAGCCGTGACCGCAGCGTCAGTCCCGCTGCCATCTGCACGCGATCGGCTTCATCATCATCCATTTCCGACAGGTTTTCCATTCCGTTATTGACGATGACATGGCAGGTGGTGCAAGCGCAGTTACCTCCGCACGCGTGCTCCAGATGAATGCCTTTGCTAAGACAGATATCGAGCAGCGACTCCGGCTTCCCGTGTTCATGATAAGGAAGCTCGCCATGTTCGAACTCGATTGTCTTCCCGTCGATCGTTACCTTCGGCACTCTTTGATTATAGGGGTTCCATGACAATGGCACACACTCTCCCAAAGTCTTGCCGACCGTTTCCGAGCCGCGACCGGAAGGGAGCGCTGAGAGAACACCGATGCTATGTGCACTCCCCCGCTTGACCTACCTCCTCACGTTTGCCTGTTACGGCGCCAAGCTGCACGGTGACGAGCCTGGCTCAGTAGATCCGAGACACAACATCCCTGGTCACAGATTGGTTGAACCAAATAGTGCGCGGGTTTCATCGGAGCGAGACAGAATGACACAAGAAGCGTACGAAATGGATGAAGCGCGGCGGCTTAGCGTACTGGCATCGATACGGGAGCATTGTGAGTATCGTAGATGGCCGCTGCTTGCGGTGCATGTTCGTACCAATCATGTGCATGTCGTCGTTGACGCGCCGGTTGCCCCGGAAAAGGTGCTGAATGAGCTTAAGGCTTATGCTAGCCGGATGCTGAATCAGGCCGGGCTGGATAAGAGTGATCGGCGCCGCTGGGCGAGGCATGGTAGCACTCGCTACCTGTGGAAACGAGAGGACGTGGAAGCCGCGATTGTCTATGTTGCCGATCATCAGGGTGATCCAATGGCGATGTACGTTAATGAACGTAGGTGGTAGCGCTCCCTTCCGGTCGCGGCTCGGCTTGGGCGGCGGGTGTTTCAAGCGGCGGGTGTTTCAAGCGGCGGGTGTTTCAAGCGGTGGGTGTTTCAAGCGGTGGGTGTTTCAAGCGGTGTGGTGTTTGAGGCGGTGTGTTGAATGCGGTGGTGTCCATGGCGTGGCATATTGGGAACTAGTGTTTCATTTCATCGAAAAGAAAATTTCTGACCGCGTGGCGGAACTGGTTCGTGCCCAATTTGGGGCTGACGCTACGGTTGCGCTCGAACAGCCTAAGCAGCCCTCGTTCGGGGAACTGGCCATTCCTGTTGCATTTCATCTGGCGCGGCAGTTGAAAAAAGCGCCCAAAGCTATTGCCGCGGAAATTGTCGCCGCGCTTGGGCCGATGGAAGGGGTCTCCGCGCTCGAAGTGGCCGGCAACGGATACATCAACGTCCGGCTGGATCGTGGCACGTATGGCCTGGGCGTGCTTCGCGGCGCGGGAGAATCGCGCGAGGCCGCCTCCGGCAAAATCATCGTCGAGCACACCAATATCAACCCCAACAAGGCGGCGCATATCGGTCACCTGCGCAATGCCATCCTGGGTGACACGTTCGTGCGCATGCTTCGCGCGAACGGGCGCACGGTGGAAGTGCAGAATTACATCGACAACACTGGCGTCCAGGTGGCCGACGTGGTGGCGGCATTTCATTACCTGGAGCAGAAATCGGCTGGCGATGTCGAAAAGCTCCTCAACGATCCGGCCGTCCGCTTCGACTACTACTGCTGGGACCTCTACGCGCGAGTTTCAACGTATTTCAATGATCATCCCGAGGCGCTCGAATGGCGCCACCAGACTTTGCATGCGATCGAGAGCGGTGCGGGTGAGCTGGCGCAACTTGCCACCACTATCGCCGATTCGATTGTCGAATACCATCTGAAAACCATGGATCGCCTCGGCATCCACTACGATGTTCTGCCGCGCGAGAGCGAAATCCTGCATCTCAAGTTTTGGGAGACGGCCTTTGAGCAGCTCAAGCAACGGCAGGCCATCTATTTCGAAACGGAGGGCAAAAACAAAGGCTGTTGGGTGATGCCGGCGAGCGCGTTCAAAGAGCAGACGAATGAAGACACCGAGGACAGCAAAGTGATTGTCCGTTCGAACGGCACCGTCACTTATGTAGGCAAGGACATTGCCTACCAGCTCTGGAAATTCGGACTGCTTGGCAAGGATTTTTTTTACCGGCACTGGAAGACCGTTTACATCACCAGCGCGCATCCGCAACCAGAAGGTGGTGGTCCGCATTTCGGAGGCGCCGAATCCGTCTACAACGTGATCGACTCCCGGCAGTCCTATCTTCAGGATGTTGTCGTGGCCGGTTTGCGGGCGCTCGGCTATAACCAGCAAGCCGATCGTTCGATTCACTTCTCGTACGAAATGGTAGTGCTGTCGCCGGGCACCGCCGTCGAGCTTGGCTTCGAGCTATCGGAGGAAGACAAGAAGCGGCCTCACATTGAGGTCTCCGGACGCAAGGGCTTGGGAGTGAAAGCGGACGATCTGATCGATAAATTGATCGAGAAGGCCCTTGAAGAAGTAGACTCGCGTCATCCCGAAGCTCCCGCCGAGGAACGCCGACAGGTTGCAAGCCAGATCGCGATCGGCGCGCTACGCTACTTCATGCTGAAGTACACGCGCAATTCGGTGATCGCTTTTGATTTCCAGGAGGCTTTGAGCTTCGAGGGCGAGACTGGACCCTACGTGCAATATGCAGCCGTGCGCGCGCGCAACATTCTCCGTAAGCTCGCGGAACGCGGACAGGCGCTGCCGGATTTCGCCCATGAGCTCAATCAGGCGGCATTCGCGCGCCAGCTCGCCGCGGAAGATTTCTGGCAAATGCTGCTGATCGCTTCCAAAGCGGATTCGGCGATTGATCGCGCAGTTATTTCCGGTGAGCCGGCGCATGTCGCCCGATACGCGTTCCAGTTGGCGCAGGCGTACAATAACTTCTATCACGGATATCCAGTGCTGACGGAAGAGAACCCCGAGAAACGGACCTTTCTGTTATGGATGACTGGTTACTTTGGCGCCCAACTGGAGCGGACATTGGGCGTGCTTGGCATCGCAGTGCCAGAATATATGTAGACGCGAGTGGCCGAAATCAACCACCGCTGGCCTTAGTCGGCCATTGTTGGTTGAGGGTAAGTCTTTGGAGTACATACAGTTAACTGTTGGAACTCGGCATGCTCAGGTCTGTGGGTGTGAGGGATTGTGCAATTATGAAATCGCAACACAAATGGCTTTTCGGTTTGCTCTTGGCAGGGTCGCTTGGCGCGGCACTGCCGGTTTTCGCTCAGGATCCGGGACCCTCAAGTCCGCCTCCTTCAGGTGGTTGGCGCAGATTCGATCAGAATGCCCCGCCACCGAATAATGGGGACACTCCTCAGCCAGGAGATCCCAATCAAGGTCCGCCACCACCGCAGGGTCAGTTTCGCACTCGATATCAGGGTCCGCCCGTATCGAACGCGCCGGTTAAGCTCACGCTGCCGGCCGGTACCTGGATCACGATTCATGTGAACGAGCCGATCTCAAGCGATCACAGCCAGCAGGGCGACACATTTACGGCGACGCTCGCACGGCCAGTAATTGCCGATGGACACGTGATTGCCCATCCCGGCCAAATGGTGAGCGGCGTAGTTTCTGAAGCGCAAAAAGCCGGCCGAGTGAAGGGTGTTTCGCGGCTTGGGCTGGAGCTTACGGAGATCGGAATCGCCGACGGGCACCAGGTGCAAGTGAAAACAAAATTGATGGAACGCCGTGGCGACACCTCCGTTGGACGTGATGTCGCCGCCGTCGGAGTTACAACTGCTACGGGGGCTGCGATTGGCGCGGCTGTGAACGGTGGAGTCGGCGCAGGAGTTGGTGCTGGAGCCGGATTGGTGGTTTCCACCATCGGCGTGCTTCTGACGCGTGGACACCCCACTATCGTCTATCCTGAACAGCCTCTCACGTTCCGTTTGGAGGCTCCTCTAACGATAGAAGGAACGGAAGCGGCTTTTCATCCTGCCACGGAACAGGATTATGAACAGAGATTGCGCCAAGGTCCGTCTCTTCGCTATGGCGCCGGATATCCTCAGACTCCGCCCTACGGCTACGGATATGCATACGCGCCGCCCTACTACGGTGGCTATTTCGGACCCTACTACGGCTACGGATTCGGCCCGAATTTCTACTTCCGGTACGGTCGCGGCTTTGGCCGCCGCTGGTAGATCTGATTAGGCCGCGAATAAACGCGAATGAACGCAAATGTTTTATTCGCGTTTATTTGCGTTCATTCGCGGCCCAAGGTTTACTCCGTCGCATTCTCCTTCTTGGGCGGGATCGCTTTCGGCATTGGTATCCGTGGAATCATCTGCTCACGCATAGCCGTTTCATAGACGAACGCAGCCATGATGGCGGAGCACTGCATCAGGTCTCCAGGCTGCACGCGATCGTAAACGTCCATGTTTGAATGGTGCGTGCGAGTGCCGTACTCCATCGGATCCTGCATGAAGCCGAAGCCGGGCAATCCGACGTAATCAAACGATGTGTGATCGGTTCCCCCCGGCTTGCGTGCGCTGAGGCCCGTTGTGCCCACCACCGCGGTGGCGCCCAAATCATGAAATGGCTTCAGCCATTCTTCGAAGATGGGCCTGACTTGATCGTTGCCCATCACGCCGATGCCGCGGAATTTTCCCGTACCGGTGTCGTCGTTGAAATAGGCGTCCAGCTTGTAATATTCGGGCTTGGGCTGCATGGTCTCGCGATCCGCGAAATGCTCCTTCACATACGCTTGCGATCCCAGCAGGCCCTCTTCTTCGCCGCTCCACAGCGCGATCCTTACCGTGCGGTCCATCTTCAGGTCCAAAGCTTTGAGAATGCGCACGGCCTCGATCGCCACCGACGAACCAGTGGCATTGTCGGTCGCGCCGGTGCCGCCGTGCCAGGAATCCAGGTGCGCTCCCAGCATCACGATTTCATCCTTCTTCCGTCCGCCCTCGATTTCGCCGATCACGTTGAACGAATCCGTCGGCGAATCGATGAACTGCGCCTTGATATCGAACTCCAGCTTTACCGGAATGTCGTGCTGTAACAGGCGCACGATTCTGTTATAGTGCTCCGGAGTCACCGCGACCATCGGTGGCGGGATCGGATCCTTCACCTCGCGCGATCCGCCCGCTGCCGCGAACACAGTGCCTCCGTCGCCGTTGTAGCCATATTGCAGAACAACCAGCGCGCCCTCGTCCTTCAGGAACTGGTTTACCTTCTTGCGAAATTGCGTGGCTTTCTCGCGCTCTTCCGGCGTGGGCGGCGCGGGGCCTCCGGGAGGCCCGAAAGGATTCGCGAGCCGCGAGGGATCCGGCGCGTGCGATCGCGACTCGAGGTCCGCATCGGTGAGCCGCCGTCCTAAAGGTTCCATCATCATCGCAATCGCCTTGGGCGCCATCGTCAGCACGATCTTGCCCTTCAGCTTGCCCTTGAATTTTTCGAGATCCGCATCGGTCACGAGCGGCGCGTAGATGGCATCGCCCTGGACAGCTCCGTCGGTGCCCGGCGTCCATGCCAACGGAAAACCGATAAGCGGTGAATACTGGGGCGCGATCATATGGCCGGCATAGTGCGTGTAGTTCCAGCTTCGGCCAAATGGTCCCCAGGCCTCTTCATGCACGTTGGTAAGCCCGTACTCTTTGAGCCGTTTCACCACAAAGTCTCCGGCTGCCTTGTATCCTGGCGAATTGGTGAGGCGCGGACCGTAGACATCGGCGAGGTAGAACTCGTGGTCCATCACTTTGGAGTTCTCGAACGCCTCGGCTTTTATGCGATGAATTACCGCGAGATCTGCGGGCTCTTCCGAGTAGAGACAAATTGCCGAGATCAGGAGCGCCGCCCCGATTGTGATGATCAAGTTCCGGGATTTCATATCTTTACACTTTACATCACACCAGTTACACCACACCAGTACTTATAAGTGATCCACCTTAGTCAGCACTAGGGCTTTGGTACGCTTGCCCCTCGGGGTACCAGGCGGTAGATTGGCATGAGGCCACTAATGACTCACGCTAAAGTATCCCTGAAACCATGGCAACCAGTCCGGGTCTGGCGTAACTGGACGAAAAGCGAGCAGCGGCGCACCATCACTGTTTATCCTTGCGTGGAGACGTTTCCGCCGGGCTCTGAGATCACGCTATTCGAGGCGCCGGATGAGGATGGAGTTTCTCCCACGGACAGTCGCGTAGCTGTTGGAGCGAGAGGCGATTCAGTGGCATTAGTTATTCAACCTGGGAATGCGGTATTTGTTCACATCGACCTGGCGAAATCGGCCGCAACCTCTGTGATCGCCGACATAACGCAGGAGCCGTAGCGCACGCACCCATGCGTGCCGCGTTCACACTTGTGTGAACGCCTTGATCTCTTGTCTACTTGTGTTCGCATGAGTGCGAACACGGCACGCAAGTGTGCGTGCGCTACTAATGTTTGTGGATGAAATCGCCGACGCGCCGCATCCACGCTAGCTCTTCTTCTCCCATAGGGCCCAACTCGGCGGCGCGCAAGGCATCGTCGGCCTGAGCTGCATTCGATGGTCCGGTCATACACACATCCACAGCGGAGTTGGAAAGCACGAACCGGTAGCAATCGGTGGCCGTCGGGACGCGTTCACCAGGCGGCATGCGCTTGGGATTCATCAACTGGCGCCAACTGGTAGCGGTGAAGGCCACAATTCCAGGGCCGGCGTTGTTCGCCGGGAGCAGCGGAAATACCTCGCCCTCCGCCCCTTTGTGCACGGCGTTGTAACGGACGTGCACGATGCCGACACCGGGATCGGCATTGAGCTCCGCCCCGAGCGGACGGTGATGCGTTGAAATGGCGATGTGACGGATCAAGCCGCGCTCGCGCAGGTTGTTCGAGGCATCCAGAATACGTCGCGGCGGTTTGTGGTTCCACAGTCCGAGCAGTAAAACATCGGCGTGATCGAAGTTAAGCTTGCGCAGCGCTATCTCGACGCTCGGCGCCATCAACGCTGCCACTCTCGAATACGATTGCAGAACCAGCACCATGCGGTCGCGTTGTGGCTTGAGATTCCGCAGGGCTTGTCCGAACGGTCCGCGGCGGACGCTGCCCCAATACAGGTAGTTCACGCCACGCTCGAAGGCGCGTTCCACGGCGGCAGCAGGCACCCCGTAGCCGGCGGCCATACCCAACCGGCCAACTGGAAGGCCGGTCCGGCCGAGAGTTCGGATCTCCATGTAACTTCAGTATACTTACCCCAAAACGTAAAACATGCACCGTTCTGGCCGATAAGCACTTGTTGTGATCACTGCGGATGGAGAGCTCGCTCTGCGCGGGAGCGAACAGCAGTTTCGGTCGGCATTTGCGAACGCCTCGATTGGCATGGCCATAACCGATACCGCCGGCAGGTTCATCGACGTGAACCCTGCGTTCTGCCGCATCACCGGCTATCAGCCCGGCGAGTTGGCTTCCATCGATTTTCCATCCATCATTCACCCGGATGACCGCGACAGGCGGGAGGCCTTGCTACAGCAGCTGCTCAGGGGTAACATCCCCAACTTCGTAATCGAGAAGAGGTTGCAGAAGAAGGGCGACGGACTGGTTTGGGTTCGCGACAGCGTGTCCATTGCAGAGGACCAAGGTGAGACGCTGCGCGTGATCGTCCTGATGGAAGACATCACCGAGCGCAAGCAAGCTGAGGAAGATCTGCGCGCTTCCGAGCAACGGTTCCGGGTCGCCGCGGAGAATGCAAGCGACATTATCTACGAATGGGACTTGCACACCGGCCAGGTGACAACCTACGGAATGAAACCGGACCGGCTCGGAGGCCGGAGCGTACCAGAGGATATTGAAGGTTTCAAGCGCATGGTTCATCCGGATGATCTCGAACGGGTGGTAGCGGCTCTCCGCCGCCAGATCGAATATGGAGAGCGTTACTATTGCGAATACCGGATTCTCGGAGAAGACAACCAAGTCTACTTCTGCTCCGATCGAGGCGTGGCGCTTCGAGATGCAGCCGGCCAGCCCTATAAATGGGTGGGCCTGGTTACCGACATCACCGAGCGCATGAAGGCCCAGGAAGCCGTTTCGCAATTGGCTGCGATCGTCCAGGGGTCTGACGACGCCATCGTTGGCCTCAGTCCTTCGGGGTTTATCACAAGTTGGAACAATGGAGCGGAGAAGCTGCTGGGCTACTCTGCTTCTCAGGCACTGGGAAGGCCGGTGGCAAGTTTATTGCCGGCAAGAGACGTTCTGAACCTGATCGAGTGCGTCAGTCGCGGCGAAGTCCACCGCCTCACGGAGACTGCCTTGGTTCGAAGCGACGGGGCCGCCATATCCGTCTCCCTCAGCGTCTCGCCAATTCGGAAACCTGGCGGTCAGATTACCGGAGTCGCCTTGATCGCGCGCGATATCCGGGAACGAAAGCACGCGGAACAGCAACTGGCGCATCTGGCATGGCACGATTCCTTGACGGGACTTCCGAATCGCTTGCTCCTGGCCGATCGGCTGGAGGATGCCATCACTCGAGCGCGCGAGTCCGCGCTGATGACCGGCGTGATCTATATCGACCTGGATGGTTTCAAATTCGTCAATGACACGCTGGGTCACGACGCTGGGGACGCGTTGCTGAAACAAGTTGCCGAGCGCTTCAACACGCGCGTGCGCCCGGCGGACACGTTGGCCCGCATGGGTGGCGACGAATTCATGCTGATTGTGCCCGCCATGAGCGCACCTGATACTGCATGGTCCGTGGCGGAAAGACTGGCCGAAGTCCTGCAGGAACCATTCCAGGTGGCCGATCACCAGCTCTATATGACCGCCAGCATGGGCATCAGCGTGTACCCACTGGACGGCGCCGATGTAAGCACTCTACGCCGGGCCGCCGACTCGGCCATGTACGAGGCCAAACATGGCGGCAAGGATCGCATTCGGTTCTACGAGGCGGAGATGAGTAGTCCTTTTATCGAACGCTTGGAACTGGAATCGGATCTGCGGGCAGCGCTTGATCGCGGCGAACTAACGCTCAATTTTCAGCCGATATTGCGGGTCCCCGATCAGCGCCCGGCCGCCTATGAGGCTCTGGTTCGTTGGTTCCACCCCTCGCGGGGATTCGTTCCACCCAGCCGCTTCATACCGGTCGCCGAGGAAACCGGGCTGATCGTTCGATTGGGAGAATGGGTATTGGAAGCAGCCTGCCGCGAATGCCGGGCTTGGCAGGATCGGGGACTGGAGTCGGTTCGTGTGGCCGTGAATGTGTCCGCGCTGGAGTTCGCCCGGCCAAATTTCGTGGAGAATGTCCTGGCGGTCCTGGATCGGACCGGCATGCCGAGTGATTTGCTGGACCTGGAACTTACCGAGACCATGCTGATGCGCGATATCGAGGATTCCATTCGGAAAATGTCGCGCCTCAGAGCCCGCGGGATTCGCATTTCGGTGGACGATTTCGGCACGGGATATTCATCGCTCGGTTATCTTCATCGGCTGCCCATCGATACCCTGAAGATCGACCGCTGTTTTGTGTCCGAGATCGGCGTAAATAGTTCAGCCGTTCCGCTGATCAGCGGCATGATCTCGCTGGCACACAGCATCGGAAAGCGAGTGGTGGTGGAAGGCGTAGAGACTCCCGAGCAATTGGCTATCCTCGAAAAGATCGGATGTGACGAAGTGCAGGGGATGTTGTTGGGCCGGCCGGAATCGCTCCCCTCCAGCCTGGAAGAGCAACTGGCGGCACTTTCCAGGGGCATGGCCGAAACGTCCGGCACCGACTCCCTCACGGTCGCGGCTCTGCTCCAATTACCGAGCCGCGAGCGTGAGCGACAGGTAGAGACTCTCCGCTAGCCCGCGATCCCCAGATACCGGAATCCGAAGCGGGTCAGCCTTGCGCGGTCCAATGCATTGCGTCCATCCAGCACAATGCGCGATCGCATACGGCCAGCCAGCGCTTCCCAATCCAGCTCCAGATATTGCTGCCACTCGGTGACCAATACCAGAGCATCCGCGTCATCGGCCACTTCCTCAGCCGACTCGGAGGCCAACATGGCCAGGTCCGGGTACTCTTGCCGGAAACGCTCCAGCGCTACCGGATCGTGCACTCTTACCTTGCAGCCCCGCTCCACCAGCTTGCGCGCGATATCGATGGCCGGAGCTTCGCGAAGGTCATCCGTGTTGGGTTTAAAGGCGAGGCCAAGCAGGCCGATAGTCCGGCCCTTCAGAATCTTCAGTTCGCCGAGCAATTTGTCCACTACCCGCTCGCGTTGGCGGCGGTTAATCTCGCGGGCAGCTTCTACAATCGGCATCGTCAAATTATATTCGGCCGCCGTAGACACTAACGCCGATGTGTCTTTGCCGAAACACGAGCCACCCCATCCAATGCCGGATTGCAGGAATCGCATTCCGATTCGCGCATCCAGGCCGATGCCTTTGGCAACCTGCTGAATGTCTGCGCCCACCTTCTCGGATAATTGGCCAATTTCGTTGATGTAGCTGATCTTCAGCGCCAGAAAGGCGTTGGCGGCGTATTTGATCAATTCGGCGGACGCCAGATCGGCTGAAATGAGCGGCACTGCGCCCATCCCTTCCGGCCGAGGAAGATACGGCGGCGGCGCGAAGGTCTGATCGAGAATCGGGCGATACAGCGAGTACAGCACCTCGAGACAGCGCTTGTCATCGGAACCGATCACCACCCGATCCGGGTACAAGCTGTCGTGCAGCCCCGTGCCTTCGCGTAAGAATTCGGGATTGGAGGCCACCGAGAAGTGTCCATTGGCTTTCTTGCCATGGTGCTTTTCGTACGATTCACGAACGATCGAGTCTACCCAATTGCCGCTGCCGATGGGTACAGTCGACTTGTTCACCACCACGGTAAAATCGCCCGCGTAGTGCTGGCCAATGCCTTGAGCGGCCGCTGATACGTGGCGCAAATCAGGGCTCCCATTCGGGGATGGAGGTGTTCCTACGGCGATGAAAATCACGTCCGCATGCGGTACAGCGGAGGCGTAATCGCAGCAAAATTGAAGATTCGGAGCAGCTTCGGCCAGCAGTTCCGTCAAGTACGGTTCATAAATGGGCGTTTTGCCGGCCCGTAACAGCGCGATCTTCTTCTCATCCGAGTCGATGCAGGTCACTTTGTGCCCCAAAAATGCAAGACAGGTTCCTGTCGTCAACCCTACGTAACCAGTGCCAATAATAGATACATTCATGCGTTAGTTGTGTCCCTCCACTAAGCTAACAGAGAGAACGCGATGGCACAAAAGGCAAATGGTACCTATTTCGGAGGACCTAAGTACCGGAGCTTTTCGCCTAAGGTGTTTTTGCTAATCTGGGGCCAGCCACTGCGAAGATTCATCCCCTGTTATTGCCGGAAAACCCAAATTTCGGAAGACAAAACGCCGGTCCCGCCCGCGCCCAAAGAATGGAACAAGGCGGCGATCATCGACCCGTGAAAAAATCGCAGGCACCGACTCCCTCACGGTCGCGGTTCGGTAACCAGGAACACCGCGACTTCGGCTCTCAAGTTCGGGCGCAGCTTCACGGTTCGGGCGCCTTCGAGAAAGATGCGCCGCTCCACAGTCCACTTTTCGGCGAGTGCCATGGCCTCGAAATCGTGGACCGTCAAAAAGTGAATGTTCGGCGAATTGTACCAATCGTAGGGAAACAGTTTTGTCTTGGGAGCGCGGCCGGTCCACAGATGCGCCAGCCGTACCCGCCAGTGGCCGAAGTTCGGAAAGGCGACAATCGCCCGGCGTCCCACGCGCAGCATGTCCTGCAACACCTTGAGCGGGGCGCGCGTTTCCTGTAGAGTCTGGCTCAAGATTACGTAATCGAAGGCTTGGTCCGGCAGGTCGGCCAGCGCTTCTTCGAGATCGCTGTGAAATACCGAGACCCCGCGGGCGATGGCCTGTTGCGCCTTGGGCCCCGAGATCTCGACGCCTCGCGCATCCACGCGCTTGTTGGCCGCGAGCCACGCCAGCAACTCGCCTTCGCCGCAACCGAGATCAAGGACCCGGGTGTCCGGCTCGATCAGTTCGCCAATAATGGCGTAGTCGCTGCGGCCCAGCAGCTCACGGACGAAGGTTTGCGCCACGCTAGTGGTCCACCGTGGCGCACGCACTCGT
>PMUN01000347.1:385-4066 GCA_003166875.1 Bryobacterales bacterium | reverse complement strand
ACTAAGTGACATTGGGATGCCATCCTGCGCGTGGGTTGTTAACCCGCGCAGTTGCGCCGATTGACAATCGGCGCGCAGGTTTGACAACCTGCCCCACATTCTGAACTGACCAGCACCGGCAATCTAACGTTTTTCAATGACGTGAGTAACACAATCCTCACATTACCAGCGTCTGAAACAACGAGCCACTTCAACGAGTCTGATGAGTATGCACTCTTACCAAATATGCCCCAAGTGCCACTGGAGTTGTGTACGTCGAGCGACCCGGCGAACATCTTTGGATTGGCTCCTAACTCTAGCTTTCTTATATCCGTTCCGCTGTCGCTCTTGCCATCATCGCTTCTATCGGCTTTACGCGCCTGTGAAAACCTAATCTCACCACACGCACCCACCGCGCTATCCTGTCTGATTAGTGCGAAAAGTCATTACCGAGGCCGATGTCCCCGAGACCGGCGAGTTCAAGATCGCGGCCGGCTCCATCATCACGCCCTCAGCTCGCGACCTAGCGAAGGACCGTGGCGTCAAGCTAGTGGAAGTTTCCGCAGAGGAACTAAACTCGAGCGCTTCCCCGGCTCAAACCGTAGCGCTCGGTTCAGATCACGGCGGCTTCGGGCTCAAGGAAAAACTGAAGCCAATCTTCAAAGAGCTGGCGCTCGACATCCATGATGTTGGAGTTCACGAGGAGAAGCCAGCCGACTACCCCGACATCGCGCGTCAAGTTGCTGAAATTGTCGCACGGGGCCAGGCGGCGCGCGGCGTGATTATCGACGGAGCGGGTATCGGCTCCGCCATCGTCGCCAACAAATTTCCAGGCATCCGCGCGGCCCTGTGCTATGATAAAGCTTCTGCTCGAAATAGCCGGGAACATAATGATTCCAATGTACTTACGCTCGGCGGCCGACTATTGACTGCGAGCCTTGCCGAAGACGTCTTGCGAGTCTGGCTCACCACTCCGTTCGCGGGCGGACGCCATGCCGCGCGAATACAGAAGATCACCGAAATCGAAAAGGCCGTAAAAAATTGGACGCCGCTGAGTTAGATCGATTAGTCGAGCAGATTGGTGAGGAAATCCTCGCGCGCACCGGCAGTGCGGCGAGTATCGCGGCCAGTGACACACTCACCGGAATCGATCCCTCGATCGCCGGACTCATCGATCACACCCTGCTCCGGGCCGATGCCACGCGGGATGACATTATCAAAGTTTGCCGCGAAGCGCGCAAATACAATTTCGCCAGCGTGTGCATCAATCCATATTGGGTTCCGCTAGTGGCCGCTGAACTGGCCGGATGCCCGGTGAAAGTGTGCACCGTTGTTGGCTTCCCGCTCGGCGCCACCTCCACCGAAGCCAAAGTCGCCGAGACAGAAGCGGCGCTACGCGTGGGCGCGCAGGAAATCGACATGGTGCAAAACGTGGGGGCCCTCCGCGGCGGCGATTATGACGTCGTAAGATCCGACATCGCCGCAGTAGTGGCCGCCGCTCATCGCGCCGGCGCGATCGTCAAGGTGATTCTCGAAACGGCGTTGCTCGATGATAATCAAAAGGTGATGGCCAGCACGCTCGCCAAAATGGCTGGGGCGGATTTTGTGAAAACCTCTACCGGTTTTGGTCCTTCTGGCGCAACCGTACACGATGTGGAGCTGATGCGCCTGGCGGTGGGCCCTGAGATGGGCGTGAAAGCCTCGGGTGGCATTCGCACGCTCGACGATCTGAAAAAAATGGCCGCCGCCGGAGCCACCCGCATCGGAGCCAGCGCCAGCGTAAAAATCGTGGAAGCGACGGCCGGAAGCACAGACGGGGCAGGTGCAGGCTATTAACATGCGACGTAAATCCATCGTGGCGCACGCACNNACGCGGCACGCAAAAGTGCGTGCGCCACAGCTGGTGGCGAATAACTAATGGCCACCCTCGCCCGCAAATCCACTGTCCGATTCCAGGAGCGCGCCGAGCTGCTGGATTTCCTGCTGGAAGTTTCCACCGCAACCGCCGAAACTCTCGACTTGGACCGCATCATGGCGAACGTAGCCACCATCGTCAAAGAGGTGATCCCTTACGACCTGTTCGCCATTCTTCTTTACAGCGAGCGCCAGCGCACTTTGAGCATCCGGCACGCCATTGGACACCGCGAAGAGGTAGTCAAGAACCTGGTGCTGCCGATCGGCGAAGGGATTACCGGCGCTGCCGCAGCCACTCGCCAGCCGGTCCTGGTGGGCGACGTCCGCAAGGACCCGCGCTATCTGCCGGCTCTCGACGCCGTCCAAGCCGAGCTGGCTGTTCCCATGATCGCGCGCGGAAAATTGGTGGGCGTCATCGACCTGCAATCCACGCGTCTCGACACTTATCGCGAGCAGGACCGCGCGCTGCTTCAGTTGATCGCCGCACGCGTTGCGGTTTCCATCGATAACGCGCGGCTCTATCGCAGAGTGGATCGCCAGAACCGTACCCTCAAGACGCTGGCCAACCTGTCGCAAGAGTTCAGCTCCATTCTGGATCTGAATGAGCTGCTCGGCAAGATCGCGGTGACCATTCACGCGCTAGTGGCCTTTGATGCCTTTAGCATTCTGCTGCTGGACGCCGAGCGCAAGGTCCTTACGCATCGGTTCAGCGAGCGCTACGACCAGCGGGTGGCCATCGACAATATTCCACTTGGCAAAGGCATCACCGGCGCCGCAGCGGTATCGCGCGAGATTGTTCGCGCAGCCGATACGGCGGCTGATCCGCGTTATATCGCATCGCACCCCGATATGCGATCGGAAATCGCGGTGCCGCTCATCGTTCAGGATCGCGTGGTGGGCGTGATGGATCTTGAGGCCGAACGGGTGGGCTATTTCACTGAGGATCATTCGCGGCTGCTGGCTTTGCTCGCACCACAAATTGCCAGTTCGGTGGAGAATGCCAGGCTCTATCAGGAACTGGCGAAGCGCGAACAAAGTTTGGATTACGATCTGAAAGCCGCACGAAATCTTCAGTCCGTGTTGCTGCTGCGGGAAGCGCCGAAGATCAAGGGATTGGACATCGCCATCCGATTGAAGCCCGCGCGCGAGATCACCGGCGACGTTTACGATGTCTTCGAACACGGCTCCGACTACGCCGTCTTTACCTTCGGCGATGTAAGTGGCAAGGGCGCCGCCGCGGCACTCTACGGAGCCATGGTCAGCGGGCTGCTGCGTACGCTTTCCTACCGCCTTCGAAGTCCGGCGGCGCTTCTGAAGCTTCTCAATAATGTCCTGCGCGAACGCAAAGTGGAAGCGCAATACGTCACGCTGACCGTGCTGGTCTGGGAGCGGAAGAATCGGCGCTTCGTGATGGCCAACGCAGGCGGCGCGCCGCCCATGATCTGCCGCAAAGGCGAAATCATCAAGCCCAAGGTCGGTGGTGTTCCAGCCGGATTGATGGACAATCGCGAGTACGAGGAGGTTACCTTTGATACTCAGCCCGGGGACGTAATCGTGCTCTACTCAGACGGCATCACCGATCAACCCAACGCGCGCGAGGAAGACTTTGGCCGGCACAACGTGGCTCACTCGCTGTTGCAGCGGTGCGGCAAGGATCCGGAAGCGGTAGCCGACGGGATATTGGAAGACCTTCAAAAATTCACCGGCGACATGCCGATGCATGACGATCAAACGCTGATTGTATTGAGGGTGCGATGAAGAGAGCACTAGTGGGGCGGACCCCCAGGT
>PMUN01000347.1:0-376 GCA_003166875.1 Bryobacterales bacterium | reverse complement strand
TCCCGCATCAAATTTGCTACGCAGCAAAGGCCAATGGCAACCTGGCCATTTTGAAACTTCTGGCCGAAGCGGGCGCGGGTTTCGACATCGTTTCCGGTGGCGAGCTGTTCCGCGTCCTCAAGGCCGGCGGTGACCCCGCTAAAGTTATCTTCTCCGGCGTCGGAAAAACCGCCGCTGAGTTGGACTACGCGCTCGAACAAAACATCCGAGGCTTCAATTGCGAGTCCGAACCCGAACTGGCTTTGATCGATTCGCTGGCCGCACGGCGCGGAGTCAAAGCACGTATCGCCCTGCGCGTGAACCCGGATGTGGACGCATCCACGCATCCTTACATCTCCACCGGCTTGCGGAAACATAAATTCGGCATCGACATCTC
>PMUN01000450.1 GCA_003166875.1 Bryobacterales bacterium | reverse complement strand
GATTCCGCAAGGCTCAACTTCCGCTACGTTCTCGGTAACCACCGGCAGCGTAACCACAGCGACCTCGATCACTTTAACCGCTTCCTACGCCAGCATCGCTAAAACCGCTGCGCTCAAGGTGAACCCAGTACCTCCGGCGGCGCTCAGCANNTTCCGCAAGGCTCAACTTCCGCAACGTTCTCGGTGACTACCGGTAATGTAACTGCGGCGACCTCCGTCACTTTGACTGCTTCCTACGCCAATGTCAGTGGGGCCGCAGCACTAACCGTCACCGTGAACAACTCCAATCCTCCAAATCTAATCGGAGAGGATACGACTGTCTTCGTGGATGGCGAAAACAAGATGACGACGCCATCGTTTTCCACCGCGCAGCCGGGCGACCTGCTGGTAGCTTTCGTTGGGTACGATGGTCCAATCAACTCACCCCAGACAGCCACTGTGAGTGGGACCGGATTGCCCTGGACGCTCCTCACGCGCAGCAACTCGCAGGCCGGCACGTCGGAGATCTGGGTCGCGCAGGCTCCTGAGGTCCTGTCCGGCGTTACTGTCATATCATCACCGGGAATCGGTGGTTACTTCGGCTCTTTGACAGTGATTGCGTTTACCAATGCCTCAGGCACCGGCGTGGTGAATGCTGCGAGTGCCGCGTCAGGGGCGCCGGATGTTGTCATCCCGGGCGCCTCGGCTGACAGTTGGGTCTTTGCGGTCGGCCACGATTGGGATAACGCTATCGCCAGAGTCCCCGTGAGCGGACAGGTTCTCGTACATCAGCGGATTGATACGCAAACCGGCGACACCTATTGGGTGCAGGCGACAGCGGCACCGTCCATCGTCAACGGCCCTGTCGATACCCACGATACTTCGCCGACAAACGACCGGTGGACCTACGCTGCCGTTGAGATAGTCGCCACGCACCAATGAGTGCCCGCGCGACGGGCTGGCGACCTCAACGTGGTGGTTGGAACGACTCCACGGCTGTGGTCAATGCTGTCACTGACGCCAGCGGCAACACGTATACGCTTGCTATCGGGCCCACGGCTCTTAAAGGGATCGCTACACAATCCATATACTGCCAAGAACATTGCATCGGCCGCCGCGGGTGCGAACATCGTTACTGTGAAGTTCTCGGTGGCGGCGGCCTACCCCGACATTTCGGATTCTTGAGTACAGCGGCTGAGATCCGAACAATCCAGTGGATGTCAGCACGGCAAAGAGTGGGAAGAGTAAGACCAGCCAAAAGCGGATCAGTGACCAACCACAAACGCTCATGATCTGCTTTTTGCCGCGAACATCGTTTGGACTTCTACTACCAAAGCTAGTGCCCGATTTCACGAACCGGATGGTCACATCTCGGGACGGGGACATTGTCGAAGACCGGATGGTCAAGGCTACAGGAAGCTATAGAACTACCGCACCTCTCCACAAGAGTGGCCTCTGTATCATGCAGTTGATCGCTTTCCGCGCCGCCTCAGCAAGGCAGCGAAATCCAGACCGGTTTTCGAACATTGCGACTGCCTCCACCCGAACCCAGGCTCGTCGCCCTGGACACCGATCTCGATCAATCCTACTAGTGAGATGGTCTGCGGCTGTACCGTCACCGGAACCGAAAGCCTAACCGGTACTATATAGCTAGCAAGCTCGGAAGGCTGCCGCCGCTGGCGTTCCGTTGAGCCATAACTCTCGGACCGGAATGTCTTTCGCCGCGAGCCAGAAAGCACGAGCGGCCACACCGTCATCCCTAAAATCTACCAAGCGTTTGCATAGAATTCTGGAAAGAATCCTAAGTCTTCGCACCACGGAACATTTGATCACGCAGGAGATCCTCATCCCCAAACCGGATCGTGTAGCTCTCGATTCGGCAAGCTATCCCGATACCAGGACCGTGATGGATTGACTCGGCTCGCACGACCTGAGCCTGACATCTCAGATGCACGTTTACGTTGTTATGGCCAGAAGTGAGAGGTGGTAGATGCAGATCGATTTCGAGTCGTTCCCCCACAACCAAGGAACGCAACGAAACGAAGTAAATCCCTGCGCCACTAATGTTTTCCGTGACGCATTCTATTACTTCGTCTCGACGCAAGGCCCTGCTGAACTGAAGAGGCAATTGCAGAGGAAGTCTCTCGAACTTGCGACGCTCGACAGTCGGCAGCACCATGAGTGATTTGTCCGTCTTGTGCCGGCACCACGCATTATCCTTGCGCCGCCGGTACCGTCCTTCATAAACGTTCTTAGTGCTCGAAGCCCCTGCTCACAGCTTCTACAAGCTACCGCTTTTGTATTTCAGGCCGACATTGTGCACTTTTGAGACCAAGTTCGTTACAGCCCAGCTTCCTTTTAGTTCCATTGCGACTTCGCATGCAACAGTACTGTTAGTACGAACTAGGTTGCACCTAGTGACATTCTCTGAGAGACTTGGACGTCGGCATTTCCCGTAGGGGTTCGGAGGTGTGCTTGATGGTGGTTTCGGGACACCCACGGTGCCTCGTGATTGGCGGAGGAGCTACTGCTTATTGGAAGCGGATTCGACGATGTTTTGCAGGCGGTCCTCATCGCGAAATCGTTTGTGCCAACTCTTCTCAAGCTGAGTCCATCCTTGAAGAATGCCGGAATTTTCTTCCTTGCGTGCTCATAGTAGACGACGATTGTTTATCAAAAGTTGACCCTATCCTATTCGCTAGAAAAGCGGAGTACGGTAGGCTTGTGCCCGTTCTCGTCTTAGTAAAAGATGAATCTTCCACTCACTTCATGTCGCTATTACGGATGGGCTGCATGGGGTTCCTGCGGCCGGATTCGCCTCCTTGCCAGTTCCGGCGAGCGGTGGATGCGGTTGCTGCCGGTGAACTCTGGGCACCCAGACTCCTTCTCTCGCGGATCTGTCGTGACTATCTTTCCTCGCACGACCCCTGCAAACTCACCGACCGGGAGGAACAGATACTAGCACTCCTCGCCCAAGGCCATAAGAACCGGGAAATTGCGGCGTCGCTCTTTATTAGTCGAGATACGGTTCGTTGGCACATCCGTGCAATTTATGCCAAACTCGGAATTCATGATCGTCAAAGCGCCGCGTCTTATGCGACCGATCGCAATTTGAGACCGCTCCCATCGGCGCTGGTGACGGGCCCTCAATCTTTAGCGATTTGATCATTTGCACCCACCAAACCGCCTACAAGACGTAAGTAGGGTTGCGCGATACTTGAAGTTCTGCGCACTTCTCTGCCAAAAAATGAGCTCGCAACGTAAAGAAAGTTTTTCACGCCTTTTCGCGCTTCAACGGTGGTCGTTCTTTAAAGGCCCTGCGTCCTTTTACAGGCTGATTTCCTATAGTACTTTATCTGCTGATCTCTTATAGTACTGATCACCAGTGCATCCCCCCAGGGGTGGGTCCAAGTCCCTCCTGTGTTTTCGTATTATCTGAGTGTATCTTCGGAAGGCAGCCCAAAAGTTGTAAAGGTTAGAAGGCGGACGGTGAGTTCCTGGCAGTCCATGATGATGCCGGGACTTGCATAGTGGCCCTCGGTTACGGTCGCGTAACCACTGGGTCGTTTGGATGGACGGTTCAAACACCAACATGATCAGCGAAACAATAGGTGGCCCCCCGCGTTCTCTCAGGACTTTCACAATCTGTTTATTATCCAGGGATGTCGAGCTATTGGAGTTGTGCCATGAGGCCGTACGGAGCCTCGGTTTAGACCGAAGCGACGTGGTTCTCTTGGAGCCGGACAAAGCGCAATCCGTTACAGCCGATCTCCTGATTTGGGATATTGATACCGCTCATTGGCCTCCGAGTTCGCGAACCTACACGCCTAACCAAGAACAGTTGTTCTTGGTGGACAGGAAGCACCTCCATGAGTTTCTTACCCGCATGCCCCTTGGACCGGGCGGTACACTGCTGAAACCGTTGAGCCATCGAACACTGCAAATTTTTATAGACCAGGTGTTGGCTCGTAAGAGCGATCAATCGTCGATTTCAACGCAGATGGACGTGATTTCACCCGAATCGCACGCCAAAGACGTGTTGCAGTGCCTTTTCATGGCGAACTTAAAGTTACAGGAATATGACCAGGACCGGACGAACTTCCTCGTTCGCGCGGTCCATGATTTCCGCGCGCCTTTGATGGCCGCCGGCGGCTATTGTAGTATCCTCCTCGAAAAAGCTATGGGGCCGCTGAACGGCGAGCAGGTGGACCTGGTGCAGCGCATTCAGCGGGCCGTCGAAAAAGTCAACCGCATGTCGTCCGGGATGCTCCAGCTGAGCGTCGGTAAGCACGTCGTGAGAGTCCCAGATCTGAGAGAATCCTCGTTGGAAGCCTCCATCACCGCCGCTATGCACGAAATAGAACCGCTGGCGCGGGGAAAGCAAATCACCATTTCAGTCAATTTAAGCCGTCCAGGAGCACCTCTTTATTTGGAACCCCAACAAATTGAGCAAGTCATGGTGAATCTGCTGGAGAATGCTTGCAAGTTCACGCCTAAGGGAGGCGCGATCGAGGTACGGGGTTATGTGGATACCCGCGTTGCTGGCCAAGACTCTACACCGGCGCCTCCGAATGTGTACCGCGTGGATGTTATTGACTCAGGCTCTGGTATCATGCCTGAACATTTGGAGAACATTTTCGAGGAATACACATCTTATGGTGGTTCGCATGATCGGTCTGGCGGAGGGCTGGGACTTGCCATCTGCAAGATGATCGTCTCTGCCCATCGTGGAAAAATCTGGGCGGAAAATACTTCTAGCGGCGCTAGGATCTCATTCATCCTGCCCTTAGGTCCGGTTCAGACGCGAAAAGGGTTTAGAGCCAAGACTGATCAACATGCGTTCGCGAGAGGGGCGGCTTCCTAGCTACCAATGCAACGAATACTTGTCGCCGAAGATGAACCAGAGGTCCGGGATTACCTCGAACTTTCGCTCCGATGTCATGGCTACGAGGTAGAGCAGGCAGAGAACGGCGACGAGGCGTTGAGACTTTTGAAGCGCAGCGATTCTCGCGTCTCCCTTGTTTTGCTGGACATTATGATGCCGTTCAAGGACGGGATCGAAACACTCCGCGAGATTCGTCAGTTTAATAAGAACCTGCCTGTCATCATGCTTTCCGGGGGTTCGACGCCTTCTACAATCGTCGAGACAATGAAATGTGGCGCTGACGACTATCTAAAGAAGCCGGCGAGCCAGGAACAACTGCTGGGGTCGATTGAGAAGACGCTTGCCAAGCACAATACGGCTCACATTCCCATGATGAAAGCGAATCCAAAGACCTGGGAAGTGAGGACTGCCGGTCCGGGCTCATGGATGAGGAAGATGGAGCAAGTGCTCCACCGGATTGCTGTTTCGGAAATCTCCATCCTGATTCAGGGAGAGACTGGGTCCGGCAAAGAGGTTGTTGCTCGCATGCTGCACGCAGCATCTCCACGCGCCGCACATCCCTTCCTCAAGGTCAATTGTGCAGCGCTCCCTTCGGAGTTAGTCGAAAGCGAATTGTTTGGTTATGAGCGGGGGGCCTTCACAGGAGCGGTCAAGAGCAAGCTCGGCAAATTCGACTTGGCGAACGATGGGACCATCTTTCTGGACGAAATCGGAGATATGGACTTTCGCCTGCAAGCGAAACTCCTTCAGGTTCTACAGGACCAGGAATTCCATCGGTTAGGCGGTAAGGAGACAATTCGCATAAATGTCCGCGTGATGGCCGCAACGCACTGTGACCTGGAGCGGGCGATTCGTGAGGGGCGTTTTCGTGAAGACCTCTATTATCGGCTGAACGTTATAAGCGTCCACGTGCCACCTTTAAGAGATCGGCCAGATGAGATCCTGCCATTGGCATCGTACTTCCTGCAGAAGCACGCAACGCCTAACGGTGCTCCATTCGAGATCACTCCGATTCTGAGCGACGCTCTGTTAGATCACGATTGGAGGGGCAACGTCCGTGAGCTTGAAAATGTGATGCGTAAGTATTTAGCGCTTCATGATTCCGAGGCTGTTGCCGCAGATCTTCGTCATCGCTCGCGCAGGCCGGAATCTGCCCCAAACATTCCCCCCCGTCCGGAGGTTGTCGTGTTGTCGCCTCTTGCCGCCGTGTCGACCTTGAAGAAAGTGACCGAGGTCCAGCGACAAGCAGAAATCGAAACGATTCTTTCCGCTTTGGACCGCACCAGATGGAATCGCAAAGAGGCGGCTGCCCAACTCCGCGTGGACTACAAGGCGCTTCTCTATAAGATGAAAAAGCTTGGCATTGACGGCAAGCGTTCAGACGCTCTCCCGACAGAATAACCACTGCACCGTCAGAGTCCTGCGCCTAGCCACCCCATTCCCTCTGTTCCGCCTCTACTCCCGATCGCAAGTCTTGAATCACGCTAGCCGTGTCATCTAGGGCCCCGTGTGGAGTGAATATTAAGATTCGACCGTCCGGCCCAATGTTTCTTAACTACTTACTAAGGACAACCCCTCCAGGTGAAGAAGAAGCCTAAGCGATCCGCTTTAACTAGCTAGGCAGGTTTCCTTAGCTCAATTACGGTATGTGTGTAATTAAGCTGGAACCCTCTGGGCCATATAATCATTCTTGAGGATGCGCCATCCAACTTCAGTACTGGTACGAGTTACCCAAATCTGCATGATCGCTACAGCGGCGTCCTGTTGTGGCTTAGCGCAAAGCGTCACATTGAGTCTTTCCTCTACCTCTGCAGCCCCTGGCGCCACCGTAACTTTGAATGTCTCGCTCGCTAGCACTGGGAACCAACCGGCGTCGGTTCAGTGGGACCTCGGCTTTTCTACCACCGATTTTTCCTCGGTGACGGTTGCCGCCGCCCCAGGGGCGGGAAATAAAACGCTGTCTTGCGAGTACGGCGCCGGGACTGCAATGTGCCTGCTATGGGGCCTTAACGATTCAACGATAGCGAATGGCGTCATTGCAACGCTAAATTTGACTGTATCTGCGTCGACCTTGAGTACCACCTCCCTGGTCCAGCTCATAAACGGAACCTCGGCCAGCATTACCAGTACACCTTTATCCACCTTCACCAGCAATGGGACTGTCACAATTTCGAAAGGGCCCAGTTTGAATGGCTTCTCTTGCAATCCGACAGCAGTAAGTCCGACCGTGGGGGCAACGTGCACCGTGGCGCTGACTTCCGCCGCGGGAAGCGGGGGCGCCACCATCAACTTGACTTCGTCTCCGGTGGACGCCAACATCCCCTCAACCGTGACGGTCCCAGAGGGTTCCACTTCGGTGACATTCCCGGTTTCCGCCGGGAGTGTCACAACGCCAACCCCGGTCACCTTGACCGCATCCTTTGCCGGCAGCACTGAGACGTTTGGTCTAACCGTCAATCCGGCTTCCGCAGCCCTAAGTGGTATTTCAGTCTCACCGGGTGCGATCATAGGTGGTCAGTCAGCCGGAGGGTCAGTCAGCCTTACGGCGCCAGCCCCGGCCGGCGGTGCGGTTGTGACGCTTTCCAGCTCGAATTCATCCGCCGCCAGTGTGCCAGGGTCCGTAACGGTTCCCCAGGGCTCAACTGTGGCGACTTTCACGGTAACGTCTGGATCTGTGAATACCTCTACGCCCGTGACACTGACCGCTAAATATTCCGGGGTCACGATGACGTTCGGCCTGACTGTCAATGCGCTGCCTGACTTCTCTCTGAGCGCATCTCCGACAGAGGCCAGCGTAGCGGCGGGCGGCAGCGCGGCGTATACGGTGACCGTGACGGGCGGCAACGGATTCAGCGGAACGGTGAATTTCGGGATGTCGGGATTGCCCTCTGGAGTGACGGGAAGTTTCAATCCCACTACGGTGACCGGCTCCGGTTCCACCACGCTGACTATCCTGACCACCAGTGGTGCTTCACTGGGCGGCATTACCATCACGGTCACGGGCACGAGCGGATCTCTGAATCACAACACAACTGCATCGCTGACCATCACTGGCGGCAGCAGTAGCGGACCACCCGCGCCGGTTTCGGTGACGCCAAACACAGGCAGCGGATCTTCGCAGACGTTTGCATTTTCATTTTCAGATCCGAACGGAGCTACCGACATTACCACAGCGCAAATCGATATCAGCTCGACGCTGTCAGTGTCGGGAGCGTGCTACGTATATTACCCGCGTGGATTGAACGAGCTGTATCTGGCCAGCGATGCGGGAGTCTGGCAAGGGCCGCTGCCGCTAGGAGTCACGGGGACGCTGCAGAATAGCCAGTGCATCCTGAACGTCGGCGCATCGTCGGCATCGATGTCGGGAAACACATTGACGTTGAACCTGGCGCTAAGCTTCACGGCTGCGTTTGCAGGAGCGAAGAACGTGTACATGGAGGTGGAAAACGCCACGCACGATAGCGGCTGGTCCATGCACGGAACCTGGACGGTTGGGAGTGCGGCGCCGGCGCCTGATTTTTCTATCGGGATGACGGCGGGTCCTGGTAGCGTAGCGGCGGGCGGCAGCGCGGCTTACACGGTCACAGTGACGGGCAACAATGGATTCAATGGTACAGTGAGCTTCGGAACCTCGGGACTGCCTTCCGGAGTGACGGGAAGTTTCAATCCCACTACGGTGACCGGTTCCGGTTCCACCACGCTGACCATTACGACAACTGGTGGCGCTTCAGCGGGAGGCATAACCATTACTGTCGCAGGCGCCAGCGGATCTTTGAATCACAACACCAGTGCCTCGCTGACCATCACCGGCGCGAGCAGTGGTGGATATCCGGCTGCGGTATCGGTATCACCGAACTCAGGCAGCGGGGCTTCGCAGACCTTCACGTTTACCTATTCAGATCCCAACGGCGCGGCGGACATTACCTCGGCGCAGATCGACATCAGCGCGACGCTGTCAGTGTCGGGAGCGTGCTACCTGTATTATCCGCGCGGCTTGAATGAGATGTATCTAGCCAGCGATACGGGAGTGTGGCAGGGGCCGCTGCCGATCGGAAACGCGGGGACTTTGCAGAACAGCCAGTGCACCTTGAACGTGGGCGCATCCTCGGCATCGACGTCGGGAAACACTTTGACATTGAACCTGGCGCTGAGCTTCACGGCTGCGTTTGCAGGGGCGAAGAATGTGTACATGGAGGTGGAAAACGCGACGCACGATAGTGGCTGGTCGCAGTTCGGCTCTTGGACAGTTGCGAGCGGCGTGCAGTCGGCATCACCACCTACGCCGGTGTCGGTGACGCCGAACACGGGCAGCGGATTGAGCCAGACTTTTGCATTTGTTTTCACGGACGGAAATGGAGCGGCGGATATTACCACAGCGCAAATCGACATCAGCGCGACGCTCGCGGTGTCGGGGGCATGCTACCTGTATTATCCACGCGGCTTGAACGAGCTGTATCTGGCCAGCGATACGGGAGTGTGGCAAGGGCCGCTGCCGCTGGGAAGCACGGGGACGTTGCAGAACAGCCAGTGCACGCTGAACGTGGGCGCATCGTCGGCATCCATGTCGGGAAACACTTTGACGTTGAACCTGGCGCTCAGCTTCACGGCTGCGTTTGCAGGCGCGAAGAACGTGTACATGGAAGTAGAAAACGCCACGCACGATAGCGGTTGGTCGCCGCACGGCGCCTGGACGGTGCCGTAAAAACTGCTGTTACTTTCATCGCCTCCCAACAGCCATTTGTTCGGAAACCAGAACAATCCGCCACAGAAATAGCACCAGCTCCATTGTTACGGCATTGTTTCAGCGCAAAAATTCCAGACAATAATCGGCGAGAAGAGATCTGTTCCAAGAAACGGGATCTTGTTCTGACGGTCGGAGCGTGATACCGCGCTAACTTGCAGGGTATTTCACCTCTAAGTCGGACGACTAGCGATTAAGAAGCTGAGAGCACTCGACCCTCTCGAATGGTCGGTCAGGTACCTCCATCCCGTAGACAGGAGCAAACGGGCTTTCACCGGCAAACGCGATCAATCTGGCTTCAGCTATGGGCACGTATTTTACGTGAGTGGCTACGCCACTGCACAGCAAAATCTAGATGGCCAAAACGAAACAAGTGCGCCGGATGACAGCGCAAGGGATTCCATCCGCACCGGGCCGGGCGAAGCCACTCACGACGAGGCAGCCGTAATAGCCAACCCTTAGCGCCGAAACTCTTCCCGCCCTCCGTAGCACCCAAGAAGAGCGATGAAGGCCAGCCAGCATTCTCATCCGAGACGACTGACCACCACCCTTACTTTCGATCGAAGTGAATCGGCTTGATTGGGACCGGCGAATCCAGGATTCTCACCTCTGCGCGACCGTCGCCAAGCAACTTCATTTCGAATTTCAGTACATCATCGTCGTCCTTCATCTCGAACCTCAGCATATCGCCTTCGAGTTTTGCGTTGAGGATGGGTGAAGGAGGATCTGAATGACCGGTGGACTCCGGCTCTTGAAGGTCCCCGTTCGCATCGGCGTTAATGTTGCAGGCCTCCATTTCTCCGGAGATGTGCTCACCAGCGTTCAGCCTGAGGGTGCAGATCACCTTGTCTTTCCACTTCGCCTCCCAAGTACCCACGAATTTCTTTTGAGCCTCCGCGTCTTGTGCCACGAGAGGCACAGAAGTGAGCAGGGGCAGTAGAGCAATCATCCATAGACGCATGGGCTTCGACAGTAGCAAATAGGCGACCGTTCGCCATATTCACCTGCCGGAAGGTGTTTTTGCGGAGGGAACCGTGCGTGCCAGTCACATGTGAGGTGAAACAGCCACGAAGCGACGAACGTTTGCCTAGGTGCGCCCGCTAGCCGATGGTAAGGGCTGACGACGCGAGTTAGTTCCAGCGTACGGCGATCGCGCGTTCGGTCGCGAGAAATTTCGTGTTTAGTTCTCCAGAGACCCATCAAGAGGCGTGGGCGTCCTCCGAAACATTCGTCGGCTGCTGCTGATTCGCCCGCCAAGAAACAGAGGGGCGGTCTGTCCGCCGCTGCGCGCAAGGCGCAAGCGCATGAAGGCGTATTGGCGGCGAAGCGCAAGAAGCAACGCACATCCCATGGCCACGACCAAGATGGAATTCGTGGTATTCAAGAAATCTGTTTAAATGCGGCACTCTGTCGAATTCCGGCGGAGAGCCACCCGGTCGACCTAGGGCTGCTTTGCGCTTCAGCGGTCACCCCAGCGCCGAAGAAAATCGGCGTATGTCCCCAATATCCTCTTTCACGTTTGTAATACGATAATGTAGGTTGGAATAAACTTAGGGTAGACCAGTAGTAGGGAAGGTCCCGTAGGATCTGGCTCCGATTGATACTTGCGTTCGCTGCCGACACGCAACCCTGATCGCGTCTTATCCTCGACGCCGAAGCGACGCCGAACTCGAACTGCACAGACCAGACCGCCAAGGGAGACATCCATGAATAACTTCACAGGCGTAATTCTCACGGCTGTCGTCGCGCTCGTCATCGGGGCTGCATATGCGGATGACCTCAGTGGCACTCAACGTTACGCTGAAGTAAGGGGCGCCAAGCTTTACACGCAAATCTACGGCCATGGACCGGCGATTGTATTTTTACATGGAGGGATGGCCTTCTTTGACAACAGCTTCGCGAAGCAACGGGACTATTTTGCCACCTATCGCACCGTCGTCGGCATCGATCAGCGGGGGTATGGGCATAGTCCTGATGGCCCATGGTCTCTCTCCTACCAGATGATGGCGGACGACACGGCGGCCATCGTCGAGCACCTCCGCCTCGGTCCCGTTGACGTCGTGGGACACAGTGACGGTGCCAATCTTGCCCTGATCCTCGTGCGAGATCACCCGCAGATGGTTCATCGTTTGGTTATTTCGGGTGCGAATATCCGCGTTGCTCTCTCTCCGGACGAAAAACGGCGCGCTCAATGGTCACCTCAACAATTGGCCGGACATCTTCGCGAGGTAGCCAATAGACTGCCGCCCTGGTTTTTGTCTGACTACTCGAAGGTCAGCCCCGACGGTCCCGAACACTGGATGACCTTATTGGCGAAGAGCTACGACATGTGGCTTCAGCCGGTGGTGATCGAACCCGCCGACCTCAAGAAGATATCAATACCGATACTCGTCATGGCTGGCGACCACGACTTCACCTCGGTCGAAGAAAATGCCGAAATATTTCGAGATCTGCCGAATGGGCAACTCATCATTGTGCCAGCTAGCAACCACGGAACGTTCAACAAGCGCCCGGAGTTGGTCAATCTCGCAATACGCGAGTTCCTGGACGAACCAAATAATAGCGACCCATCACACTAGTTCTCTGACCGCCTGAAGAAATTACTTATAAGACATCTTTGATAGGAAATGTTGTGGCCGTATACTTGGTCATGCGGACCTGTCGGCGGCTGGAACTTCAACTATCCAAGTCAGATGAGCGGGATCTGCGGAGACTACTTCGCAGTGGCGACAGCAGGTGCGGGTGGTATTGCGGGCGCTCGTGCTACTGGAGTTGTCCAGTGGTCAGTCGGCGCCTGGCGTGGCTCGTAATCTCGAATTGACGCCTAAGGCGGTCCGGGACATCGGTTGGCGGTACAGGGAGGGTGGGTTGGAACGGCATTGTACGAGCGGCAGCGACCGGGCGCGACGCCTTTGCTGACCACAGTGGAACGGCAGCGAATCATCGCTATGGTCTGTAGTGATCCTCCGGAAGGCCAGGCACGCTGGACGGTAAGACTGGTGGCCGAGCAAGCGGTGAAGCGAAAACTGGTTCCCAAGGTGGGCCGAGAGACAGTTCGCGTCTTGCTCGAAAGCCACGATTTGAAGCCGTGGCGGGGGAAAAAAGTGGTGCGTGGCCGAACTGGACGAAGAGTACATCCGGAAGATGGAAGACGTTCTGGCGGTGTATGAAAAGCCCTACGATGCCACCGAGCCGGTGGTTTGTTTGGACGAAAAGCCGGTCTCGCTCCACGCCGACGTACGACCGCCTCAAGCTGCGACACCTGGCAAGATCGCCAAACGGGATAGCGAATACGAGCGCTGGGCTCAACAACACAAAAGACGTTGGCTGTGCCATCAGGACTGCCTCCGAATCGCCCATGTCGTCGATCTCCACCGCCGGGCGCCGTCGAACGCAGTCGGCGAGTAAACGCTTACCTCGGGCGAGCGCCGAGCCCGGCGCGGCAAAGGTGCTGATCCATCATCACCTCGGATGAGCGGCTTCCTCCGGGACTCGATTCTCGGCCCCATCTCGTCCGCAGCTATCGATGCCCCGATTCCCTCTCGGTTCTTATCAGCACTGCCGCGCTCAGCGAGCTGGCGAGCGCCAGCCCCACCGCCACCCACAACACCGTGCGATAGCCAGCGACAAATGCTTCCCCGATAGCCTGGCGGCCGCGCGCGTCCCCCGTTTCGGCTGCCGCCAGCTTGGATCGCTGGATCTCGATTTCCGACCGCACCGCCGGCGCCACCGCGAGACTGTCCAAGCGGCGGTCCAGAGCGGTCTGGAAAACGCCCGTGAGCACCGCTCCGAAAACTGCCACAGCCAGCAAACCTGCGATGCGCGAGACGGCGTTGTTGATCCCCGAGGCCGCTCCCGCGTAGCTTTGCTCCACAGCGTTCATCACGGTCGTGGTCAGCGGGGCAACGCTGATCGCCATGCCGAGCCCCAGCGTGAGCACTGCCGGGAAGAAAGTGGTCCAGTAGGACCCGCCGATACCAGGCCTGGCAAACAGCGCGAATCCGGCGGCCGCGATCAGGGGGCCGGTCACCAAAGGAGCCTTGGCGCCATATCGATCGACAAGTCCGCCAGACCAGCGCGACAGTACAAACATCAACAAAATGAAAGGCAGCAGGGCGGCTCCTACTTCCGTCGCCGAATAGCCTTGCACCTGTATTAAATTCAGCGGGAAAAAGAAGAAAACGCCACTGAAGGCTGAGTACAGAAAGAGGGTGAGCAGATTGGCTCCAGTGAAATTGCGGGAACGGAACAAGTGGAGTGGGACCATTGGCGACGACGTGCGTGCCTCCCAATACAACAGCGCAATCAGAGCGATGGCGCCCGCTGCCCCCGCGACTGGAGCCGATTCGATCAGAGCAAACACGATCCCACCGAAGCCGAGCGCAGCCAGGAGGCCCCCCAGCCAGTCGAACTGCTGCCCTTGGGTGCCAGCTTCGCTTTCCGGAACTTTCCACAACGCTAGCAACACGACCACCAGCGCCAGCGGAAGGTTGATGAAAAACACCCATCTCCACGAACCGTGCTCGATGAACCACCCGCCCAGCACGGGACCGATTGCGGCCGTGATGGACGTGAAGCCGGACCATGTGCCGATAGCGCGGCCGCGCTCCTTCTCGGGAAAGTTAGCGCTGATGAGAGCGAGGCTGCCGGGGACAAGCAGCGCCCCGCCGATTCCTTGGAGCGCCCTGGCAACAATAAGCTGCCCGATATTGGGAGAAAGTCCGCACCAAGCCGAGGCTACCGAGAAGAGCACAACGCCGGCGGTGAAGATTTTGCGGCGACCGTACAGGTCTCCCAAAGATCCGCCAATGAGGAGCAATGCCGCCAGGAATAGCGCATAAGCTTCCACAACCCACTGAACTTCCGCCAGAGTCGCATGCAGGGCTGATTGCAAGGCCGGCAGCGCCACGTTCACAACCGTACCGTCAATAAAGGCCATGCTCGAACCAAGGATGGTCGCGGCTAGAATCCAGGGCCGGTTCGTTGTAGCCGGGCGCTCACACGAACCGGCGAGAATTGCGGCTTCGTCGCAAGGAGGTCTGGCAATGCTGGCCATCGTCCCATTCTCCACCGGACGCTCCGCGATGTGCCCCGAGGTCCGTTCGAGGAAGCTTGGCTCCGGCTTTTTCTTCGCCTATTCTGGTTCCCGCTGAAAGTCTCTACGAGGCCGCGATCGAAGCCATGGCCGTATTCCGGCGCGGCGCTTTTGCGGAGAGGACTTTTGGGCGAGCAACCACAATTGAGCATTCGCGTAAGAGCGCAGGAGGAAGAACACACGGTGACCGTGGGGAAAGTGCTCTCGTGGCTGGACGGCGGCGCAAGAAGTCCGAACGAGCAGGTAAAGAAGAATCGGCTGAAGGAGCGGCTGAGGATGTGAGGTAATCAACATCGCCACCGATGAATTGCACCATACCCGGCGCCGAGATATAATGCAACGATCCCAGAAAGGGGACTTTCAATGTCCATTCAGTCGTTGCGCAAAGCAGCATTCGCTATCTGTATACTCGCCGTGGGTTTGTTTGCGGTCGAGAATCCGTTTGCCGGAACCTGGAAACTGAACGTCGCCAAGTCGAAACTGGCTGGCAGCGGAATCGGGCCAAGCGGTGGGGTTCGCGTCGAATCCGACGGCAAAAGCTTCAAAGCATCCGTTGATACCACGGATGAGAAAGGGCAACCAAACAAGTTCGACTACGAAGCTACGCTCGACGGCAAGCCGAGCAAAGTGACCGGCTCTGCGGCGATAGATGAGCTTTCACTCAAGCGAGTCAACGATCATACGATCGACGCCACCGGTAAGAAGAATGGCAAGGTGGTCTATACGGACAAACGCACTGTTTCCCAGGATGGAAAGACTTATACAATTTCGCGAACCAGTACCAGTCCTGACGGCAAGAAGAATCACTCGACGATAGTCTTCGATAAGCAATAACACGGACGCAGCACGAAGTCGCAGCGCTCGTGGCGGAGTTTCAAGAGATGCGGCTTGATGGACACGGGGCCCAGACCGGCGACGCGGTTGAGCTTAAGATTGTTGGGCCCGGCGACGCGGCATGATCTAACGATGGCGAAGCTGGAATCGTGGCTCGCGTGCGGAGCGAGGAGTCCGTATGAACAGGTTCAGAAGAACAGACTGAGAGGTCTGCCGCCACCATGATCTCGAACAGCATTCGAACTGACCGCTCCGCGAGACTATGATCAAACTTGTTTACTGCATCGCCAAGACGGCCCGAGCCGAATCAAATCACTTGGACCTGACACTGGGGTGTTCTTCAATATATCTCTTTAACCCGCCACGGACCCAGCTGTCCTTATAACCGGACTCATCCATGTACCGCAAGGCATCTTGCTGCGACATGCCAAGAAAGTACATCTTGTACAGCGCGGCAACCAGGCTGGTCCGATCGCGGCCATACGCACAATGGAAATAAATCGGATGGTAACGTTTGTTGCGGAGTATAGCCATGATCCGCTCGATGTGCTTATGCGATGGTGGAATTGGAGAAGCATTTAGTCTACCGTGTATGAGGAGAATGCCGTACCGTTTGGCCTTCTTCTGCTCCGAATGGCGCAAAGAGGGTAGAAGCTCCAAATCAAGAATATATTTGATGTGCCGAGCGTGAAGAAATTCGTAGTCTGCGTTGGTTTTCGGTTCCGATCCTTTATAGACGCCCTGGTCTACCTCCCCGAAATGAACAAGTGTGGTGCCAGCAGCAGTTTGTGCCTCAGAGGAAGTCGACGCGTCGACTGTTGCTGCTCCCAGCATCGTCGCACCGGCTAACGCACTATTCTCGCCAATCTCATGATTGGGCCGGTCTGAAGCAAGAGCCAGTGCCGCTATGAATATCGAGGCTGCGCAGCGAAAGATGATCACGGTGTCTAACGGAAGCCCAAGACTCGCAACGGTCCGAAGTATTTGCCTCCGGTGCGGTACCTTTACCTCTCCCGCTTTGTTATAGTGTAGCGCCGAAAGGCCGGATCACTCGTAAGCAGCCGTCAACGCAATGCGAGGACATGCCGATTCGGTACGAGGGCATGGTGACTCGGTTCGGCGATTCCTTGGGATCACGATCTCGTGACTAGGTGTCTGGATCGGTGCAGAGAGGCCAGATTTTCAAACGGCAGTGACCGCATTGGAGCAATTTCCCAGAACGACGTTTCGGGCTAGTATACGAGTCGGCGACGTTTCGTTCAAGTCGTTTCGCGGAGCCAGAACGTTCAGGGGGCATTAGACCGAAAAAATCTCGCTGAACCTTCCGGCTGAATTGCTGCGGCAAGCTGACGCCATTTTTGCCCGCGCTTACCGGCCCGCCAAGCCGGTCGGCGGCGTGACCATTTGCAGCCCAGAATCCAAGCCTGGGTTTCACGTTAAGGAAGATGCCTTTGCCCATACCTGCCCCGTTCTCAACGAAAGCCACTTAAGCGGTCGGGCGGATACGAGATCGGCACGACACAACCCCGGAGCAGACCATGCGGGTGTTGAGCGGCTTAGCTCTCGACCGCGCCACGCACAAAAAAAGCCAGCCCGCGCGCGGCCGGATACCGACACGCGCGCAGGACCGGGCCGATGCGAAATCGCTTAGTGGGACGCGGGCAGCCGCTGGGCCATCAAAACCAGCCCCCGGACGGCATGAGGCCATTGAGGTGCAGATACGTGACGAGATTGCCGTAATGCAAGGCGTCATGATTTGCGACTTGCGTCAACACGAACATCTTGTTCGTCTTGGTGCCAAAGAAGTCCGCCGGGTCATTGAGGTGCGCATCGGTGAACCCGGAGTACACGCCATCGCAGTAATCGAACGCGCCTTTGAGGCGGGCCATGATCTTGGTCTTCGAACCCGTCGCGGTAGCCGTGGCGGGGGTCGCTTCACCCTTGACGTTTGAACACAGTGTGTAGGATATATCCGCCACATGATTCAGGATCTCGGCAAACGAGCGAACGTCCTTCGTCGGCCGGTAGCTGTACTTGGACTCTGGCATCTCGTCCGCCGCCTTCATGATCTTGTCCTGCATATTGCTACGAAAAATGGATATCGTCGCCGTCAGAGGATTCGGCGCCATGATCGGATTGGGCAGGTTCGGCGAGATTTGGGCGTTGGCCAAGGACGCCAAGACGGAAACAGATACCATGCCAACAGGAACCACGACGCGAGCAATGGATCGGAACATTAAGAATCCTCCAACATCTCCGCATGGCAAGTATCATGCCAAGACTCGGTTTTTTTCGTTTCAATGCATTGGCCGTCTAAATCAGCAGTTACCTCGTCCGGTTGTGGGACAAGAAATCTCGTAAGCGGGAAAACCGATTCCGCCACCCGAGCAATTCCAATCGGACTCTGGTGCGTATCATTACTACTCATGAAACTCGCGTTCCTGTCGACGACCTTAGCCATTTCTGTGTGTTGGCGTTAACGCCGGCCTAAAAACAGAAATTCACGGGAGCACGTCGTGCCGCACAAAGGACCCTTTGTGAGACGGCCCGCCGTTCAGAAGATCGGCTTCAGGACCATCCGGCCGTACGCGATGAACGCCATGAGGAGACCCAGCACCCCGCTTAAGATGATGGTCGTAATCTCGCCGTACTTGGCGTGCACCCAGACGAACACGAGGCTCTCGATCGTCAGGACCGTGGCGGCCACCACCGTGAGCGCCGGATGCCAGTGGAGGGCGGCGGGGACGATCAGCCCGACCGTGCAGACGAGTTCGAGGATGCCGAGGGCCATCCAGGCTTCCCGCGGCAACGCACCAAAGGACGGGACATCCTCGCTTACCTTTTCGAACATGAAGACCTTCATGACGCCCGACGCTCCGTACAGGAGCACGGCGAGGATCTGCAGGACCCATAACAGGATGTTCATCGTGTGCCTCCTCCCGGTTTCCGCGTCGGCGCGCGCAGGACGGTTTCTTCCCGCGCGATCCA
>PMUN01000257.1 GCA_003166875.1 Bryobacterales bacterium | reverse complement strand
CATCACGATGGCTGGGTGAACGGCGCGGAAGATCCCATCTCCGGGGCCTCTGCTCTCATGGAAGAAGTCCGCGCGCTGGGTCTGCTGTTGAAACAGGGCTGGAAGCCCAAACGCACGATCATTTATTGCCTGTGGGATGGCGAAGAACCCGGCTTGCTCGGTTCCACCGAGTGGGCCGAAACGCATGCCGAGGAACTTGCGGCAAAAGCCGCGGTCTATATCAATTCCGATAGCAACGGCCGCGGCAGGTTGAACGCGGAAGGTTCTCACACGCTCGAAAAGTTTATCAATGGCGTGGCGCGCGATATCGAAGATCCCGAGGCGAAGATTTCCGTCTGGAAGCGGATGCAAGCCTTTCGCATTGCAAATCCTGACCCCACCGATCGCCAGGAGGCCCGCAACCGTGCCGACCTACGCATCGGCGCACTCGGCTCGGGCTCCGACTACACCGCCTTCCTGGATCACATCGGAATCGCCTCGCTTGATCTCGGGTTCGGTGGCGAAGATGGCGGCGGTATCTACCATTCCGCCTATGACGATTTCTACTGGTACACGCATTTCGGCGACACGAATTTTGTCTACGGCCGCGCGCTCGCTCAGACCGCCGGCACAGCCGTTCTGCGCTTGGCCGGCGCCGAGCTGCTGCCATTCGATTTCGACAACCTCACGGAAACCATTCGCCGCTACATCGACGAAGTGGAGCGCTTGGCCCGCGATAAACGGGATCAGATTATCGAGCGCAACAAGGCGATCGACGAGGGTGTCTTCGCCGCAATAGACGATCCACGGCACAAAAAGATTCCCCCGGCCAAGGAGCCAGTCCCGCCATTCCTGAATTTCGCGCCGCTAGAAAACGGCTTCGTCGCCTTACAACGCGCCGCCGAGCTCTACGACCACGCCCTGGCCCATGCGTCTGAAAATGGCGGCTCCGCCCTGGCTCGCGTGAATCTGCGCGACGCCAATATGCGTCTGGTCCAGGTGGAGCGTTCCCTTACTCTCAAGGACGGACTCCCAAATAGACCGTGGTTCAAGCACCAGATTTACGCACCCGGATTCTATACCGGATACGGCGTCAAGACCCTGCCCGCGGTTCGCGAGAGCATCGAGCAGAAAGACTGGAAGCTGGTGGATGAGCAAACGGTCAAAGTCGGCAAAGTCCTGGAAAACGCCGGCGAAGCAATCCAAGGCGCCGCCGCCGAACTAACCCGCACCGTAACCGAACCGCGACCGTAAGGGAGTCGTTGCTTTTATGATAGCAACCATAAATCCCGCGACCGGCGAAACGCAACGCGAGTTTCCCGCGCTCTCCTCCGCCGCCATCGAAGCAAAACTAAACCTGGCCTGGACCACGTTCCACTCCTATCGCCACACGCCATGGGCCGACCGCGCCCGGCATCTACAAAAAGCCGCCGAAATTCTCGAAACCGAAAAGCGCGAGTACGGCGCGCTCATGACCACCGAAATGGGCAAGACCCTGCCCTCCGCCATCGCGGAGGCGGAGAAATGCGCCTGGGCCTGCCGCTACTACGCCGAAAATGGTGAGCGATTGCTCGCTGATGAACCGGTCCCCACCAACGCCTCCCGCAGTTTCGTGCGCTACCAGCCACTCGGACCCGTGCTGGCCGTCATGCCCTGGAATTTCCCCTTCTGGCAAGTCTTTCGCTTCGCGGCCCCCGCGCTCGCCGCAGGCAACACCGGGCTGTTGAAGCATGCCTCGAACGTTCCCCAATGCGCGCTAGCCATCGCGGACATCTTGCACCGCGCCGGTTTTCCGGAAGGCGCGTTCCAGACGCTGCTCATCGAGGCCAATCAGGTGGACGCCTTGTTGCACGATGACCGCGTGGTCGCGGCAACCCTCACCGGCAGCGAGCCCGCCGGCCGTTCAGTAGCGCGCGCTTCCGGCAGCCAAATCAAGAAGACGGTGCTCGAACTCGGCGGCAGCGACCCATTTATCGTCATGCCCAGTGCGGATTTCGAAGAAGCCGTCTCCACCGCCGTAAAAGCGCGAGTGATCAACAATGGCCAATCCTGCATCGCGGCCAAAAGATTCATCGTGGCTGGCGGGATTTATGACGCGTTCGAGAAACGTTTCGTCGATCGAATGAGAGCTTTGAAAGTGGGCGACCCAATGGCCGCCGATACCGACGTCGGCCCGCTCGCAACCAGCAAAATCCGTGATGAATTGCATGATCAAGTTCAGCGCGCAGTTGCGGCGGGAGGGCGCCTGCTGGCCGGCGGCCGCAAAATCGATGGACCCGGCTTCTACTATGAGCCAACCGTCCTGGCCGATGTCCCGCGCTCCTCCCCCCTCTTCCACGAGGAATTGTTCGGCCCCGTTGCCATGCTCTTCCGCGCGCGCGATGCGGATGAAGCCATTGAATTAGCCAATGATTCGCCATTCGGCCTTGGATCCAGCGTCTGGACCCGCGATGAATCCGAGCAAGCTAAGTTCGTGGATGGAATCGAAGCAGGACAAGTGTTTGTCAACGCCATGGTAGCGTCCGATCCGCGCCTGCCGTTTGGCGGCGTGAAAAGGTCGGGCTACGGCCGTGAGCTGGGTGTTTGGGGCATCCGCGAATTCGTCAACGTCAAGACAGTCTGGTGCAAATAACCGAACCGCGACCGTAAGGGAGTCGGTGATTTTGAATTTAGGAGTTCAACCTTGATAAAGCGACTCATCTCGACATTCGCCGCTCTCGCGACCCTCGCAAGCGCAGGCACATTGTTCCTGCCCGCCTATCCGAACGCCCTCCTGGTCTTCGACGAGAGCAAAGGTGAGGTAGTGGATCGCATCCCGCTAACCACTGGCACTCCCCGAGCGATGCGTCTCTCCCAGGATCGTAAAACAATCTACGTCACCACCATCGATCACAACGGGATCGAGGTGGTAGATGTCGCGACGCGAAAAGTCATAAATCATTTCGTCCTCAACACCTCCACCAAGCAGTTTCGCATGCGTGGAGGCGCGCCCGACCCGAACGGCAAGCTGTTCTACACAGTCACCAAGGAGATCGACAAGCTCCCGGATCATTACGAGGTCCACGACGCGAAGTTCACCGTAATCGATCTGTCCGATCAGAAGATCGTCAAGACCGTGGACATCCCTCGCGAGGATGCGGCTGCCAACGAAGCAGGTTTCGGACGTACACCCTTTGAAGTCTCGCCCGATGGAAAATATCTGTACCAGTTCGGCGCGAAGATCTCCGTCTTCCGCGCCGACGACTTCAAGTTGATCGATCGCATCGACCTCGCTCAGCCAGATTTCCCCGGCATGGAACGAATCCGCTTCGGCAGCGATCTGGATCTGATCGGCCAGCCCGGCCAGCACATTTCGCTCTTCAACTCTGCCGACCCCATCGTTCACAACAAAGTATTCGGCATCGGCCGGTTCAATCTGGAAACGCGGCAGATGGATTTTGATCCCATTGGCCCCGCTCCCAGCGGCATGGCCGGTGTGCAGGTGACGCCCGACAAAAAGCTCGCCTACACTATGGTCACCAACGGCGTCCTCGGAAACAAGCGCTGCGAGTTTTGGGCGTTCGATTTGACGAGCGATCGCATTGCACAGCGCGCCGAGGTTCCTTGCCGCGCCCGCTTCAGCTTCGGAATGGCGAGCAACGGGAAGAAGCTTTACATATACGGCGCCGGCTTCGAAATCGAAGTCTACGACGCTGCAACCCTAAAGTACGAACGTACCTGGGACCTGAAGACCGACGTCACACCGGCGGGGCTTGTGGTTCTCCCCTGAGCCGCTTCCATTTTTTCCGAAGCGTCCGGTTCCAGTACATCAACAATCCCGTCACAGCCAGCGTCGGGACCGCTAGGCCAAGAACGGCCCAAATAATCTTGACGCCTAGCCCCCAGTAAACGCCGAAGTGCAGAGGCACCTGCAGCCATATGAACCAGTCGCCCAGGCTCTGGTTCACACCGTATCTCCACGTGGCCAAGTGCGCCATGGTGTAGGGATCGAAATACAAAGTGTCTTCGTACTCCCGGCTGAGTCCATTGCCTCGGCGCATCAGAATCTTGATCGGCGCCCTTCTGTTGAATGGAAATTCGACGCCCGCGAATGTCGTCCCCGGATCCAGCGCGTAAGCCCGCTTCACCAACCCATCCAGATCCGGGGCGCTCATTTCGCTTCTGGCCGTTACCTCCACGATCGGAGGCTTTGAGTTCACGATCGGCGAGATTCTGTTGACGAACGCAAAAATCTCCCGCGGCCAAGCGAAATAGACGCCGCTGGCTGCCCAAAACGAAATGATCGCGAGCGTCCAGAAACCAGTAGCGCTATGCAGATCGAAGTTGATCCGCCGCCAGCTCCGCCCGAAGTCCACCTTGAGGGCACGTTTCCAGTTTCGTACCCCTGGCCACCAGTTGATGAGCCCTGTAATGCACATCGCGAGCAGAAAGGCAGCACCAACGCCATTCAGGATTCTGCCTGTTCGCGACGCAAACAGGCTGACGTGAAGCTTCTCCACTATGTCGAGCCACGCCGGGCCTCTTTTGACGGCGCCCAAAACCTCGCCCGTGCCCGCATCCACCCCAACTCTGATCTGAGTGCGGCCCAACAAGCGAGCTATGTAGTTAGGCTCAGTCTTCCCCGGCGCCGTCACCGAGACAATGCGAAAACCGGGGTAATGAGTTGTCAGGTTCCGAACCACGGCCGTTATATCCGCGCGTGGTTCCGGTGCTCTTCTCGATTCCCACGGATTCGCGCCGGTCAGCGCGCCCAGTTCTATGCGCAGAACCAGGATCGATCCGGAGACGCCGATCACCATCAGATATAACGCCAGCACAATCCCCACCCAAAGGTGGATCTGGAAATTCACCCGGCGGATCCACGTCTGATGCGGGCGCTGGAAAAACCGGCGTACGAAATTCATCAGGCCCGCGCGAACACTTGTATCAGTCCATTCGACTCGGAAGTGAGATGCTTTCCATCGGGCGAGACGCTAAGCGTGCCTGAAGTCTGCGGCCGATTCGTCCCGGTCAATGTGAACTTATATCGGCCGCCGCCCGTCTTTGTGATCTTGATCGTGCCCAGCTTCTCTCCTTGCCCGTTCTTGACGTCACCCTCGGTCCCGTCCAGGCGAACGCTATAACTCATGCTGAGGTAGTGGACGTTGTTGATCGGCACCGAAAACGCGAATGCGAGTTTATCGCCGGATTGCGCGATCCTCAAAGTAAGCGGGTCGAAATTGCTCTTCTCGCCATTCAATTCCTGGCGTTCCAGCCGCCACGTTCCGGCTATTGGTTCCGCCGCCCGCGCATCGCCGATCGCCAACATTAAGCAAATCGCCAAGGTCAAGACCCGCATCACTTCACCCAAAAAATGTCGTAGGCCTTATCAAAGGTGACAAATAAAACGCATCCACTCCTCGACTGGCACGAGAATCGATGTTTCGCCTTCCCCGGCATCATCGCGAATCCTCCCGGCTCAAGAACCTGTTTCGGCATACCTTCCATCTCAGTAGGAACCCTTCCTTGGATCACGATCAGCTGCTCCTCTGCCGTGTGATAATGCCACGGAATCACACAATTCGCCGGAGCTTTCAGAATGATGGTGGACGGCCCCTTGCTGGGATCGCCCGATTCCACCGCTGAAGAAAGACACTTCACATCGGTATCCTGTTCGAATTTGACCTCGGACAGAGACCTCACTACACCTTGAGCGTGCACCAGCCCCACAGCCACCAGCATCAAGCCAACTCGACAATTCACCATGCATCGATTCTCGCAAACCGCAGAACCGAATAACTGATGAACCGAAGAACCGAAGAACAGCATCTATACTGAGAGTTGAATAAACCGCATCTGTTCACTCCCCTGACCATCCGCGAAATCACGTTTCGCAATCGGATCGCCGTGTCTCCCATGTGCCAGTATTCCAGCGTCGACGGATTCGCGTCGGACTGGCATCTGGTACACCTGGGCAGCCGCGCAGTAGGCGGCGCCGGACTCGTAATGATGGAAGCCACCGCCGTCGAGGCGCGCGGACGCATCACCCCCGGCGATCACGGAATCTGGAAGGACGACCACATCGCGATGCTCACGCGCATAGCGTCCTTCATCAAGCAGCACGGCGCTGTACCCGGTATTCAAATCGCCCACGCGGGCAGAAAAGCAAGCTGCTATGTTCCGTGGGAAAACAACGGAGCTCCGATCCCGATCAACGCCGGCGGATGGGAAACCGTCGCGCCCAGCACCGTCCCCTTCCGCGAGAGCGATCCCATCCCAAGAGCGCTGGATCACGGCGGAATTCGTGACATCATCGACGCTTTCGCCCACGCCGCGCGACGCGCACTCGCCGCAGGATTCCAGGTGGTCGAGCTCCATTGCGCCCATGGCTATCTGGCGCATGAATTCCTCTCGCCGCTGGCAAACAGACGCACCGATGAATACGGCGGCGCCTACAAAAACCGCATCCGCTTCGTGCTGGAGTTGACGGAGGCCGTGCGAGCCGTGTGGCCCGAGCGATTCCCGCTCTTCGTGCGAATCTCCGCCACCGATTGGAAAGAGGGCGGCTGGACCGTAGATGATTCGGTGGTGCTCGCGTCGGAATTGCACCCCCGCCACGTGGACTTGATCGATTGCTCCTCCGGCGCCATGGTTCCCGATGCCAAGATCCCGGCCGCGCCAGGATTCCAAGTGCCCTTCGCCGAACGCATCAAGCAAGAAGCTGGAATTCGCACCGGCGCCGTAGGAATGATCACAGACCCTCACCAGGCGGACGAAATCATACGATCCGGAAAAGCCGACATGGTCCTGCTAGCGCGCGAATTCCTGCGCGATCCCTACTGGCCACTCCACGCGGCAAAAGCGCTAGGCCAAGACCCCCACCCTCCAGTCCAATACCAACGAGCGTTTTAGCTCATCGTGGCGCACGCTCTCAGCGTGCCGCGGCGGCACTCCTGCCGACGCCCGGGTCTTCCCCCTCACTGCGGCACCTTCCCAAAAAACCTGATCCGAATCACAAAATGCCGCCCCTCATCCCCATAAAACGTGAGGAATTGCGGCGCACCCATCACCTTGTTCACCGCCGTTGGATTGCGATGATCCGTTAAATTATTGGCGCCGCCACGAATGGCGTAACGATACCCTCGAAAGACGAAGCGCCGCTCCACCGCCAGATTCAAATCGAAATTCGAAGGAAAGCGATGCGAATCCACTGCTCCCACAACATCTCCCAACGCGTCCGTGACCGCGAATGGAAACCCCGTCCGATAGTCCGCCAGAAAAGCGATGGCCCAGTTCTTCCAATACATCGGCAAATATCCCCAAGCCAGCAGACGGTTGGGCGCGTCCCACGGCATGCGCCCGAAATTGTTCAGCACCTGCAACGGCTGATCCACGCTGGCATCCAGTACGGCGTTTGAAACCGCGCGGGATCGTGTATAGCTGGCCATCCATCCGTATTGATCGCCGAATGTTTGTTTCACCGTCAGCGCCACTTCGTCGTAAGCATCTCGCCGCAAATTGGTCAACTCGTACGTTCCGCCGAATCCATAGGAAAGCGCTTCGGGCTGGATCGTGACAGCACTCGCCGATCCCGCCACCGGCGAATAAACAAATCCATCGCGCCCGCGTTTCCGAAGAAATTCCGTGCCTGCGAAAACGCCGCGCCCGAAATCGTGCTCCAGCCCTGCGCTCCATTTGTCGTAGCGCGGAAGCTTGAGATTGTGTCCCGGCACGAACGTCGTCAACACGGGCGATTGCGGCACGCCCTCGGCGGAGTCGAACGTCGTCACCGCCTGTTGATCCAACGGGCGGCTGAACAGCGAGAGATCCGTAGCATCGGTCAACATGGCGTAGCCGCCGGTGATCTTGGTGCGCATGCGCGGGAAAGGCGCCCATGCCATGGCTGCGCGCGGCTGGAACGCAACATGGTGTACCAGCTCGTCCCAATCTTCACGCACTCCCAGATCGAAAGTGAGATGCTCCGCCGGCTGCCAGTGGTCGTTCACGTAAGAAGCTGCCACTGTGTTTGGCAACCCGAAATTGCCGTTGCCTTCAAACCGGGTTGCCGAAGCAGGCAGACCGTTCAGGCCGATTATTTCGAAGCCCGTGCGCTGGAACGCGGCGTTGTAATCCAGGCGTTGCGCGTCAGCGCCAACTTTAAGCTGATGCTTCCCCCAGAAATGCATCTGCCGCGGAAAGAAGTTCGCGAATAGCTGATCGCGCCGGCCGTGCTCGCGCGAATCCACAAAATAATTTCCACTGCGCCCGTCCGGCGAAATGATGTACGGCTCTGTTCCTTCGGGAACGCGGCGCCGGAAAACGGATTGCTCCGCGAAACCAAACTCCAGCGTCGCGCCGCCGTACCAGGAATGTTGATCCTTCACCGCAGCCAGCCATTCGTGGTCGCTGAGGCCGCTGCTGGTGGACTCCGGATCGAGCGGAGCCAAGCCGAAATGCGCCTGGTGACCATAATCCACCAGCAGGTCCGCATACAGAATGTTCGAGGCCGTCAGGTTCACCTGTGCATGCGCCAGATTGCCGGCCACCCAGGATGGATTGGTGTTCTGGCCCGGCGGCAACCCGGTAACATAGCCGCCGTTGTATTCGCCGTTGAAGCTATCGGAAAACCACGCCCGCCCTTTCACTATCGGCCCCGATATGCCGGCGCGCGGCGTCCAATCGCCAACCCGTATGCCGCCGTTCGTTGTGAGGCCGGGAATGAAATTCGTCGCCGTGTAGCGGAGCTGGTCGGTTCCATTATCGGTCTGAACCTGCAACGTGCCGGCCGAGCCTCGGCCATTTTCCGGCGATTCGCGCGCCGAAGAGAGATCCAACGACCGTACTCCCTCCACCGCCAGCAACGTCCTGTACCGCCCATCAATGGGATCGCTGATATCGAAGCCATCGAGCGTGTACCGGGTTTGGTACTCAGCCCCTCCGTGGAAATGCACCCCGCCCGTCGGATCCTGAATAACGCCTGGAATCAGATCCATGGAATTGCGAAGGCTGTGCGCGGCCGAATAGGGAATGTCGTTGATCTCGGTTCCACTCAGACGCTGCTCCCGCTGGGTCTGCTCCGGATCCACCGGCGGCGGCAATGTGCCCACCGTGATGCTCTGAAACACGTCTTCCTGTTCATTGAGCACCAGCGTGATCTCAGCAGGAGCCTGGACGGGCCGCTCCTTGAGCGCAAAATAGCCCACCCGATCGACATCAACTAGGTATGTATCCGCTGTTGATAGCCGCAACTCAAACGCACCCGACGGCCCGGAAAAGGCAACCACCGGAATCTCCTGCGCCCGGTGCGCCGAGACACGCGCGTTAGCGACAGGCGCTTCATTCTGGTCCACCACACGGCCGGTCAGGGTGACCTGTGCATGAGCGCTGAGAATCGCCGCGAGGCCGGCAAGCGAAAGGCGCACGATCTGAGATCGTGGCATAAACAACCTGACGGCTATTATAACGGTTCGTGGCGCACGCACTCCTGCGTGCCGCGTTCACACTCGTGTGAACGCCGTTACGTCTTATCACGGCACGAACTGCGCCCGCTTGATCCAGTCCAACTTCGGAAATCGCTGGACCAAATATTCGTTGGTCTCCTCTTCCACCCGCCCGCGATCGATCCATTTGCCCTCCGGCCGCATCTCGCCGTACCCCGAGTAGAACCTGTCCACCACTTCCATCCCCTGAATCACTTTGGCAAACGGCACGAAGCGCTCTTCATCCAGAGGCACATTATCGGCCAGATTAATAAAAATTTCAGTCGCCCGCGTATTAGGCCCTGATTTCGCAAATGCCAGCGTCCCACGCAGGTTCTTCTCACGCGGCGGATCATCCACGATGAACAACTTGCTCCACGTGGCATGCACATCGAAATCGCGATGGACGCCGAACTGCGCAATAAATCCCGGCAGAACACGAAAGAATCGCCCCTGGTCGAAATAATGCAGCCTGAGCAGCTCGTGGAATCGGTCCACGCCATGCGGCGACCACTCGCGCCGCGCCTCCACCACAAAATCATCTTGCGAGGTCTCAAACTTCACGCGAAACACCTCGGGAACGACAACTTTCGGCGGCGGCTTGCGGCACGCAGGCGCCAGCAAACACAACAGGGCAGCCGCTACCGGGATGTGCCAGATTCGCACTCGCCAATTATCGCCGATACGGTTGCGCGAGAGTTTGGTAGTGGGTCTGTTTGATCAAATAGACCCACTACCGAGAGTTTTGATTGCACTTGGGGGCCGTGTGCGTAGTTGAAGACCTTGTGCCTTTATCAGCTTCACAAGTATAGATAATGCTTGACTGCCAAGCGATATTGATCGTAGGCTGCTCGCACGTCTCCTGATAACTTGTCGAGTTCAGCCTGAAACTTGTCATACTTCCTCATCGACTCTGCGGTGCCTGGGCCAGCACGATCAACGTTTAGCTCGGGGAACATACAAAGCCGCGTATCGTCTGCGTGATGTTGTTGTTCTGGATAGACAAAGAAGGTGCGGGCAAGAAATACCAGGAGCGCGTCTAAGCCCTCGATGAGAAGGCGCAATTTCTCGGAAAGACCAGTGTCGATGAACTGGTTGCCTGTTTCGGTAAAAGTGCCCCTAAATGTGTCAATGCGGCTAGCCGACGAAATCCAATATGAATCGTCAGACTGAAGCTGATTCAAAAACTCCTGAAGGAACCTCTCTTGGAGTAACTCATCGGCCTGCCGAAACAGGCGCTCGTCGTGACCGCGAATCGCGTTCTCCTTGGCAATTGCGCCCGATTGGGGCGCACTGACCCCGAGATGATCACCTCTGGCAATTGCTGCCGTGAGCCGCGCCTTGTAGCTTTGCAGCTCTACTTCGGTGATCCCCTTTACTTGACTGGTCTTGCTGTCGTACTCGTCGTGGTGCTCAAGGCAGATGTACACAAGATTGGCCGCATCCGCGTTCGAGGAATTCTGATCGATGTGTGCAATCTGACCTTTCTTCCTCTGAAGGTCACCGTCAAAACCAAAGCAGAGCGCACAGCGCCTTGCAGATTCCATCAGTATTAGGGTTTCCGTTGCAGGGGGAATGGAAGTTCTGTCACTCACAGGTTGGTTTGGTGGACGGCGGGGGGATCGAACCCCCGACCTCTGCATTGCGAACGCAGCGCTCTCCCAGCTGAGCTAGCCGCCCATTCTTGTTGACGTACTTTATCTATTCTACTACTCGCTCGTCGCCGACACCGCGCTACCAGCCGCCGGCACCTTGTACAGGAAAAACCCGATCATCATCTCGTCCCAGGTCTGATCGCCCCACCGCACTTCCTTGGTCGGATCCGGATTCCACTTATTGTTCGGCGAGTTGTCGAAGTGCGCCACGCAATCAATCCTCGACCCCTTCGGCAAATGCAGCGGCGTCTTCAGCTCATACCCGAGCTGCCAGTTGAAATCGTACTTCGGCACGTTCAGGATCACCTGCTCGCGGCCGTCCGGATACACCACCGTGTAACGGAAATCCTTCCCGCGAAAATGCATGTGCGGCATCAGCGCGAAAAGATCCATATCCTGCTTCGCCGTCCAGCTCGACTTCACCAGATAATTCGGATCGCCGGGAGGAATCTTAAACAACGCGTTGTACGCGCGATCCGTAATAGACCGCAACACCGGCGGCTGCTTGGCGAATCGCAGCCCCACGAACGACCGGTCCTTCACCGCTTTCCCATTTGGCGTATAGTGCGCCTGAAAAATGAAGATCGACCCGGCCTTCACCAGCATCGCGGTTCCAGGCTCCAGGTTTAGCGGCTGAACGCCCGGAGCAAAACCAGTCAACATGGCTCCATCGGTGGCTTTCTGCCCTGGTTCCAGGATGAAAACATTGATGTGATGCGTCACCGCGCGATGCTGCGGCCGGATCTCCGCCGCCTCAATCCACTTGTCCTCCGTGAAATTGGTCGGGACCTTGAAATATTGGTAGTCCACCACGCCTTCGGCAGGCACATCGAAATCCACGCCGTAATCGAAAATCTGATCCGGCTTCCCGATATTCCAGCCGTCCAGGAAATGCGGCGCCGGCGGCAATTCCTTCGCATCGCCTTCAGGCGCACCCGCATTCACCCAAGCGACAATCGTGTCGATCTCGCCCTGCTCGAGCCGCCTATCGTTCTTGAATTCCCCAACGTGTGGATCGGCAAGCCAGGGCGGCATCGTCGCCGTTACCACTTTCTCGCGAATCGCCTTCGCCCACGGCCGCACCGCCTGGTAGCTGGTAAACACCATCGGCGCGACTTCTCCCGCGCGATGGCACTCCACGCAGTGCCGGTTGAGGATCCCAGCAACGTCCTTCGAGTAAGTAGCACCCCAGGCACACCCCGCCATCAGTACGCAGACATAGCGCAGCTTCATAAGTCGATCATACAAAATCCGGTGACAGGATACTCATTTCCCGATTTCGCGGGTCCAGACGTGCCAGTCACAACTCTCGCAAAAAACTCCGAACCCTGCAAACCATCCAAAACACACGACTAACCACTCCCCAGCCCCAGAACAGCTCCGCCTCCGAACCCTCCGCGCATTATTCTATGACTGTGGCGACGGGGTGCGGCACATCCTCAGCGAGGCATGCGGTGGCCTCGCGCCGCACCCCGGGGTTAAAAAGAATGAATTTCCTGACGCATCACGAAAAATCGACCCTCCAGTCTGTGGAAATCCTCTCGCAACCATATAAAAAAGAAACCACTTAAGAGCGACGCTCCCCCAAACACAAGAATCGCCCGATGCGTCAAAAAAAGTCGACCACCCACCGCGAAGCACCACTCGCACCAGCCCCAGCCCCCAATCCCCAGCCCCAGTGGCGAAGCTCCATTGCTAAAATGGAGCTTCCCACCAATGCTCAAGCGCATCACCGTGCACGGCGCACGCCAGCACAATCTCAAAAATATCGACGTCGAGATCCCGCGCAACACCTTCACCGTGATCACGGGCTTGAGCGGCTCCGGGAAATCCTCGCTCGCCTTCGACACCATCTACGCCGAAGGACAACGCCGCTACGTGGAAACACTCTCCCCCTACGCCCGCCAGTTCCTAGATCAAATGGAACGCCCCGAAGTGGATTCCATCGACGGCCTCAGCCCCGCTATCTCCATCGAGCAGAAAACCACCAACCGCAGCCCGCGCTCCACCGTCGGCACCATCACCGAAATCTACGACTACCTGCGCGTCCTCTATTCCTCCATCGGCGTTCCCCACTGCCCCACCTGCGGCATCGAGATCTCGCGCCAAAGCACCGAGCAAATCCTGCAACAAATCCTGACCATTCCGCAGGGCGAGCGCATCATGATCCTCGCGCCCATCGTGCGCGGCCGAAAAGGTGAGTATAAAAAGGACCTGGAGAAGCTCGCGCGTCAGGGCTTCGTTCGCGCCCGCATCGACGGCGTGTTGCACTCGCTCGACGAGGAAATCCCCCTCGACCGCCGTAAGAACCACAGCATCGAGGTTGTCATCGATCGCCTCCCGCTCAAGCCCGGCAGCGAGAAACGCATCGAAGCGTCCCTCGAAACCGCCGCCAAGCTCGCTAACGGATTGGTGATTGTCGCCGTCGTCAATGGCGAAGAAAAGCTCTACTCGCAAAAACTCGCCTGTCCCAACTGCGGTGCCAGCGTCCCCCAACTCGAGCCTCGCTCCTTTTCATTCAACAGCCCCTTCGGCGCCTGCGAAACATGCCACGGCCTCGGCAATACCTGGAGTTTCGATCCCGCCAAGGTCATGGTCGATACTTCCAAGCCATTGCTCGACGGGGGCCTCGGCCCCGGCGCCAGCTCTTCGTACATGAATCAGCAGGTCACTGAAGGCGCCGCGCGCCTGCGCATCAATATTAATAAGCCCTTCGAAGAGCTATCCAAGCGTGCGCGCCAGCAGTTGCTCGAAGGCGACAAAGGATTTCCCGGCGTCGTCAAGATTCTTGATGAAACATTCCAGGACGCCAGCCCCGCCTATCGCGACTGGCTGATGGACTACATGTCCCCCTCCGAATGCCCGGATTGTCACGGCCGGCGTCTCCGGCCCAGCAGCTTGGCCGTTCGGGTGAAGGGCGCAGGCCTCTCGGAACTCACCGAGATGTCCATCGATCGCGCTCTCGCCGCCGTAAAAACCTGGAAACTCAACGAACGTGAACACCAGATCGCCGGCCGCGTCGTTGACGAGATCCGCAATCGCCTCGAGTTTCTCACTGCCGTCGGCCTCAATTACTTGAGCTTGGCCCGGTCCGCCGCCACGCTCTCGGGTGGCGAGGCGCAACGAATTCGCCTGGCCACTCAGATCGGATCCAAGCTCCGCGGCGTGTTGTATGTCCTGGACGAGCCTTCTATCGGCCTGCACGCACGCGATAACGATCGGCTCCTCGATACTCTCACCCGCCTGCGCGATCTCGGCAACACGGTGCTCGTGGTGGAACACGATGCCGAGACCATTGAACGAGCCGATTACGTCATCGATCTCGGCCCTGGCGCCGGACGCTTGGGTGGCCACCTGGTGGCTGCCGGCACTCCGCGCGAAATCCGCCAGAATCCCGCTTCACTCACCGGCCAATATCTTTCCGGCGCCGTCAGAATCGACCCTCCATCGGGACGGCGCCACGGCAACGGCGAGAAGTTAATCGTCCACGGCGCTCGCGAACACAATCTGAAAAACGTCACCGTCGAATTCCCACTCGGCAGTTTCATCGTCGTCACCGGCGTATCCGGCAGCGGCAAATCCACGCTGGTCAACGATATCCTCTATCGTTCGCTCGCCAAAGAAATCTATGGTTCCCACGACAATCCCGGCCAGCATGATTCCATCGAAGGCTTGCAGCACATCGACAAAGTAGTTGAGATCGATCAGTCGCCCATCGGCCGCACTCCTCGATCGAATCCCGCCACCTACACCGGCGTTTTCTCGCCCATTCGCGATCTTTACGCCATGCTGCCCGAATCGCGCGAGCGCGGCTACAAACCCGGCCGCTTCAGCTTCAATGTGAAAGGCGGCCGCTGCGAAGCCTGCCAGGGTGATGGTTTGAAGCGCATCGAGATGAACTTCCTGCCCGACGTCTACGTCACTTGCGATGTCTGCCGTGGCCGCCGCTACAACAGCGAAACGCTCCAGGTGAAATACAAGGGCCACTCCATCGCGGATTTGCTCGAATCCACTGTCGAAGACGCCATCCCGGTGCTCGAAAACATTCCGCAAATCCAGGCCAAGTTGCAAACGCTTCACGACGTGGGCTTGGGCTACATTCACCTGGGGCAATCCTCCACTACTCTGTCCGGCGGCGAGGCGCAACGCATCAAACTGGCACGCGAATTGAGCAAGCGGCAGACCGGCCGCACGCTCTACATCCTGGACGAGCCCACCACCGGGTTGCACTTCGAAGACATCAAGCGCCTCCTCGACGTGTTACAGAGGTTGGTGGATCTGGGCAATACTGTCATTGTGATTGAACATCAGATGGACGTCATAAAATCGGCCGACCATATCATCGACATGGGCCCCGAAGGCGGCGAAAAGGGCGGCAGCGTTGTGGCTTCCGGAACTCCCGAACAGATTCTGCGCTTCAAGAAAAGCCACACCGCCCACGCGCTCGAAAAAGTATTGAAAAACGGAAAAGTCGCATGAGCAAGTACGAGCCGCTCGACCTCAGCGGTCTTCGCACAATTTCCATCCACGATCGCGGCGGAAAGGTTCGAGTAGAACATTTTGCAAAGCCCTACATCAACCGAACCGCGACCGTAAGGGAGTCGGTGCTTGGAAGCGGTATTTCCGCATTCCTGGATTCGCTCCCGCACATCCTAGCGGCCGATTCCTTCCGCTCGGTAGTCGCTGCCCTTCAAACCGCGCGCGCCCGCAACAAGATGATCCTCTGGGGCCTCGGTGGCCACGTAATCAAATGCGGCCTGGCCCCGATCCTGATCGATCTCATGCACCGCGGCTATGCAACCGCATTCGCCCTCAACGGTGCAGCCGCCATTCACGATTTCGAAATCGCCATCGCGGGACAAACCAGCGAAGACGTCGAGGCAGTCCTACCCGATGGCCGCTTCGGCACCGCGGAAGAAACCGGCCGCGAAATGAATGCCGCGCTCAATTCCGAATACGGCTTCGGAGAAGCTCTAGGCCGGCATCTCGAAAAGATCGCCGATTCAAAATTCGCAAGCGTCAGCTTGCTCTACGAAGCCTATCGCCACCGAACACCAGTCACGGTCCACGTCGCCATCGGAACCGACACGCCACACACCCACCCAACAGCCAAAGGCGAAAACATCGGCCGCGCCAGTCATCATGATTTTCGTCTGCTCTGCACTCTCGTGAAAGAGCTGAACGACGGCGGCGTCTATCTGAACGTCGGATCGGCCGTCTTACTTCCGGAGGTCTTCCTGAAAGCAGTCTCGGTAGTGCGCAACTTGGAAAATCCTCTAGCGAATTTCACAACAGTGAATTTCGACTTCCTCCAGCACTACCGCCCCCGCGTAAACGTAGTGGAACGCCCGCACGCCCGCTCCGGCGGCCAAGGCTACTCAATCACCGGCCACCACGAAATAATGATCCCGCTCCTAGCCGCCGCCCTAATCGAGACGAAGGCATGACCCCCTACGACCCCGAGCCTTCAATCACCAGCAACCAGGAACCAGAAACCAGAAACCAGAAACCTTTCTGGAATTACCTCGACCTCGGCTTCTTCATCAGCCTCCTCCTCCCCTCCCTATTCATCGCCGCGCTCATCGTCAGAGCGATGTCTCCCGTCCTTGCGCTCGGCAAGCCGTTCCAAGCATTGCTGGGTCAGTTGATCGCCTACGCTCTCATCTTTGCGTCTCTATATTTCTTGCTTCACCTGCGTTACGGGCAACCATTCTGGCGTTCGCTCGGCTGGACATTTCCGGTTGCCGCCGTGGTCGCGAGTTTCCTCGCCGGCCCACTACTAGCCATCACAGTTGGCCTGCTCGGCAATGTGCTCCGAACGCCGGAAATACCGCTGCCGTTCCAGCAGATGCTCCAAAATCGCCCTACCGTTGTCTTGTTCGCGATCTTCGTCGTGATCCTCGGCCCACTCTGCGAAGAACTGGCCTTCCGTGGTTTCCTGATGCCTCTACTGATGCGGTCTTTCGGTCCCGCAACCGGCATCATCGCGACGGGTTTCTTATTTGGTAGTTTGCACGGACCAGAATACGGCTGGCACTGGCAACAAGCAGTGCTGATTTCCGTGGCCGGCATGGTATTTGGTTGGGTTCGTTTCAGAACCGGTTCAACCGCGGCTGCCGTAGCCATGCATTCCACCTACAATCTAACGCAGCTCGCCGCGTTTCTTGCGCAAAACAGAACAGTATGATCGAGACCATTCAATGGACAGACTCGGGAGTGGTGATGATTGACCAGACTCGTCTCCCGCGCGAAGAAACCTACGTCACCTGCACGGATTACAAACAGGTAGCCGAGGCCATTCGCTCCATGGTCATCCGCGGCGCGCCCGCTATCGGAGTCGCAGCCGCCATGGGCATCGCTCTGGGCATGCAGCAAGCCGAATCTGCGGCCGAGTTCGATGAAATCTGCGACACGCTCGCGCGTACGCGTCCCACCGCTGTCAATCTGTTCTGGGCCATCGAGCGCATGCGCCGTCTGTACTCGGAACTTCAAGCGAGGCCTATCGAAGAAATCCGCGCGAAGTTAGTTAGCGAAGCCCAACAGATCCGCTTGGAAGATATCGCCATTAACGAGTGTATCGGTAGGAATGGCGCGCCGCTGATTCCGGATGGAAAAAGCGTTCTCACGCATTGCAACGCGGGCGCTCTCGCCACTGCCGGCTACGGGACAGCCCTCGGTGTAATTCGCGCCGCTGTCGCGTCCGGCAAGAAGATCGATGTTTTTGCCGATGAGACGCGTCCATTCCTGCAGGGCGCGCGCCTCACCGTCTGGGAGCTGCAGCACGATAACATTCCAGCCACTCTGATCACCGACAACATGGCCGGCCACTTTCTACATTCCGGTCGAATTGGCTGCGTGGTCGTGGGTGCCGATCGCATCGCAGCCAACGGAGATGTCGCGAACAAAATCGGAACTTATTCTGTTGCCGTGCTTGCCAAAGAGAACAGCGTGCCGTTTTATGTCGCTGCTCCCATTTCAACGCTCGACCTGAGTCTCACCAATGGCGATCAAATCCCCATTGAGCAGCGCGCCGCCGAAGAAGTGACGCACGTCCAGGGCGTGCCAGTGGCGCCCGACGGCACAACGGTGGAGAATCCGGCCTTCGACGTCACGCCGAACCGTTATGTCACCGCCATCGTCACCGAACGCGGTGTCGCACGTCCCCCTTATGTGGAATCTTTAAGAAAGTTGGTAACGTAAGCCTTATGATCTCGCGCATTTCATGTCTTACCGCCGTGCTCGCGTGCTCTTTGTTCGCATCCGGAGAACTCTCTAACCGCCGCGCGCCCGGCTTCGCGCTGCCCGATCCCGAATATACGCGTTTTTACGACCTGCAGGATTATCGCGGCAAGGTTTTGCTCATCGAAATCATGTCGACCAATTGTCCGCACTGCCGACTGCTCTCCACAACGCTCGAAACGGTAAAGGAGAAATACAAAGACAAGGTCGAAGTTCTTTCGGTGGTGCTTCCTCCCGACAATCAGGACACAATCGCAAAATACAAGTCCGTCAATAAAATCACCGTCCCCATCGTCTGCGATCAGGGACAGATGACCATCTCCTACATGAACGCGCGCCCCGGCCAGGGACATATCGATGTCCCCCACTTGTTCGTCATCGATCAGCACGGCATGATCCGGAACGATTTCGGCTATAAAGAGGACGCCCGCGCGGTTTTCGAAGGCCCGGGTTTGTTCGTCGAAATCGATAAGCTCCTGAAGTAAGTCAGGATGCCCGGCGCCCGAGTGTCCATTCTGATGCCGCTCTTCAACGAAGAAGAGTACGTCGGAACAATTCTGGAGCGCGTAATTCGAGCGCCTCTGCCGGCCGGTCTCGAGCGCGAGATTATTGTTGTCGACGACGGTTCTACTGACGACTCGGCTGAAATCGTCGAAGAGATGTCCGAACGGTACCCCGGCATGATCCGCCTGGTCCGCTTTGAGCGCAATCGTGGAAAAGGCGCGGCCATTCGGGAAGCCGTCGAGCACGCCCACGGTGACTATTGCCTGATTCAGGATTCCGACCTGGAATACAACCCGGCCGATTACGTGGATCTGCTGCAGCCCCTGGTGGACGGCGTCGCCGATGTTGTGTATGGCTCGCGTTTCGCCATCGCCAAGCGCCGGCGCGTCCTCTATTTGTGGCACAGCGTAGCGAACCATATTCTGACAGCGATGTGCAACGTGGTTTCCGATCTGAATCTGTCCGACATCATGACCGGTTATAAAGCTTTCCGCACGTCGCTGCTCAAAACCATTCCGATTCGCTCCAACCGTTTCGGAATCGAGCCGGAGCTCACCATCAAAGTGGCGCGCCGTTACGCCGAGACTCACGAGGTCCCGGTCAGTTACGATGGACGAACTTACGAAGACGGCAAGAAGATCCGGTTCAAGGACGCGGTCGCGGTGGCGTGGGCGATTTTTCGTTTCGGCCTGATCAGCGATTTGTATAAGGACCCGGGCGCTGAGATCCTGGATGCCTTCTCCGCCACTTCGCGTTTCAATTTATGGATGGCAGATACCATTCGTCCGTTTGTCGGCAAGCGCGTGCTGGAGATTGGCGCGGGAATGGGAAATCTTACTCGTTATTTGTCGCGGCGGCGCGAGCGGTACGCGGCCACCGATATCGACCCCGAGCATCTGGTCCGGCTTCGCAATCGCCTTCGTCACCGGCCCAAGCTTGAAACCGCGGTCTTGGATCTGGCGCGGCCGGAAGATTTTCAGCCCTTTTCAAATTCCATGGACACCGTGATTTGTCTGAATGTTCTGGAGCATCTCAAAGACGATCTGGCGTGCCTCAGGAATATTCACGGCGCGCTCGAACCAGGCGGCCGGGCAATCATTCTGGTTCCCGAGGGGCAGAATCTGTTCGGCCAGGTGGATGTCGTGCTGGGCCACCAGCGCCGTTATTCGAGCGATCAGCTGCGAGCGCGGCTAGAGGAAGCTGGATTCTCCGTGGAACGCATTCTCAACTTCAATCGCATCTCGCGGCCGGCCTGGTTTCTGAATTCCCGAATCCTCCAGCGTTCGCGGCTGGGCCGCTTCCAGCTCAAGCTGTTCGATAAGACGGTTTGGTTATGGCGTCGCATTGACCGATTTATTCCGTGGGGCCCGACGTCGATCATCGCCATCGCAACGAAACCCGTTACCGAACCGCGACCGTAAGGGAGACGGTGCCGTTCGTTCATGGCGTTTCCGCAACTCCTACCAACGAATCCGCGCAGCCGTAATACAGAAACCATTTGCGCTTGAAGAATACCAGGCCTTCCACGAAAGTGGTCCCAGCCGCGTACTGGCCGGTTTTTTCAAACGGCATCTCGGGTTTGAAGAATAGCTTTTCGGAGCGGGAAATCAGCCGCGCCGGATCATCGGCTGCGAACAGAGCCTGGCCGGCAGCGTAGGCGTTTGCGCCCAGATCCGGATCGCCATGGTCCGGATCGTTCTTGCCGTTATAAATCACAACGATTCCGTTCCGCGTGACGACAGGCGGCGGTCCAACTTCCGGAAAGCTGCTGTCGAATTTGCCCGGACGATTGCCGAGAACTGCGATCGCGTTGCCGTCCGGTCCTTCGATTGGCTCCCAGTGAATCAGGTCCGTCGAAGTGGCCAGCCGAACGGTCCCCTCGCCCCAGTACATCCAATACTTGCCTTTGATTTTCGTTGCGATCAAGCGGCCCTTCGAAAGTCTGCAAACAATTCCAGCCGATTTGTAGGATAGCTCGGCGTACTTTGCGCCGGACAATGCTGGACCGTACTTGGTCCAAGTCAGCAGATCTTTCGACGTCGCGATGGCAGCGGCAGTGCGTTTCCGGTTCCATTGCGTATACGTGATCACGTAGCTTCCATCTTCACTTTCCACTAGCCTCGGATCCTCACAACCTCCGGGCCACTCACGTTCCCTTTGTGCGTCCTCATCCGGAAACAGGACCGGCGTAGCGCGGCGGGTGAAGTGAATTCCATCCTGGCTTTCCGCCAATCCTAGCCGCGAAGTGTGCATCCCGATATCCATTTCGCCGCTGTCGTCCTCGGCCCGATACAGAACGTAGATCTTGCCGTTTCGAACGATGGCGGCGGGGTTGAAGGTATGAAGTGATTCCCAGTGCACCTGTGTTTTTCGAATGGGACACAGGAAAACCGAGTCCTTGGCCGGCTGGATCACCGGATTGGCGCCCTCGGGACGAACGAACGGTCCGATCTGCCATAGCAACAGAGCGAACAAAAGGATTCGGGGAGTCATCCATCCGATTGTATGCTCCCGATCGCGTCTCCCGCCGATATAGGGATAGAAAGGGGCGTTGCGTTTTAGCCATGATATACTCATCGCTTCCGGCTGTACTGTGATTTCACGGCGTTTTCTGCTGAGAAGCGCGGCGCTCGGCCTTGGCGCGCCGCTCATTAATCGGGGCCGCTACGCTCTATTTGCGCAGAGCGGAATGGCTTATTCCGCGCTCACGATCGAGCTGGTTCGCGCCGCCACCGTCATCGACATGCTGGGACTGGTGACGCTCAACTTTCGCAAACTGTGGGCCTGGCAAGCCGATCCGTCGCGTTTCCTCCCGGCCGATTTCCAAAAGCTGAAGGATTCCGGCATCACAATCTTTCACCCGGCCACAGGCTACACGGACGGCGATGTTTACCAAAGTTCCTTGCGGGATATCGCCGGCTGGAACTCTCTGATCGCGGCGCGCCCGGATAATTTTCTGCGCATTGACCGGCCCATCGACCTCGAAAGCGCCAAACAACTGGGCAAGATCGGCATCGTGATCGGGCAGCAAAACTCGACGCATTTCCGGTCCGTGGAGGACGTGGATTACTTTTACAGTCTTGGCCAGCGTATCTCTCAACTCACTTACAAACACAATCGGATCGGCGGCGGCTCGTCAGACGCGAGTGATTCGGGCTTGAGCGAATACGGCGTGCAGATTCTGGATCGCATGAACACGGTGGGAATGGCAGTGGATGTTTCGCACTGCTCGGATCGCACTACGCTGGACGCCATCGAAGCCTCGCGGAAGCCTGCGCTCATCACTCACTCCAATTGCCGGGCGCTGGTTCCGAACAGCGCGCGCTGTAAGACCGATGATGCCATTGAGCGTGCGGCTCGGAAGGGCGGAGTCATCGGCGTGACCATGGTCCGCTATTTCGTGCGTCCCGGCGGACGGGCTACCATCGAGAATGTGCTGGATCACATCGATCACGTGGTCAGGCTGGTAGGTGTCGAGCATGTGGGCCTTGGAAGCGATGTCGATTTGGCCGGACGCGACGGCGGGGTTCATGCCAAACGGAAAAACGACCTGGATGGAATCGATTACTCGAAGAAGATTTACGATCTCACCGAGGGCTTGTTGCGCCGGAAATATTCCAGCCGCGATATTCAGTTGATTCTGGGCGGAAACTTCCAGCGGGCACTCTCGGCGATTTGGACGGTATGAGTCCCCTTGCTTACGCGCGGGGCTACCAGGGCTGGAATTGCAGCCCCGCGCGTTAGCAAGGGGAAAGGGTTTTACTTATGCTTACTGATCTGGAACGTCAAAAAGCGCTGGGATTGCTGAACAGAAGCCGGCAAACGCTGCTGGATGCGGTGGAAGGTGTCACCGAGAATCAGGCACGCTGGAAACCGGCGGCGGATCGCTGGTCGATCCTCGAATATGTAGAACACCTGGCTGTTTCTGACGACGGGTTGATCGCGGTGATCAAACGAAGTCTCGCGACACCGGCGCGGCCGGAAACCGAAGACCAGCGGCGGGAACGCGAGACCAAAATTAAAGAGACACCGGTTCCGCGCGGAGCGAATCGTGCACCGGAAATGTTGCAACCGGGTGGCCGTTTCGCATCTCTCCAGGAAGCTATCGCAGCTTTTCTGGCGGCTCGCGAGCGCAGCGTCGAATATGCGCGCAGCACTCAGGAAGATCTACGGAGCCATTTCACAGACCACAGCGTGCTGGGTCCGCTGGATGGATACCAGTGGCTGATGGGCAACGCGCGTCACGCCGAAACACACGCCGCGCACATCCGCGAATTGCGGACGTTGGCGGAGTTCCCTGAAGCTTAGTTCAGATGAAATAGTCGATCACGCGCTGCAACAAGTTGCGGTGTGGTTTGGCTGGCGGCGCTGGTTCGGCGATGGCTTCGATCTTGGCTTCCGCCTTCATTTCCTGCTCGCCGCACTGCATCTCCAAATTGGCGAGGCAATCCGCGATCGCGATGCGTTCGCTGCGTCCAAAGGCTGATGCAATTTTGGTTTGCGGCGCATGGGCACCTAACTGGATGCGCAGCAGGCCCGGCCAGAGATCGCGTTGGTCGTACTTGGCGCACAATCTGCGCGCGCGTGGAACCAGAGTTTCCAACTCGCGGCGCGCAGTTACGTATGCGGATTGCGCTTCCTCTAAATCCGGCGAGACGGTTTGGTGTGGCCTGGCAAGGCGATAATACTTGTGGTATTCTGCCTCCCAAGCGTCTACGGCCTTCAGGTAACGCGCCACGCATGCCCGCAGTTCCTGGATGAATTCCAGATTGGATTGCACTTGGATCGCACCCATTTCAATACCGCCGCCGAATGCGCCCGGCGTCCTGAACAGCCTGCAGGCTGCTAACCGCGCAGAAAGCGAAAAGGTACATCAGGCCCATGTGTCCGGCCAAGCACGCGAGCCCGGCGAAAAGGACAGACACAGCTATCGAGACTCGCAACGCTTGCAGGCGGCCAAGTTGCGGGTCCCTTTGCTCAAGAATAGCACGCGTGATTTGACCGCCATCCAGAGGAAACACGGGCAAAAGATTCAAAAGGCTCCAAAAGAAATTGACATAGAGCAGGTTGTTCACGATGAAGTGGACGTGGAGGTACGCGTGATAGTTGGAAGTCCATGTACCACGTCGGGATCGCGATTGAACTGAACAAAAATTGGCTGGAGCCGCCGGCGGCGGTGGATATTGCCGCCACCAGGATTGCGAGCAGCAGGCCGGCAGCCGTGCCCGCGGCGCAGACGGCAACATCAGTGAAACAATGGCGGCGGTAATTGTTTTTATCGCTAAACGCTAGCCCGCCGAAGCCCCAGAGCACAATATGGCCCCGGTCTCCAGCCAGGCGCATGGCGAGCACGTGACCGAATTCATGTATCAGAATGGAGGTGAAAGCGATAGCCACCCAATAGATGGTGAACCAGGGATTGCCTTGATCGCCTCCGATCAGAAGAATGGAGAGCCAGAAAAAAGGATGGACCCGGACTTCCGTTCCCAGGAAGCGGAAACACCAGTCGAATCGGGTGTGTCCAGGATCATACAGGCAGAACATGGGCAGGTGTGGCTTCTCACATCTAAAAATCGGTTCTGCTTTTGGATTTCTACATGGTACTTAAGGTCGTTGGAGTCCCCTTGCTGACGCGCGGGGCTACGAGAGAATAGAAGAGGTCCATGTACCTTTTCCACGTCCTGCGCTCATTCCTGCCGCTCCACAATCCGATCGGCTTCGGCGCGAGCGATTTTATCGAGTTGGCAATCGCCGTCATACTGGTTCTGCTGGTGCTGGCGCGGGCCTGGATCGAGCCGGCCGCGCAAGCGCTGGCGCGGAAGACCGGCTGGTGCATGCTGCTTCTGGCAGTGCTGGTTGTAGCTCTTCGGCTGGCATTGCTTCCGGTGCATCCCGTTCCCAGCGCGACTGGCACCGATGATTTCAGCTACCTTCTTCTGGGCGACACGTTGACTCACTTTCGCCTGGCGAACCCGACTCACCCTATGCACCGGTTTTTCGAAACCATCTTTGTCATCCAGGAGCCAAGCTACAGTTCCATCTATCCGATTGGTCCAGCTCTTTTCCTGGCGCTTGGGCAGATGGTTTTCGGCCTTCCCTGGGCAGGAGTGCTCCTCTCGATGGGGCTGTTTTGTGCGCTCTGTTTCTGGATGCTGCGCGGTTGGACTACACCTGGATGGGCGCTGGTGGGAGGGCTGATCGCGGTTGCGGAGTTCGGTCCACTTAATATGTGGATGAACTGCTATTGGGGCGGCGCCGTCTCGGCGATGGCCGGCTGCCTGGTGTTCGGGGCATTGCCGCGGCTCCGGGAACGCGCCGGAATAAGCGACGCAGTGTTGTTGGGGTTGGGCATAGGCTTGCAGATGCTCACGCGCCCGTATGAGTCGCTGTTCCTGGATCTGAGCGCGGTTTTGTTTTTCGTTCCAGAGTTACGCCAGAGAGAGGGATGGTCAAAGGTTGGGAGAATTGTTGGGAGAATTGCATTGCCGGCATTGCTGGCGGTGGTTCCAGCGGTGGCATTACTGCTCTTCCAGAACAAGGCAGTGACGGGAAGTTGGACCACGCTTCCCTATGCTCTCAGCCGGTATCAATACGGCGTGCCCAACACGCTTACATTCCAAGCCAGTGCGGTTCCACATCGAATGCTCACGGCCACGCAGCAAGTTTTCTATGAAGGCCAATCCGCTGTTCACGGAGAAACAGACACCGTGGCAAGCTATTTCGAACGACTGGGAAGCCGAGCCGGCTTCTACCGTTTCTTTTTTCTGATGCCGCTCTTCCTGGCTGTGCCGTTCTTTCTGCCCTACCTGCGCGAATTCCGATTCGCGTGGATTGCCTTGACTCTTGTCGCTTTTGCCCTTGGGTCTAATTTCTATGCCTACTTTTTCCCGCATTACATCGCGGCAGTGACGTGCTTGTTTGTTCTGGTCAGCGTGTTGGGGCTCGCGCGGCTGAGTGAGGTGAGCTTTCGCGGCCAGAGAGCGGGACAGCTCGCGGCGCGCTGGATTCTTTTTCTCTGCGGCGCGCATTTTCTGTTCTGGTACGGTATCCACGCGCTGGGCGACCGGCAAGTGCTGGAAGGGACGGATCAATACGAGACTGGCGACGCGATCAACTACGGCGACCCGCAGGGACGGATTGCGATTAACAATCGGCTTGCGGAGGCACCGGGGCGCCAACTTGTATTAGTTCGATATTTTTCAAGCCACCGCCTGGGTGAATGGATCCACAACGCGGCTGACATTGATAGCGCGCGAGTGGTGTGGGCGCTGGAACTCAGTCCTGACGAGAACGCGAAGCTGAAGAGCTATTATCCGGATCGGACGGTTTGGCTGCTGGAGCCGGATGCACTGCCGCCGCGATTGGTACCGTATCCGGTTCGCACCGGTACCAGTCCTTTTTTGACGGTGCAGTAAGTTTCAGGGTGCTTCGAGAACCGCGAGCAGGGACTGGCCGAAAGGCGGGTGTATCAGGCGCTCCACTCGCGAGATTGGTGGAACCAGATAGCGGTCAAAGATTTGGATTTGGCGCTCGGACTGGGCTTCGCGTTTCAAGATGTGGGCGTTCATCCACCAGCCGAAGAAGCCAATCGAGTTCATGTAGTGCAATTTCCGGATGCGCAGGCCGGTTCGACGCGCTAAGCTTCGGATCGCTCCGCGGCTGTAGCGGCGGTGATGGTCGAGGTTTTTGTCGATGGGTCCGTAGAGGGCTTGAAATGCGGGGACCAGAAGAACAATTACTCCTCCGGGCGTGAGTACGGAGGCCACGGCTTTCAGTGCGGCAACGTCGTCTTCGACGTGTTCCAGCACGTTCACGATGACCGAGGAATCCGGGTGGAAGCTGGCCAGGCCGTGAAATTCCGGAGAGAGGACGTCGCATACAAAGGCGTGCAGGTTGTCGTGGCGCGGGTACCGTAGTTTCAGTCGTTCGATGCATTGCGGTTGGACGTCCACGGCGATGACGGCTTCGCGGTCAAGTAACGTGCCGGTGAAATTTCCAACGCCGCATCCAACTTCCAGGACGCGCCGGCCCAATTCCTTCTGGATAAGGCGATGCTGCCACGCGAAGTAGTTCTTCGCTTTGCTCATTCGTTGCTGATCTTCGAGCGTGTACGCGGCGCTACCCACTGGGATCATTTTAGGGAGAATATAGGCTTCGATGTTGTCGAATCTTCTTAAGGCGCTGTTGCCCAATCCCAACCCTATCGGCTTTGGTCCGGCCGATGCCTTGGAGTTGATGCTGGCCGCGCTGCTGGTTTTGGTTGCGCTTTGGGGACGAACGTGGATCGCTCCCTACTTTCGGCGGTTCGCTGAGCGTACACGCTGGTGCATGTTGCTGCTGGCAGTATTGCCTGTTGCGCTGAGGCTGCTGCTGCTGAGCCATCATCCTGTTCCGGCGCCGGACGTTTATGACGAGTTCTCGCATCTGCTCGAAGCCGATACGCTGCGTCACTTTCGACTGGCGAATCCGCCGCATGCGCTGCCGCAGTTTTTCGAAACATTTTTTGTGTTGCAAGAGCCGACCTATAGTTCCATCTATCCCGCCGGACAGGGCCTCGCGATGGCTATCGGGTGGATCATTTTCGGGCTGCCGTGGGCCGGCGTGCTTCTGGGGGTAGCGGCGTTTTGTTCGCTCTGCTATTGGATGCTGCGCGCGTGGACCACGCCCGCGTGGGCGCTGGCAGGAGGGTTGCTGGCGGTGATTGAATTCGGACCGCTGAGCCAGTGGACCAACAGCTATTGGGGCGGGGCGCTGGCCGCGGCGGCGGGATGCCTGGTATTCGGTTCGCTTCCGAGGCTCCGAGCAAGTGTGCGTCCGCGCGATGCCGTATTGTTAGGTGCAGGCCTGGGACTGCACTTGCTGATTCGACAGTTCGAGTCTATTTTTCTGTTCGTCGTGGTGGTTCTTTACTTCCTGCCGGCGATGCGCAAAGCGGGGCTTATCCGTCCGATCGCCAAGCTGGCGGGAATCGCGGCTCTGGCTGTGCTTCCCGCGCTGTTCTTGACATTGTTGCAAAACAGGCTGGTGACGGGCAGTTGGACGACTCTTCCCGAAATGTTGAGCCAATATCAATATGGCGTGCCGGCGTCGCTCACTATTCAAGCTCCACAGGTCCCGCACCGGCAACTTACGCAGCAGCAGGCCATGGATTACAAAATGCAGCTTTCGTTTCATCAGGGCAATGAAACCATCGGCAGCTATTTGCAGCGGCTGGAATATCGTGTGCGCTTTTATCGGTTCTTCTTTCTGCCTCCGCTCTACCTGGTTGCCGTCGCCTTCTTTTGGAGCCTGCGGGAGTACCGATTCGTGTGGGTGGTTGTTACGCTGGCGATATTCGCGCTGGGCACCAACTTCTTTCCGGCTTTTCAGATTCATTACGTCGCCGCAGTCACTTGTCTCTTCGTTCTGGTGTCTATTACGGGCCTGCAACAAATGTTGCGGCTGCGTATCCGGGGGCACGCGGCGGGGCAGGAGGCGGCCGTGCTGATTGCGGTTCTTTGCGGGGCGCATTTTCTGTTCTGGTACGGAATGCACGCAGCCGAGACCAACGAATCTTCCTTGGGTGCGCTGCGGTATGAAACGTGGGATGCCATCAATCATGGAAATCCGGCGCGGCGCATTTTTGTAGCGCAGGAACTGGCGCGGATTCCAGGGCAGCTGCTGGTGTTCGTGCGGTACTTGCCGCAACATATTTTTCAGGATGAGTGGGTTTACAATGCAGCTGATATTGATGGGGCGCGAATAGTGTGGGCGCGGGACTTGGGGCCCGAGGAGAATGAGAAGCTGCTGCGTTATTATCCTGGCCGCGTTGCGCTGCTGTTGGAGCCGGATTTCCGGCAGCCGCGGTTGAGCGAATACAAGCCGTGAAAGGCACCGACTCCCTTACGGTCGCGGTTCAGCTCCGTTACCGAACCGCGAGCGTAAGCGACCGGTGCTTTTGAATTTTTCACGGATTCTTACGGTCGC
>PMUN01000101.1 GCA_003166875.1 Bryobacterales bacterium | reverse complement strand
GAACGCGGCACGCAGGAGTGCGCCACAAAGACTACTGGCTTTCCGAGATTAGCTGTTGATAGACTTCGCGGGCGTGGTCGTAGGCTTTGCGTGCGGAGTCTTTTTCCGAGGCAGAAATTGCAATTGACTTCTGGCTCCAGCACTGGCTTACCGCGGCCAGGCACCACTCGGCGCTCTGGCGCGACGCGCGAATGGGCTTGCCGTCCACTATTGCGAAGATTGGATTGGTATGCGATGAAGGCAGGATCCGCACCGCAATCCAACTACTTTTTTCAATTGGCGCATCGAAAGTCACCGGCCGCATCTGGCCGTCGGCATAAACAAGTTTTCGCTCGCGGGCGATTCCGTTTATCACCAGTTCCACCGGCACATCCCGAGTTGCTCCCACGCGCGTGCGCTCGATGTCCCAATACGGCTTCTGCAACAGGGAAAGCTTGCGGATGGATTCATCCGGCAGAGGGTCCAGGCGGGCAGCGACGTTCACTTCAATGTGCGCATTTTCGCCGCGGCCAATTTTGATCTCGCTTCCGACTGCACTTCCGTTCACTTTGAAATCCATCAGGTGGCTCTTGCCATCGGAGACGTAACTGCGGCCGGCGCGCAGGCTTTCGATCCACGCTGCGTAGGTGAGCTTGCCATCCACCTTGGCGTAGTTCCGACCGATGCCGACGCGCTCGTCGTAGATGCAGGGGAAATCCGTTTCGCCGCTAATGCGGGTACGAAATCCGACGTTCAGCGTGTGATACCAGATATTGAGTTCCGAAACAGAGGGTGTGTCGACGGCGGAGATGAAGTCCACTGTATTCGGGTAAGTGACATCCACGATGTATTCATTGGCTCCGATGCCGTCGAAAGGCGGCAGCTCATAATTCGGCAGATCGGTGCTCTGCACTTCCAGGCCCCAGCCGGAATGCGCGAAGCCCACCACCGCGCCTTGCTTTTTGCCCCACTGAAGAATCGGCAAATCCCAACTTGGCCAGTCCTCAATCTTTTTAGTTCCTGGATAATCCTGGTCGTTCAGGCCCAGCAAAATCAGGTGCCCGGCGTGACTGGAAGGAAAACCGGAGACCTCCAGATCGTAATGCATCAGCCGGTCAGGCTGAGAGAGCGGGTTGTCCTGGCCCGAGAAGAATTGCTTCTGGTAGTAATAGCAGGGTCCCCAAGTCAAGACGGCGCCGATGTTCAGTGATTCGCCCAGCAACTGGCGCATCATATCTTTCGGCAAGACGCCTTCGGTGGGATTTTGGTAATGCGAGCAGCCGGCCGCGTGCACATGCTGATCGCCTGAGTACCATCCGAGCTTGGAGGGATCGATCCAGCGATCGAGCGTCAAGGCAATTTCGGCGGGCTCGGAGCCTTTCACGGCGATTTCTTTGGTGTGCAATAGATATTCGGGACCGCCTGTGTACGCGATGGTGTAGTATCCCTCGGGCAGCCGCAATGTCTCGCCGTCAAAGCGGTAGACCTGCGATTGAAATGGGAAATCCGGCGCGAGGCGTTTGGAGGGGTTCGGGTAGATGCGGTTGTAACGGTCTTTCACCACGAGAGAAGCGACCGATGGCTGGCCGTTCGAATCGTGAATCCGCAGCGTGATGGCGTGCGCGGGCTGGGCGTTGAACAAAACCAGGATCTCGCTGCGAAATCCGACGTCGCGGCTGGTTTGTCCTACATCAAATTGCAGAAGGGCCGAGCGTTGTCCGCTGTCGCGGCTCTGGATTTCGAGAATCTGATATTCCAGGCCGAGGCCTGAGAGACGTCGACCCATGGGCGGTTTGTCGTAGATGGAGACGTTCGCCCATTTTTCCTGAGCATCCTTCGGAGTTAGTTTGAGCGCGGGTGCGGGCGCACCATTGGATGTGATGTAGACATTGCCGCTGTTCGGGCTTGTGACTTTGAGCGGGGCCGTGACGCGCGCCTGATTCAGGACCTTCACTAAGAAAAGCCGGGTCCCGCCTTCCACCAATTCGGGCTTGGCCGGTCCTTGCTCAACCTTCACGCGACTTTCGGGATTGATTTCGATGGTGGCGAGCGTGTATTTATCGAGGACGCGCTCAAGGCGCTTGACGGCGGCGATTTCGTCCGGGTCCGCGATGGCGGAGTTGATTTCCTTTTGATCCGCGTCGAGCAGGGGTTGGCCGAGATAGGTGAGCGCGGTTTCGAGGCGGCGAACCTGCTGGGCTACTGGTTGCAACGGCGCGGGAGCGTGGGTGTCCAGTGGTTCCTGGGCGATCAGCGACGATGCGATTGCCAAACCGGTGAGAATGCCGATCCGCAGAGGCTCCATGATGGTTACTATACGCCAGTAGGGGTTCGCAGGCGAAAGCGCCCGCAGCCGACTCCCTCGTCGGCTTGCTGGATTTGGACGACGCTGATTTTTCTTCAGCGAAGCGCGGGTCCAGGTGGACCCGCGCGGACCAGGGGGTCCGCCCCNNGCAGCGGGTGCCGATGACTGCCGGGGTGCGGGTCCTGGGGGACCCCCGCGGACCAGGGGGTCCGCCCCACGACTGCATCTGGATCCCAGTTTTGGGAAACTTTCTGTGGGCTGCGACGGACTTGAAGTTATGACTTACTACGGGTTCCGCGCTGCGCCGGACACGCGCACCGTGGCAGTGATGCTGATAGAGCGCATGGTGGGCGTCGTTCCCCATAAATGGCGGGTTGGCAACCCGCCGCAGGATGGCATCTTGCCCTACAAGCAAATGTTACTATGAGACGGCGACGTTTGCCTCTATGTATAACGCTTATTTCGGATTATCGGCGAACCCGTTCAGCCTGAGTCCCGATCCCGCGTTTTTTTATCGCAGCGAGCAGCATGAAGAAGCGCTGGCCAATTTGATTTATGGCGTGCAAAGCCGCAAGGGCTTCATCGTTCTGAGCGGAGAGGTGGGCACCGGCAAAACCACCATGCTGGAATGCTTGCGTGATTTTCTGGACGCGCAGCACATCGAATTCGCGTTTATTTTCAACTCGCGGATCACCTCCGACCAATTCTTTGAGATGATCGCTTACGATCTGAACCTGAACTGCCAGCGGACGTCCAAGACCGAGGTTCTGTTCGCGCTGAACTCGCTGGTGGTGCAGCAATCCGATCAAGGGCGTACGACGGTGTTGATCGTGGATGAGGCGCACAACCTGGAGTGGGAAGTGCTGGAAGAAATCCGCTTGCTCGGGAACATGGAAAACCGGCGCGGAAAATTGATCCAGGTGATTCTGGCGGGCCAACCGGAGCTGGATCGCAAGCTGGATGCACCCAATCTGCGGCAATTGAAGCAGCGAATTGTGCTGCGCTGCGGCCTGGAGCCGTTCAGCGCGTCCGATACCGCGGACTACATCAATAACCGAATGGAAAAGGCCGGATTAACCAACCAGACGGTTCTCTCCGCTGAGTTGATGGCAGAGATTCACGCGCGGTCGCAGGGCATTCCCCGAGTGATCAACGCGATTTGCGACAATCTGCTGCTCACCTGTTTCGCGATGGAAGGCAAAGTGGCCACGGTCGAGATGCTGGACGAAGTGAGCCGGGACATGCGCCTGGAGTGGCCGGGACACCGGCCGCGAGGCGAACGCGTACGGTTTCCGGAACCTCATCAGGAGACCCCGCTTTATACGCGCCGCGGCGGCGAGTAGCTTACCGCCCATCGCTCAATACCGCTGCTTCATCCGATTCTCTGGCTTCCGGTCAAACATCTATCGCGGATCGTGTTGACGTCGCCTATTCTGAAACTCGAAAGGAGTTTCAATGGTAACGAAGCTTTCCGCAGTGGTTCTTCTGGCCGTGGGGGTTCTGTACAGCCAGGAGCGGTTCGATTTGAAGGTCCGCAACTATTTCTTCGCCGGTTTCGGAGGCGACACCGCATCGCTCGAAAAGGGGATGAGGATCTGCGAAGACACGCTGACAGCCGAGCCCCAGAATGCCGAAGCGCTGGTTTGGCACGGCGCCGGCGTATTCTACGAAGCGGGTCAGGCTTTCCAAAAGGGCGACCAACAAAAGGGTGGGGAAATGTGGCAGCGGGGTCTGAATGAAATGGACCGGGCGGTGGAACTGGCGCCCGATGATCTGGGTGTCCGCATTCCACGTGGCGCCGTGCTGCTGACTGCATCGCGCTACATGCCTAGTCCAGAGATGGCACGTCCACTGGTTGAAAAAGGCCTGGCGGACTTCGAGAAGACGTACGAGCTGCAAGCTGCTTATTTGGCCGATCTCGGCACGCATCCACGCGGGGAGCTGATGATCGGGCTGGCGGACGCCTACAGCCGCTCCGGCAATCAGGAAAAAGCGCAGGTCTGGTTCGAGCGCATTCAGAAGGAGATGAAAGGCACGCCGTACGAGAAATCGGCCAGCATCTGGCTTGAGACCAAAACGCTGGCTCCGGCGCAGGCCGGGTGCCTGGGATGCCACACGGCGGCGACTGGCGGAAAGTAAGATGAAGTTGGTGACAGGCGATCGCATAAGGAACTGCAGACCACTGGTCAAGATTCTGCTGCTTAACACCGCGTTTGCCTTCATCCCGCCCATTCTGCTGCTGGCGATGTCTTCTGAGCATGTGCCCGTACGGAGACTGCTGATCACTTTTGGTTTCTCGCTGGTCTACGCTCATTCGATTGGCGGGTTGAACTTTGCAACCGTACCCAGGCTGTGGGGGTCGGTGCAAAAATTTGGTCCTTGGTTGCGGTGGCCGCTGCGCGCTGGGGCGATTTTTGCCAACACAGTGGTGGGCAGCTTGCTGGCTTGTTTGATTCTGACCGCGTTCGGGTGGATGTCTTGGGATTTGTACTGGCCGGAATTTTGGGGAAGCCTCAAGATTGCCACCCTCATCTCGATTCTGGCGGGGATCAGTATCGGGATCTATGAAACATTTCAGGGGCGCTTGGAAGAGAGCGCGCTCCAACTGCGGACTAAACAACTGGAGCATGAACGAGCGCTGAAGCTGGCGACGGCGGCTCAGTTGGCGTCGCTAGAATCGCGAATTCATCCGCACTTTCTGTTCAACACACTCAATTCCATTTCGTCGCTGATTCCGGAAGACCCGAAACGTGCCGAGCGGCTGGTGGAACAGATGGCGGCGCTGCTGCGGTTTTCGCTGGATGCAAATCAAGCCGGCCTGGTGCCACTAGCGGCTGAGATGAAAGTGGTGGCGGATTATTTGGAGATTGAGCGCGCGCGTTTCGGGGACCGGCTACGGTATCAAATCGACGTGGCCGGGGATTTGGATGCAGCGCGAGTGCCGGCGCTAGCGGTGCAGACACTGGTGGAGAACAGCGTGAAGTATGCCATCGCTTCGAATCGCGCTGGCGGGGAGATCAGCATTACTGGATCCCGCGAGAACGGTTCTTTAAGAGTTGCGGTGACTGACCAAGGTCCGGGATTCACGCTGGAATCCGCTCCCGCCGGCCACGGCCTGGACAATCTCAAGGACCGGCTGGTGAGTCTGTTCGGCGATGAGGCCGCGCTCAGGCTGGACCGGCGCGAAAATCGCAACAGTATGATCCTGACGGTTCCGTACAATGGCGGCCCGCATGCGCGCATTTCTAGTTGACGACGAAGCGCTGGCGTTGAAGCGCTTGTCCAGAATGTTGACTGCGACGGGCCGCGTGGAAATCGTAGGTAGCGAAACCGATCCGGTGGAGGCTGTTCAGGCGGTCCTGGAGGCGAAGCCAGACGTTCTTTTTCTGGATATCGAGATGCCGGAGATGACTGGTTTCGAGATGCTGGCCAAGCTGGATCCGCAGCCGATGATTGTCTTCACCACTGCTTACGATCAGTACGCGCTGCAGGCCTTCGGCGTTAACTCGATCGACTATTTGTTGAAACCCATCGAGCAGGCGCAACTGGAAAGGGCGCTCGACAAGATTGAGCGCATGCGCGGCGGCGGGGAGCCACGTCAGGAGATTCGTGAGTTGCTCGATCGGCTGAGCGCTGTGGCGGCGCCGCAGCCGGATTATCCCGCCCGCATTGCATCCCGCACCGGCGAGCGCGTGGAATTTGTGGAACTATCGCGGGTGACGCATTTCTTTGCCGCCGACAAGCTGACCTACGCTGCCACGCCCGTCAAGAATTACGTGGTCGACCACACCATCCAAGAGCTGGAGCAGACGTTGGACCCACGGAAGTTCGTTCGAATTCACCGCGCGACGTTGGTCAATATCGATTGCGTGCACGATTTGCACGCCATGTTCGCCGGCCGCATGCTGGTCCGGCTCAAGGACGAAAGGAAGACCGAGCTGACCGTCTCGCGCGATCGCGTGAAGACGCTCAAGCAACGGCTGGGGATCTAGGGAGTCTTGGTATCCTGATAACGAATGGCCTCGTGGCGGAATTGGCAGACGCGCAGGATTTAGGTTCCTGTACTCGCAAGGGTGTGTCGGTTCGACCCCGACCGAGGCCACCACAAAAAGAAAATGTCCTACCGAGCCGCGAGTTCCACGGCAACTGCGTCCCGCTCATTTTGATACGCGCTCACGAATGCGCTTGAGAGTTCGCATTCCGGGGACATGCCGAATAGGTTTGAGGCGCAGTTACGCAGGTCGTTTGCGCTGAGACAGCGGCAGGTCCGCGCCAATATGCAAGCCCCGAGTAATATGCGGTCCACGATGGAGGAATCCGGCCCCAACAACGTGGCGATCTCAGCCTGGATGCAGGTGTCATCGCCGCAACAGGGCCGTGAGGTTGATGTTGCCATATCATTTAACTCGGTTACGAGCTAGTGGTGGTTCCTAGAAGGCTGGCCAACAGGTCCTGCGAATTGTTGTCGGTGGATTGAAACGGGTTCGTCGAACTGGAGCCCGAACTGTGGTGTCCGCCGCCGTGGTGGTGATGATGCCCGGAGAGACCAGCCTGTTGGAGATCCTGCGCGGTCGGGATTTGTCCGCCATTGGCCGCGTTCTGGAATTGGGTTGCCAGGTTGTTCAGATTCGTGGCTTGGGTGGTATTGCCACTAGCGGTAGCCGTTTGCGCGGCTTGTGTCAGATTGTTGGAGATCTGAGTCATAATCTGGTTGAACTGCGACGGGTTCTGTTGCTGTATTTGCTGCAGCTCATTCATGAAGCTGGCAGTGGGGGACAGACCCAAGGCATCGGTTTGCTGCGCGGCGGAAGAAACCGAGCTGGAGCTGCTGGTGGTATTGGAAGTTGTGCTGTTCGGCTGGAAGGGGCTCGGAAACAGCGAGGAAACAGGGTTAATAGTCACGCTGAGCTAGGATGCAAATGGGCGGCCAATTGAAATAGTTGAAAACATTGGGTGGGAGAATAGGAAGGTGGAGGCAAGTTTCTGCCGCAGCCGAATTCTTATCACAAGGTCCGAGGCAGGGCCACGCATTGACGTCAGAGGGCGCAGTCTGCTCTAATCGCGAAATGCCCGAGCCCGAGGTCCGCGCGGTGTCGGACAACCTCTTGCAGGCCCTCCGGTTCTTTGGGCACGCGCGCGCCAGCAGTGAAATACAGGACTTGCCGGGCGTATCCTTAATCTTCTGCGGACTCAACTACGCGGCCTTCAACGCCGCCCTGCTGGCTCGACCGGTGGAAGGCGACGGGCAAGAACTGTCGCGGATAATTCAGGTCTCAGCCAAACGGTTTGATGCGCGAAACCTGCGCTGGACTTGCTGGGTTTGCGACGATTTCCTCAGCCGGGCGGCACTGCGCGACGCCGACCGCATCTTCAGCAGGTACGGACTGCGGCCGTTGACGCAGGCGCCAGGTATGTACACACGCAAGCTTCTGCCGGCCGTTCACAAGCTGCCGCTGGTGGAGGTGCGTCCGGTGGCCGACGAAGAGACGCGCAAGGCGTTCGCCGAGATCATGTCGGTCGCTTTTGAAATTCCGGCAGCGGTCTGCACGGCGGTCTACGGCTCCGAGTTCGCATGGACCGGCGAATTACGAGGCTATGTGGGATTCTTAAATGGGAAGGCCGTCACCACGTCGGCGGCCGCGCTCACTGGCGACGTGGTCGGGCTCTATTCGGTGGCTACAATGCCGGCGTACAGGCGTCTGGGATACGCGGAAGCCATAATGCGCCAGGTTATCGAACAGGCCGGCGCCGCGGGAACGGTTCTACAATCCACTCGCTCGGGCTTGTCGCTGTATGAGAGGATGGGCTACCGGATGGTGACCAATTTCAGCGTGTACATTGCGGATTAGGTCTGGGACGGTCGGTGAAAAATCGGCGCAAGGCACCGACTCCCTTACGGTCGCGGTTCGGTAACCGCTAGCGTAAGCGGACGGTCGGTGCGCCTCAGTTCAAGAGTCGCGCGAAGATATTTGGCGCGCCACACGTTGATTCCTTTTTACGATGCCGAGCTGCTCCAGCCAGGCCGACGAGCAGCCTGAGCCGTAGCGCACGCAAACATTCCACCAAGTGGTTGTGTCCAGCTCTTCATGGAGAGCGCCGAAGTAGAGAGCCCATCCGTATAAGCTGAGCCGCGTCCCAAGCCAGCGATCCGAGAGCCGGGAAATATGCTCCACAGAACCAACTGCTGTTCTCTGCCACCGCCCAGCAGCATCAGCTTTTTGGGAATGCGTCCGGCGAGATTCTTGCGATTCAGTATTGCTAGCGAAGTCAGTTCCAGGCTGTGATTGGCGATGACGGCATCGAAGGAAGCATCCGGAAACGGGAGGCGGGATGCGTCGGCCTGCACGAAATCTGAGTGGGAGCCTTGGCCAGGATCTCATGCATCGATTCGGGGATCGAGCGCTCCTGAGACGATCCAGTCACCGGTGCTTTGGATGTCGGCGGAGAGTGAACGATCGGCGGTCCAGGGCGCGCTGACGTGTGCCAGCTCGGCGCGGATACGTTCGATGACGGGGCTGGACTTGAGCGGGCGCAGGCAATCCAAGGCGCGCGCCGCGGTGAGCAATTCGATGGCGAGAACGTTGCGAGTGTTGCGGACCACTTGTTTTAGCTTGAGCGCGGAGGTCATTCCCATGCTGACGAAATCCTCTTTGTTGCCACTAGTGGTAATGGAACCGGTGGAAGCCGGATGCGACAGCACGCGGTTCTCGGCCACCAGCGCGGCCGCGGTTACTTGCAGCATCATGAACCCGGATTCCAGGCCAGCGTGGCCGGTGAGAAATGGAGGCAGCTCCTCGTTGAGGGCGGGATTCACCAGCCGGTCAATGCGGCGTTCGGAGATGCCGGCCAAAACGGTGAGCGCCACGGCGAGAGCGTCCAATTGAAGTGCGAGTGGTTCACCGTGGAAGTTTCCGCCGGAAATAATTTCGTCGCCGAACACCAGCGGATTGTCCGTAACGGAATTGAGCTCGATCTCAAAGCTGCGGCGTGCTTCGGTCAAGGTGTCGCGAACCGCTCCATGCACCTGCGGCGCGCAACGCAGAGAATAGGCATCCTGCACGCGACGGCAAGTGATGTGGGATTGGCGGATCTCGCTCGCTTCGAGGAGCCGGGTCAGATTCGCCGCGCTGGCGACCTGGCCGGGATGGGGGCGCGCGGCATGCAGCCGGGGATCGAAGGCGCGGGGCGTGCCGCGCAATCCGTCCAGCGTCATGGCGCAGACCGTATCGGCGGCCTGGGCCAGAGTCTCCGCTTTTAGGAGTTCGAGACATCCCACCGCGAGCATCGCTTGCGTACCGTTCACCAGCGAAATGCCTTCCTTGGAAGCGAGGACGATAGGTTCGATGCCTGCGCGCTGGATCGCGGCGCCACCGGACAAGCGAACCCCATCGAATTCGGCTTCACCTTCGCCGATCAACACCAGCGCGATGTGGGCTAGCGGAGCAAGATCGCCGCTCGCGCCCACGCTGCCTTGCGAGGGAACGATCGGGGTGACGCCGCGATTCAGCAAGTCGCACAAGCGTTGGGCGACCAGTGGGCGAATTCCGGAGAAACCTTTCGCGAGCACGTTGGCGCGGATCAGCATCATGGCGCGCACTTCTTCGCGCGCCAGCGGATCGCCCACGCCGCAGGCATGCGAACGGACCACGTTGCGCTGCAGTTGCTCGAGCTGCTCGGGCGGCACGCGAACGTCGGCTAGCAGGCCCACGCCGGTATTGACCGCGTACACGGGCGCGTCGCCGGATGCCAGGCGCTCCACGACGGCACGGGAGCGTTGCATAGCCGCGATCGCTGGCGGGGCTATCTCGACGGCCGCGTGGTGGGTGGATACCTGGTGAACGTCGGGGAGTGATAGACGCGAACCGTCGAGGGAGACCATTTCTATAGTTTAGGCCGCGAATGAACGCGAATGAACGCGAATCAAAAACTAAAGATTGTAGACGATCCGCTTCCATTCGACTTTGGGTTTTTGAAAGTTGACAAGGAGCGCTAGCTTCAAGTTCGTGGCCCTTAGGTAATTGATGCACTGCGCCAAGTGTTCGTTAGTGAAGAATTCGACACATTTCAGCTCCACGACGACTTCATTCGCGACGACAATGTCGCTCAGGTATTCACCTACACAATGGCCTTTGTACATAACTGGACATCGTACTTGCGCTTGAGCGTTGAGCCCCACTAACGCTAGCTCCTTGAGTAGGGCCCGCTCGTAGACCTTCTCAAGGAATCCGGCCCCTAGGACGTTGGATACTTCATAGACTGCCCCTATCAGCTTCTCAACAATGCATTCGCGTTCATTTGCGTTCATTCGCGGCCTAATAAAGTAGTCGCGCAACCCATCCAAAGTTCTCCCTTGATATGCTATCTGCATACATGGATCTCAACCTCACGCCTACTGAACTTGGTTTTCGCGATCAGGTCCGCGCGTGGCTCGCTGCCAATGTGCCGGCTGACTGGGAAAAGCATCGCACTGAAGATGAAATGCTGGCGCGCTTTGAATTTCTTCGCGACTGGCAGAAGAAAGTGTTTCAAGCCGGCTGGGCCGGGATCGCTTGGCCGAAAGAATACGGCGGGCGCGGTGCCACTCTGATGGAACAGGTCATCTTTACCGAAGAGATGGCGCGCGCTGGGGCGCCGCCGCTGGCCAATGTTCTTGGGTTGATGCTGATTGGTCCCACGATCATCGCGTTCGGTACCGATGCCCAAAAGAAACGATTCCTGCCGCACATTCTCAGCGCCGACGAAATCTGGTGCCAGGGATTTTCGGAGCCAAACGCCGGCTCCGATCTCGCCAACGTCCGCACTGAAGCGAAACTCGATGGCGATCACTACGTGATCAACGGGCAGAAGGTTTGGACCAGCTACGGCTGGGCGGCGGACTGGTGCGCGCTGCTGACGCGCTCCGATCCGAACTCGGCCAAGCACAAAGGACTCAGCTACATTTTGGTGGACATGAAAAGTCCGGGCGTGGAAGTTCGTCCGCTGCGGCAGTTGACCGGCGAGAGTGAATTCTGTGAGCTATTCTTCCGCGACGTCCGCGTGCCGGCTGAGAACGTCCTGGGCCAGGTGGGCGACGGCTGGAATGTTGCGCTGGGAACGCTGATGCACGAGCGCGCCACGCTCGGCGCGGGCATGCAGGTCGCTTTCAAGCGGCAGTTCGACCGGCTGGTGGAACTCTCGCATACCATTCAGCGTAACGGCCACACCGCTGCCGAGGACCCTGTTATGCGGCAAAAGCTGGCACAGAGCTTTATCGAAATCGAGATCATGCGGCTTAACCAGATGCGCGCGATTACGCGCATTAATCAAAAAGGTGTTCCGGGACCGGAAGGGTCTATTCAGAAAATTTTCTGGACCGAGCTGAACCAGCGCTTCCAGCAGGTGGCGGCGGAATTGCTGGGACCCTACGTTCAGCTCACCAAGGGCGACCGTGCCATTGACGACGGCGGGTGGGCTTATTCGTTCTTACGAACCCGCGGCAACACCATCGAAGCGGGGACGTCGGAAATCCAGCGCAACATTGTGGGGCATTTTGTTTTAGGCCTGCCCAAGAGTTATTGAGGAGCATCGAAAATGCAATTCGGATTGACGGAAACTCAGACTACGCTGAAGAACACCGTGCGCAAATTCCTCGCGGCGGAATGTCCGCCGGCCGAGGTTCGCAAGCAGATGGAAACCGAGACGGCTTTCGATGCCGCGCTATGGCGCAAGATCGCCGAGCAAGGTTGGACCGGCATCATCTTCCCGGAAGAGTACGGTGGTTTCGGAATGGGGATGGTGGAGATGGCGGCGACGCTGGAGGAGATGGGCCGGGCATTGCTTCCTGGGCCATTTTCGAGCACGGTGCTGCTGGCAGGCAGCTTGGTGGAGGCTGCGGGTAACGATGGCCAGAAGAAGCAATATTTAGGCTCCATCTGCCGCGGCGAGGCGAAAGCCACGGTGGCGTTGCTCGAGGATTCCGCTTCGTGGTCACCCGATGCTGTTCAGATGAAAGCTACGGGTCTGACGCTCAACGGACGGAAGCTGTTCGTGCCGGATGCCGCGGTCGCGGATTTTGTTCTTGTGGTTGCCCGCATGGACGGCGATCTCGCAATATTCGTCGTGCCATCGAATGCGAAGGGGCTGCGCATCACCAATCTGCCTGCGATGGATGCCACGCGGAAGCTGTACGAAGTGACATTCGATAACATACCGGCTGAACTGCTGGCTCAAGGCAGCCACGCGCGCACGGCTTTGGATCGCGCACTGGATATCGCGACGGTGGGCCTGGTGGCGGAAATGACCGGAGGCATGCAGCGGCTGCTCGAGATCACGGTGGAGTATGCCAAAACGCGCAAGCAGTTTGGGCGCGCGATCGGCGAGTTCCAGGCTGTGCAGCACCAGTGCGCCGATATGCTTGTGTACACCGAGAGCTCGCGCTCGGCCGCCTATTACGCGGCGTACGCCATCCAGGAAGGAATCCCGGAAGCGCGGTTGGCGGTATCGGTGGCGAAGGCTTATGCAAGCGACGCGTACCGGGAGGTGGGCAATCGCGCCATCCAGGTGCACGGCGGCATGGGGTTCACCTGGGAGAATGACGTTCATCTTTTCTACCGCCGAGCCAAGGCATCGGAAGTGGCATACGGCGATGCGGCGTTTCATAGAGAGAGGATCGCGAAGATAGTGGTGGATGCGCCGCAAATTGAAGAAAGCGAACAAAACGTTTTGGCCGCGAATGCACGCGAATGAACGCAAATCTTATTCGCGTTAATTTGCGTTTATTCGCGGCCTAACTGCTTTTCGCCGTTTGGCTTTTAGCACTACGTGGATTTCATCGTTTCTTGGATTCGTGAAGCGGCACACTACCAGGCCGTCGGAATCCAGGGAAATTATGGCTGGGACGCTTAGTGATGTCAGCATCCAACCGGGCGGCAATGCTACGTCGTCGTAAGGGCGGCCTAGCGTGCGATCCCATACCAGTTCATCGTCCTTGATGCTGTATCCGACAGGGTCGGTGTAGGTCTCGATCACTCGTACTCGCACGGATTCGCCTTCCGCCAATGCGTGATCCAGGTTTCCTTGCACCACTACCGATTCAGGATCGGTGGGATTTGGATAATAGCCTAGGGCGTTTACCGATTTTCCGGTGACGTTCGAGGTATCGAGCTGCTTGCCCGTGTTGAGATCGATTACGACAGACTTCGTTACCACGCTGCCCTTGCGGACAAAGCTGTGGACGTACTTCTGGCCGGGCTTTGAGACCGTGAAATCGTGCGAAATGCGGAATTGATGGGAATCCGGATCGAGCAGCCAGTAGTGGATTTCAAGATCCTGCTCGGCGCGGTGGAACTGCGCCATCAATAAAGTTGGGAGCAGCAAAAGCCACAGGCGCCTCATGGCAGCTTCCTTCCTATGATCTTCACGGGAAGCTGATCGTCACGATCGTTCAGCATACTGACGCGCACGCGGCCGTCGGGTTGGGTGGAGACGATGGAGGGGACGCTCGCACCGATCAGCTCGTATCCGGCCGGCAGAACCACTACATTGCGCCGCACGCCGAGCGGACGATCGAAGACAATGCGATCGCCCTCGATGGTGTAGGATGCCGGGTCCTCATAGGTCTTGAAGACTCGGAAGCGCGCCACACCCTGCTTGGGGATTGGCTCGGCGAAATAAACCTTCAGCGCTTCGCCGTTGACGATCTCAAATTTCAGTTCTTTCCCGGTGGCGAGATCGATGACATGTTCGTCGGAGGCCTTCGACCCTTTGCGGATCGGATTCAGATAAAACGCCGCGCCCTCCGTGGAAGACATGACGTCGTAGATGATGGCGAATTTATGCGTCTCGGGCGCGAGCAGTTCGTAGACCGTGAATTCATGCTGCGCAAACACTGCTGCGCTGGTAAGCAGGAACAGCAGGAGACTCTTCGCCACAGGCTTCTAGCCTACCAGCAAATCACTCAACTTCCCCACTCGCTTCGAATCACCCTGCCCTAACTCGCACTCGCCCAGATCCGCCCATTCGTTGCGGCGCGAATTTTGTACGAAGACCACCGTTTCGGCGCTGAAGGTTTTGGGAAAAGGACACTCGGCCCAGCGGCTGCGCGCCACGTGCACCAGCTCGTCCACTTCATCGGGCTTAAGCTCTTGCGCCAACGTGATGTGCGGAAGGAAAGGGAAATCTTCCTGATAAGGCATGGCCCCGGCATTCATCGCATCATGCAGTTGCTTCAAAGCTTCGCCACCGGCCGCTATCTGGATACAGATCACATCGGACACCGGAAGCACGTCGATGTTGCCCAGTTGAATGTCGAAGGGGGCAAACCGCTTTGCCAGCGTGCGTACTTCTTCCCAAGCAGGCTCTGGGGAGGACGATACAGGCCGTGGCGGCAAGATGGTGACGTGCGCCCTTAGAAAACAGTTCGGCACCAGTTCCTGCCTCAAACGATCCAGAAACCCAGCCAACGGCTCGGGAATATAAGTAACGAGAGCGAAGGAATTGATCCGATCCCATACAGGGGGATCTTTGTACATATTTTATAGCTCTATGTTACCTCTACCGGCGGCTCAGGTTGCGGAGCGGTCTGCGGAAGAGGTTCCGGCACAAACCAGCGGGCTTCTTCGAATCCGATGTATTTAAGAATGCGCAGATCGCCACCGGGGATCTCCACCAGATCGCCCACCTGGAGCGCCTGCTCGGTTTCTCGCAGCGCCAGCCAAACCGCATAGGGGCTGGGGCCCTCCGCCACTGTTCCGGGCTCATAGTCCTTGGGTTTTACGATGGTTGTTCCGGAAGTGTGTGGCGCCCAACGGAACTGCTGGCGATGAGAGTCCTTCAAACGATGAATCTGGTAAGAGGCCATGTATTCTATTCTGCCCCAAAACAAATCGGAATGGAATGTTTTATTGCGGCCGCGTCGCGCTCTCCGGCTCGGATCCATTGCTCGACATTGGAACGCTTCCAGTATATGGCGTCGAGCGGGGCTCCGAGCAGCTTGGGCGGAGCCAGGCGGACCACCTTCATAGAGGCCGGGACAATCGCTCGAAAGGGCGAGAGCAGTTTCATTGCGCCTACGAACGTCTTTGCCACGAGGCCCGGGATTTGGGGCAGGACGTCGATGACCAGAGCCTTCGAAGCGCCCAACTCGGCAGCCGCCCACAAGGGAACTGCTGATAGCTCCCCACCATCTGAGTAGAGCCGGCCGTCGATGCGCACTTGATCGAAGAGGCCAACAATGGCGGTGCTTGCCACCAGATGTTGCCAGGTAACATCGGGACCGCGGACGATGCGAGGGCGCAATTTCAGAAGGTCCGTCATAACCAGCGCAAAATCCACGCGCGGCTGGAAACGCTGATGCATGTCGCAAATCAATCGCTGAAGGTGTTGGGTGTCCAGCACGCCTCCGAAAATGCTCGACGGAAATTTCCATTTGTAGCGCCCCACGGATTCCATGTTCAGCCAACGCTCGATCAATTCGTCGGGCGGGCATCCGGCGGCAATCGCCCAGCCGTTCACCGCGCCGATGGAGGCGCCGACAATTAGATCCGGCTGAAAAACGTCGGCGAGCACTTTCCATGCGCCAACTTGGTAGGCTCCGAACATCCCGCCGGCGGAAAGGACAAGAGCGTTCATGAGCGGTTTCCGAGGTGGTTTAGAATGTCCGTTTTGCGGCGAGATCTAGTGCGAAGGATGGTTTCATAGACGTCCCAGTGACCGTGAATGGGACTACCGTTACGGTCTTCTTCTTCAGAAACGGACTGACTGCTTTCAGCACGACCGCTTTGATGCCGGACGTGGTGTCGGACAACTTTCCATTGGTGCGCAAGATTCCCTGCAGGTTGACAGCGTTGCTCAGCAGGTTGTAGGTGCCACGAATCTGAGCAAATGTCCCAGGGGCGCTGAACGAGACATTCGACAACGTTGCGGTCCCATTTTTCACGGAGACATGTCCCTTGAGATTCGAGAGCACGGTTTCAGGATCTTCTGCTTGCTGCTTCTTGTTCTCGCCGCGGGCGCTCTCGGTCAGCTTGTTGAGGGGCGCCTGCACCGCAGCGTTGGTGAATCGTTCATTGCCGACTCCGAAGTCGCCTTCCAGATTCAGCTTCGTCAGAAACCCAGGCGATCCGGGCGGCACTTTGACTGTGGCACGTAGGCTGACGCTACCCGTCATCGAGGGTTTTTTTTCTTCCGTAACAAGGTTCAGCAAATCGTCGATGCGGCCGGCGTTGACGGTCATCGCGAGCGCCAACGTTTTTCCATGTTGGCCGGGTTGGCCAGTGACGCTGCCGCTCGAGAGCGCCGTAGTTCGCTCAAAATGCGATTTGACGTTTTCAAGAGACGTATCGCCGTTTGTTCCATCCACTACAGCACGAAATTCGGTGGACAGGTGAACGGGATGGTTGCTTCCAGAAATGTGGAAGTCCGGTATGTCGACTCCTCCCTCGGATTCGATATGACCGAGCGTTCCGCTGAATTTACCTCGCGAAGAGAGCGTTCCGTCGATGCCGTTGAAGACACCCAGTTTCGCGTTGTCAAAGGTGTAGGAACCCGATACGGGCGTACTCGCAGGGTCATCCTCGTTCCACGGGCCGACTTGACCGGTGGACCGAATTTCGCCCGGCGGTTCCGTATTTAACAGTGCTGCACGATAGGAAATTGGCCCGTTCTGGCCCACGTGGCCGAGTGTGAGCCGGTGAATCTCCATCTTGAATGGATCTCGATCAGACCGGCTGGACATGAACTCGATGGTGGCGTCATCGGTTGTGATCTCGCCAATTGCCAGAGTGTCGTTCTTACTGCTGTTCGTCAGTGGCATCACGCCGGACGACGGCTCGCTCGGATTCTTCGGGGGAACGGTGACATGCAACCCAATTATTTGAACCTGGCCGAGGCGCTTCTGTGGGGTCAACATGCCGATGTAGCTGGTCTTGACGATCAGCGTTTGAACCGTGATCAGCGGCGGAAGATCCTTGCGCTTCCGGTGCTGAAAACTGATTCCTTCCGCTACAAATCCAGGAGGAAAGTAGGTAACGCGAAAAGTGCGGATTTCAACCGTTCTTGCGAACCGATCCTGCAGTGCGGCGGTGACAGCCTTGGGCGTAAACGGCCAGTTCCGGGCAATCAGAATTGCCACAACGCCGATGGCGATAACGACGCAAGCGCCGGCGATCAGGGACCAGCGTAGCAGGGACGAGCGCTTTTGAGGGGCAGGCATTTACACTCCCGCTCCAGTTTAGCTCGGTTAGGTTGTTGGAACGGACCAGTGGTGGTGAGTCAGCTTGGTCGTCAGAAGATGGCATAGGTCGCCAACAGTCGCCAACCTGCCTCACTCAGGCGCGCGAGGTGTAGTAGGCGTTGGTGGCTTCACGGAGGTGGTGTTTGCGGCGGATGCAGGTTTCGATTTCGTCATTTGAAAAAACGAAGCCATCTTCGGAGGGATTGTAGGGAGTTCCTTCGGCCTGGTGTAGTTGCAGGATTTTGGCGGCTTTCTCTAGTTGATCGTTTTCTTTTTCGCGGCGCTCGGCCTGAATTTCGCGGAGTTGTTTGAGAGTCCTTTCGAATTGGCGTGAGAGGCGATGCTCGTGGGTGCTGAGATTCGAGAGCGCGCGGGTTTGCTCGCGGACCGAGGCTGCCATGGCGAGGGCAGCATGGGCTTCCGGGTGAGCAGTGTCGATTTTGTTGGACTGTTCGTGGATGCCGAGCGCTAGAAGATTAGTTTCAAGAGCGGCGATGCGGTTGATGCGCCAGGATGTATCGGCGAGGGATTGCACGAGCTGCTCTTCGAGCGCGCCTTTGGGCTGGAGATCGTCAAAGAGGCGGCGGGTGTGGTGTTGGTAGGCGGCGTGGTCCTCGGAGGGAAGGACGATGACGTGGCCGGTGAGTCCATGGCGGAGGGCGTTGAGGGAGGAGCGCTGTTTGCCGGCTGGGGTGCGGGGGCCGGTGGAGTG